>QHTX01000047.1:2673-13069 GCA_003220975.1 Gemmatimonadota bacterium | reverse complement strand
TGGTGGTGACCGAAGCGGGCGCGGGCGCGATGGTGGTGCTGGCGCGTCGCGGCTTCTGGGGTCCGGAGCTGAGCCTGGCGCGGCGGCCGGGTGGCGAAGGGCGGTTCGCGCTCAGCGCGGCAGGCGGTGACTACGACGGCGTGGTGGGGATGCGCGTGCAGGCGACGGCGCAACTGCTGCTCCGGCCCGGCGACCGCACCGGACTCGGACCCTATGCGGGGCTGGGGCTCGCGTTCGTCGGGGCGGAGGCGGCGCACGGCGCCGGGTACCTCACGGCAGTGCTCGGCGTCGAGGCCGCGCCGGGACGCGTGGCGGGGTGGTACGCGGAACTGGGCCTCGGCGGCGGCGTGCGGCTGGCGGTGGGGCGCCGCTGGCGGCGGTTCCCGCGGTGGTGGTAGGCGTGCCGGCTCAGGCCCCCGCGCCCACCGTCGCGTTCCGCCCCATGACAGGACGGCAGTACCGCTCGCCCAGGACGCGCAGCTCGGCGAGCTGCGGCTCGTCCAGCTCTTCGTAACGGTCGGCCGGTCGGCCAGATACAGCATCGTGTCGTCGAACCATTCCTTCTGGTGCTCGACGCTGGCTTCCAGCACGCCGCATCGCAGGATGTGGGAGAACAATTCGTCGCGGGCTTGTTCGAATGCGGTGGGGGTGGACGGGCGTCGGGGTTCCGAACGTTTCTTGGCCATGCGCAGGGCGCTCCTCTCTTCTCGAACTGGCGGTGTGGGCGCGGGGAAATCGGCGCCGCAATGTAATAAGCGCCGGCAGGGCGCGCAAAGGTCCCACGCCTGGAGCCGGCCCGTGGTATAATGAGAGGTGGCGGGCGGGGAGCAGGGAGCATGGGCCGGGGAGTGGGGGGAGTCGGCACACTGGACGGCGGTCAGGGAAGGCGGGCGCATGGGCGATAACACGGAAGAAGTCTACGGGCCGGATCGCGCCGAGCGCTTGCTCGCCATGCTGCGCGCCCTGGCGGAACGCATCCGTGAGCTCGACCGGACGGGTCGGCTGCTCGAGCGCGTGCCGGAGCTGCAGAAGCTCCTGGGGAACGCGCGCAGCGAGCTGTTTCACTACGAGGTCGAGAGCCGCCGGATCGTGGAGGAGGCGGAGCGGCTCGCCCGCGAGGCTGGGGGTGAGGGGGGCGAGGGGGGCCGGGGGGGTCACTTCGAGGACGACGAGGACGACGAACCGTGGCGGAGGGTCGGTGACGCATGAAGGGGTTCTACGCGCTGCTGGCGGTGGTGGCAGTGGTCGGGGCGGGGGCGCTGTGGTACGGGTCGCGGCCGCGGCCGGCGCCGCTCCAGAGCGCGCCGCCTCCCGTCGCCGCGGCGGATGGGTTCCGCGGCTACACGCTGGGCTCCGACGCGGCGCGGGTCGAAGTCATCGAGTACTCCGACTTCGAGTGCCCCTTCTGCGCTTCGTTCGCGACGGTGCAGATGCCGGTGATCCGCGAACAGTTGCTCGCCACGGGCAAGGTGCGGTGGCGCTACCGCGACTTCCCGCTGCCCGGGCACCAGTACGCGCGCTACGCCGCGCTCGCCGCGCAGTGCGGGGGTGAGCAGGGCAAGTTCTGGGAGATGCACGACCAGCTGTTTCAGCATCACGAGTGGGCGCAGACGGGGAAGAACCCCCGCGCGCTGTTCCGAGATTTCGCGAAAACCGTCGGCCTGGACCTCGAGAAGTACGACGCGTGCACCGATGGCCAGCGGTACGCCGGCCGCATCCAGGCGAGCCTCGAAGAAGGCGAGCGTGCGGGCGTCCAGGGGACCCCCAGCTTCTTCGTGAACGGCAAACGGTTCGAGGGGCACGCCACGTCGGATGCCTTCCAGGCCCTCGTCGACAGCCTGACGCACACACGCAAGTGATCCGGCGGCAGGCCATCGTGCTCCTCGCGCTCGTGGGGCTGTTGGTCGCGACGTACCTCTGGTTGTACAAGATCGGTGTGATCGGCGAGCTCCAGTGCGGGACCGGCGGCTGCGAAGTGGTGCAGACGAGCCGCTACGCCGACCTCTTGGGGATCCCCGTGGCGTTCTACGGCGTGGCGGGCTACGCGGTGCTGTTCGTCCTCGGCCTCGCCGGCCTGCAGCCGGCTCGAGCCGGTGACCGGCGGCTGGCGGTGCTCGTCGCGGCGCTCGCGACGGCGGGCTTCGCGTTCACGCTCTACCTCACGTCCCTCGAGCTGCTCGTGCTCCATGCCATCTGCCGCTGGTGCATCGCCTCGGCGGCGATCATGACGGCGATCTGGGTGCTGGCCCTCACGGGCTTGCGGCAGACGGCATGACCGCGGCTGCGGAACCCCGCGCCGCCTCCGCTCCTGGCGGCGGCTACCTCGGGACGCTCGCCCTCGCGGCGCTGGGCGTCGTCTACGGCGACATCGGCACGAGCCCGCTGTACGCGATCCGCGAGTCCTTCTTCGGGACCCACAGCATCCCCGTGAGCCCGGGCAACGTGCTCGGCGTCCTCTCCCTCGTGTTCTGGTCGCTCGTGATCGTGGTGACGATCAAGTACCACATCGTGATCATCCGCGCCGACAACAAAGGAGAGGGCGGCGTGCTGGCCCTGATGGCGCTGGTGAACGGCAGCCGTCTCGCCCGGGGGCTGTCGCCCCGCCGCATCATGATCGCGCTCGGCATTTTCGGGTCGGCCCTGCTGTATGCGGACGGCGCTCTCACCCCGGCGATCTCGGTGACCTCGGCGGTCGAGGGGCTCGAGATCGCGACGCCGGCGCTGGCCTCGTGGGTGATTCCCGTGACGCTCGTGATCCTCGTCGGCCTGTTCCTGCTGCAGAGCCGCGGCACGGCGCGCATCGGCGCGCTGTTCGGGCCGGTGATGCTGGTGTGGTTCGCCACGCTCGGCGTGCTCGGGCTGAGCGAGATCGTGCGCCAGCCGGCGGTGCTGGCCGCCGTGTCGCCCTACCACGCCGTCCGCTTCCTCGCCGACAACCCCGGACGGGGTTTCGTCGTCCTGGGTGCGGTCTTCCTGGTAGTGACCGGCGGCGAGGCGTTGTATGCGGACCTCGGCCACTTCGGTCATCGCGCCATCCAGATCGCGTGGTTCAGCGTGACGCTCCCGGGCCTGCTGCTCAACTATTTCGGGCAGGGTGCGCTGCTGCTCCGGAACCCGGCCGCGGCGGTGAACCCCTTCTACCATCTCGCGCCGAGCTGGGCATTGTACCCGCTCATCGCGCTCGCGACGGCCGCGACGATCATCGCGTCGCAGGCGGTCATTTCGGGCGCCTTTTCGCTGACTCGCCAGGCGGTGCAGTTGGGCTACAGCCCCCGGCTCACCATCGAGCACACCTCGTCGCGCGAGATCGGGCAGATCTACGTCCCGGCCGTAAACCGGGGGCTCTTGCTCCTCACCTGCGTGCTGGTGCTCGGGTTCCACGGGGCCAACACCCAGCAGCCCACGTCCAGCAACATCGCCGGCGCGTACGGCGTGGCGCTGTCCACGTTGATGCTGATCACGACGCTGATGTTCTACGTGATGAGCCGCGAGGTGTGGCGCTGGAGCTTCCTCCGCGCGGCCGCCGTTGCGGGCCTGTTCCTGTGTGTGGACATCCCCTTCTTCGCGGCGAACATGCTGAAGATCCGCTCCGGCGGCTGGGTGCCCCTGGTCATCGCGGCCATCGTCTTCACGCTGATGACCACCTGGAAGCGCGGCCGCGAGATCCTCGGCAAGCGCATGCTGGAAAAGACGGTGCCGCTCAAGATGCTGCTCGCCGATCTGGCGGCGGAGCCGCCGATCCGCGTGCCCGGCACGGCTGTCTTCATGTATGGCACGAGCGACGGCACGCCGCCCGCGCTCATTCACAATCTCGCCCATAACAAGGTCCTCCACGAGAAGATCGTCTTTCTGACCGTCGTCACGCACGACGTTCCCCACGTCGCGCCCCCGGAGCGCGTCACCGTGAAGCGCATCGGCAAGGGGTTTCACAGCGTGACCGCCAGCTACGGGTTCATGGACGATCCGGACATCGGCGACGTGCTGGCGGCCTGCCGGGTCAAGGCCCTCGACATCCGGATTGAATGAACGACGTTCTTCCTCGGGCGCGAGACCCTCGTCACCTCGGAGCGGCACCGCATGGCCCAGTGGCGCGAGAACCTCTTCGCCTTCATGTCGCGCAACGCCCTGCGGGCGACCGCCTTCTTCAAGATCCCGGCGAACCAGGTGTTCGAAGTGGGGGCGCAGGTGGAGCTGTAGCAGCGGCCAAACGGCCCAGGCCCCACTCCGCGACAAAAATACGCAGTCGCTTCGTGGGGCCTGAGCCGTTTGGCGAGGGTCGCTTATTCAGCCTGGCCGAACTTCGCGATGTCCTCCGGCAATGCTTCTTGCGTGGTTATTGTGTCCTTCCCTTGTACCATCGCGCGGATTTGCTCCACCACGTCCGGGTTCGCGAGGGTCGTCACGTCGCCGACATCTCTGCGATTCGAGATGGCCGCGAGCACCCGCCGCATGATCTTCCCGGAGCGCGTCTTGGGCATGTCCGGCACGATGTACACGTGCTTGGGTCGTGCGATCTTGCCGATCACCTCTTCGTTCGCCTTGATCACGCGGTCGATCACGTCCTGGCTCGGCGGCACGCCCGGCTTGACCGCGATGTACACTTCGGGCACCCGTCCCTTTACCTCATCCTGGACGGGGACGACGGCGGCCTCGGCCACTTCCGGGACCGTGAGACAGGCGGACTCGATCTCTTTCGTGCCGAGCCGGTGGCCGGCGACATTGATCACGTCGTCAATACGGCCCAGGATGCGGTAGTAGCCATCCGCCGCCTGCACGGCGCCGTCGCCGCACATGAAGGGCCAGTCGCGCCAATCCTTGCTACGGGGATTCTTGTTGTACTTGGCGAAGTAGGTCTTGACGTAGCGGTCGCGGTCGCCCCACAACGTCTGCATGAGGCCCGGCCAGGGATTGCGGATGCAGATGTTGCCCGCCTTGCCGGAACCCTTGGGAATCTCTGCGCCGGTCTCGTCGTAAATGATGGGATGAATCCCCGGCGCGCCGGGACCGCAGCTGCCCGGCTTCATCGCATGAATCGCCGGAACTGTGGTGCCGAGAAAGCCGCCTGTTTCGGTCAGCCACCACGTGTCGGTGATCACGGCCTCGCGTTTGCCGACCTCCTCGTAATACCAGCGCCACGCCTCCGGCTCGATCGGCTCGCCCACCGTCGTCATGGATTTGAAACGGTACTTGTACTTGCGGGGTTCTTGGGGACCGAGCTTCCGCAGCATCCGGATCGCCGTCGGCGCGGTATGGAAGATGTTCACGCCCAGTCGCTCGGCTATGCGCCACGGCCGCCCCGCGTCGGGAAACGTCGGCACGCCTTCGTACAGCACGCTCGTCGCCGCGTTCGCCAGCGGACCGTAGACGATGTAGGAATGCCCGGTGATCCAGCCGATGTCCGCCATGCACCAATAGACGTCTTCCGGATGGATGTCGAGAATCCACCTGGACGTGCCGGTCACGTAGGCCAAATAACCCGCGATGCTGTGCTGCGCGCCCTTGGGCTTGCCCGTCGTGCCGCTCGAGTACATCAAGAACAGTTGCCCCTCGGACGGCAGGGGAACCGGCTCGACCTTCTGGCCTTTGTACTCCTTGAGCAGGTCGTTCATGAAGAAGTCGCGGCCGGGAATCATCGGCGTTTTGGCGGAATACTTTCCGGGATAACGCTGCCACACCAGCACCTTGTCGACCTCCTGCCCCAGGTCTTTCGCCGTACGCACTGCGATGTCGGCGTTCGCCTTGTGATCGACGAGCGTGCCATTGCGCCAGTAGCTGTCCATCGTGATCAGCACCCGGCTGCCCGAGTCCTGAATGCGCGAGCCGCACGCCTGACCGCTGAACCCGCCGAAGACTTGCGAGTGGATGATGCCCAGGCGCGCACACGCCAGCATCGTGATCGGCAGCTCCGGGACCATCGGCATGTGAAACGTGACGCGGTCTCCTGCCTTGAGTCCCAAGCCGCGCAGCAGGGCGGCCAGTTCAGTTACGCTGGTATACAGCTCCTGGTACTTGATGGTCACATCCCGCTCTGCTTCGGGTTCGGGCACGAAGATGAAGGCTGCTTTGTTCCCGTACTTGGCGAGATGACGGTCCACGCAGTTGTACGACGCGTTGATCTTGCCGCCGACGAACCACTTCCAGAACGGCGCGTCGCTGGTATCGAGGACCGTGTGATATGGCTCGAACCAGGTCAGCATGTCCGCGTATTCTTTGAAGCAGTCGGGAAACTTGGCGAGGCCGAACTTTTCAAGGATGTGCGTGGTTCGCTTGTGCCTTGAATTTCTCGGAAGGCTGATAGTAGTCCTCTTCCTTCCAATGCACCGCGATCTGCGCTTCGCTGACCTCGGTTAGCTCCTTCGACGCGACTGTCTTTGCCATGTGATTGGCCTCCTAGCCAGCACTAGTCCACGTTGCAGGTAAGGTATGCCGCTCGACTGAGGCGAGGTCAAGGCGCTGGCCAGGGGCGGGTGTTGCGACCTTGCAATATGCGCCCTGCCGCTCGCTCTGCGGCAACGCGTCACGTGAGGCACCTCACGCCGTCTTTGACAACCGGTTGACGGCCCGCAGGTTAGGTGCTTGCCGCTCCAGAGGAGCTGGGGCTCGAGTCGCGCACGGCGTTCCGCCGCGCGGCGGGCGAGCTGCTCGAGCAGCTGTCTGAGGGAGCCGGGCGCTTGGTGATCGACCTTTCGGGGACCCGGCAGGTGGACTCCGCCGGCCTCGGAGCGCTCATGCTGATTCAGCGCAAGGCGGCCGAGCGTCGGCTCAGCGTGAGCCTGCGCGGGGCGAACGAAGAGCTGCGCTTCCTGCTGGTGTTGACCAAGCTGGACGACCTGTTCGAGTTGGAGAGCGGCGCGAGCTGATTATATTGGGCCCCACCTATGGGGTCCCGCACGCCGCGACGTAAGGTCCTGTTCGTCGAGGATGAATCGGCGCTCCGACGCACCTACAAGCGCTTCTTCGCCCCGCGTTACGACCTGGCGTTCGCGGCGAGCGGCACGGAGGCCCGCCGCCAGCTCGAGGAGTTCGAGCCCCAGGTGCTGGTCCTGGACCTGCGCCTGCCGGACACCGACGGCGTCACGTTGCTCCAGGAGATCCGCCGCTCCCGCCCCGCGCTCCCCGTCATCGTCACCACCTCCTACGTCAGCATGGAGCCGCTGACCAACGTGCTGGACCTCGGCCACTCGGGATACCTCGTCAAGCCGTTCGACCTGGAAGACCTGGCCGCCCGCATCGATGCTCTTGGCTGAGGGGTTGCACCACGCGTTCGGGCGGGTCGTGGCGCTCGACGGTGTCTCGTTCAGCCTCGCCCCCGGGCAGACGCTCGCGATCTTCGGGCCCAACGGCGCGGGCAAGACCACCCTCCTCAAAGTGCTCGCCGGACTGATCAACCCGCAGGCCGGGTCGGCCCGGGTGGACGGCGGCCGGCGCGCCATCGGCTGGATCGGCCATCAGTCCCACCTCTACGGGCACCTCACCGTGCGCGAGAACCTGTTGTTCTGGGGGTCGCTTTACGGGTTGAGCGCGGCCCGACGCGCCGCGCGCGCCGCCGAGGTGCTCGCCCGGCTCGACATGAGCGACCGCGCCGGCGAGCCGGTGTGGTCGCTGTCGCGCGGCCTGCTGCAGCGGGCCGCGATCGCGAAGGCGCTGCTGCACGATCCCGCCGTGCTGCTGCTCGACGAGCCGTTCACGGGGCTCGACCTCGCGGCCGCAGGGCAGCTCCGCGTGCTGCTGGGCGAGCTGCACGACGGGGGCCGCATGATGGTGCTCGCGACGCACAACGTGGATGAGGGCGCCGAGCTCGCCACCGACGTCGCGTTCCAGCGACGCGGGCGGTTCGTGCACTTCGCGCCGCGCGGAACGCGCAGCGCCGCCGAGATCGCCGCAGCCTACCGGCGCGCCATGGCCGATGGCTGAGCTGTTGCGGCAGGCGTGGGCGGTGGCGCGCAAAGACCTGCTGCTCGAGTTCCGCACCCGCACCGCGATCGTCTCGGCCGTCGTGTTCACCGCCCTCGTGCTCACGGTGTTCAACTTCGGGCGGGACCCCACCGCGGTGTCGGCCCTCGATCTCGCCCCGACGATTCTCTGGGTGACCTTCACGTTCGCCGCCATGCTGGCGTTGAACCGCGCATTCCAGCTGGAGCTCGAGAATCAGGCGCTCGAGGGCTTGCTCGTCTCGCCCTTGAGTCGCACCAGCCTCTACTGGGGCAAGCTGCTCGCGAATCTGGCATTCGTGGCGGTCGTGGAGAGCGTCGGCCTGCCGCTGTTCGTGCTGTTCTTCAACGTCCCGGTGGGGCGGGTGTTGCTGCCGCTCGTCGCGGTGATCGCGCTGGCCACGGTGGGGTTCGTCGCCGTCGGCACGCTGTTCAGCGCGCTCGTGATCAGGACGCGGTTCGCCGAGCTGCTCCTGGTGGTGCTGCTGCTGCCGTTCCTGGTCCGTCCGCTCATCGGAGCGGTTCAGGTGACCGCGCGTCTGTTCGGCGACCGTCCCTTGAGCGAGGCCGTGGGGTATCTTAAGTTGCTCGCCGCCTACGACATCGTGTTCGTGTCGCTCGCGAGCTTCCTGTTCCGTTTCACGGTGGATGAATGAGCCTCCTGCACAGGGGCCGGTGGATCACGCTGCTCGGCCTGGCGCTGCTCGCGGGCGTGTACGTCCGGGCGCTCGCGTTCACCCCGGTCGAGCGGCTGCAAGGACCGGCGCAGAAGATCTATTACCTCCACGTCCCCGCGGCGATCTGGGCCGAGACGGCGATGGTGCTGGTGGGCCTCGGGAGCATCTTCTACCTGTTCTTGAAGGACCGCCGCCTCGACCGCTTTGCCGCGGCGTCCGCGGAGGTGGGCACGGTGTTCGCCGCGATCGTGCTCACCACCGGTCCCATCTGGGGGAAGCCGATCTGGGGGACCTGGTGGACGTGGGACGCGCGGCTCACGTCGACCCTGCTGCTGTTCTTCCTCTATATAGGGTACCTGCTGCTGCGCGGCGCGGTGCGAGACCCCGCCCTCGGCGCCCGCTACGCGGCCGTGCTGGGCATTTGCGGGATGTGCCTGGTGCCCTTCATTCACCTGAGCGTGTACCTGTTCCGTACGCTCCATCCCCAGCCGATCATCCTGAAGCCGAGCGCGCCGTCGCTGCCGGGGAGCATGCTCGCGACCTGGCTGTTCTCGCTCGGCGTGTTCACGCTGCTGTACGTCGGGTTCGTGACCCAGCGGTATGCGCTGTCGTTGCTCTGGGAGGAACGGAACGGTGCCTGAGGTCCCACAGAACGCCGGCTACCTCGTGGCGGCCTACGTCGTGACGGCCGTCATCCTGCTCTGCTATACCTTCTCCCTCTACCGTCGGTCGAGCAAGGGCTAGCTGCCGGGCTTTTCCACGAACAATTCAGCGCGCGCCTCCGAGAGCCGCTCCTGCCCGCCAGGGACCTGGGTGGCCCAGAGGTGGAGCGCCTCTTCCGCGGCCCGGACGTCGCCCGCCTGGAACAGGGCCTGGGCGTTGAGCCACAGGGCCTCGGCGCCGCCCCCCGCGGCGTGCGCGCGGGCGAAGCGCGCTGCCGCGTCCGCGTACCGGCCGGCGCGGCGGTACAGGTCGCCCGCCGCCAGCGCCGCGTCGGGGCGCTCCTCGAGCGCGAGCGCCTGCTCGTAGGCGACGAGCGCCTCCTGCTGCCGGAACACCATCTGGTACGCCTCGCCGAGTAGGATCCACGCGTCGGGGTTCTCGGGAAAGCGCTCGACCGCCTCTTGCGCGGCGGCGAGCGCCCCCCAGCGGTCTTCGATGGCCCGCCGCAGCCGCACGAGCGCGGGGTAGGGCTCTGCGAACACGGGCGTCAGTGCGCAGCCCATCTCGAGCCACCAGGCCGCGCGTTTGGGGGCGTGGCGCTGGCAGGCGGCGGCCCGGCGCACGGCAAAGCGGGCGAGAGCGGAGCGCAGTGAGCGGAACATTGCTTGATATTACACGTATGTCACAGTCGCCGCGCTCCTCGCGCCCTCCCCTGCTTGGCCGGCGCATCGCGGTGACGCGCGCCCGCGAGCAGGCGGATGCGCTGGTACAGGCGCTCGAGGCGCTCGGCGCCGACGTCGTCGCTGCGCCCATGATTCGCATCCAGGCGCTCGCCGACCTCGCGCCGCTGCGCGCGGCGCTCGCCCGGCTGCCGAGCTACGCCTGGGTGATTTTCACGAGCCAGAACGCGGTCGCCGTGGTGTGCGATCACCTCCCCGACTGGGGGCTCGCGGCGCGCGACCTCGCGCGGGTGGCCGTCGCTGCCATCGGGCCGGCGACGGCGGCGGCGCTGGAACGATACGGCGTCACGCCGGCCCTCGTGCCGCGCACGTACGTCGCGGAGGCGGTCCTCGAGGCGCTCGCCGAGCGCGGCGACCTGCGCGGGAAGCACATCCTGCTGCCCCG
>QHTX01000047.1:1170-2603 GCA_003220975.1 Gemmatimonadota bacterium | reverse complement strand
CGCGGGAGACGGAACCCAGCTCGCGCGCGACGTCGTCGCGGGCGGGATCGACGCGATCACCTTCACGTCCTCCTCGACGGTGCGTCACTTCGTCGACATCGTGGGCCGCGAGGCGGCGACGTCGGGCCGGTTCGCCGCCGCGGCGATCGGGCCGGTCACCGCCGAGGCCGCCCGGGAGCTGGGAATCCAGGTCGCGATCGAAGCGAGAGAGTACACGGTTCCGGGACTGGTGGAGGCGCTGGTGCGATACTTCGGGGAAGAGGGAAGCGGGAAGAGGGACGGGTGACGGCGACCCTGAAGATCGGTACGCGGGGCAGCCGGCTGGCCCTGTGGCAGGCGGAATGGGTGAGGGCCGAGCTGGCGCGCCGCGGCGTGGTGGTCGAGCTCGTGATCGTCAAGACGCGCGGCGACGCCGACGTAGACCGGTCGCTGCACGAGCTCGAGGGGAAGGGGTTCTTCACCAAGGAAATCGAGGAGGCGCTGCTCGCGGGCCGCATCGACGTCGCCGTGCACTCGCTCAAGGACCTGCCGACGCGGCTGCCGGATGGGCTCGCGCTGGGCGCCGTCCCGCCCCGGGCCGATCCGGCCGAAGCGCTGGTGACCCGCCTGGACGGCGTCGTCTCGATCGCCGAGCTCGCGCCCGGCGGCAGGATCGGGACTTCGAGCCTGCGGCGCGTCGCGCAGCTCCGCTACCTCCGTCCCGACCTCGAGATCGTGCCGCTGCGCGGCAATGTGCCGACGCGAGTGCAGAAGGTGAAAGCCGGACGCGACGGGCTCGACGCCGCGCTGCTCGCGCGGGCGGGGCTCGAGCGGCTCGAGCTCGGGGGCGAGATCGCCGCGCGGCTCGATCCGCTGGAGGTGATGCCCGCGCCGGGGCAGGGCGCGCTCGGGCTCGAGGTGCGCTCGGACGACGCCCGGGCGCGCGCCGCGCTCGCGCCGCTCGAGCACCCGCCGAGCGCGCGGCAGGTGGCGGCGGAGCGGAGCCTGCTGGCGGCGCTCGAAGGTGGGTGTCAGGCGCCGGTGGCGGCGTACTGCGAGAGCAGGGAGCAGGGGGCGGGGAGCAGGTTGTTTGGGCGAGTGACGGCGCAGGACGGAACGGTGCAGATCACGGCGTCAGCCGAGATCGACGAGCGCGATCCCGCCGGAGCCGGCGCGGCGGTGGCGGGCTTGCTGCGGGCGCAGGGCGCATCGAAATTGCTCGGCCGATGAGCACCCCCAGCTCCGCCCAGTTCCCGATCCGCCGGATGCGCCGGTTGCGCCGCACCGCGGCGCTGCGCCGCCTCGTGCAGGAGACGCACGTCGTCCCCGCGCAACTCGTGTGGCCCCTGTTCGTGTGCCACGGCGAGGGCGTGCGCCGTGAGGTGCCCGCGCTCCCCGGCGTGTACCAGACCTCGCTGGACGAGCTCGTGAAGGACGCGGAGCGGGCCCACCGC
>QHTX01000047.1:0-1106 GCA_003220975.1 Gemmatimonadota bacterium | reverse complement strand
CGCGGTGAAGCGGGCGGTGCCGGACCTGCTCGTGGTGGGCGATGTCTGCCTGTGCGAGTACACCGACCACGGCCACTGCGGCGTGATCCAGGACGGCGAGGTCGAGAACGACGCGTCGGTGTACCTGCTCGGCAAGGTGGCGGTGACGCAGGCGCGCGCGGGGGTCGACCTCGTCGCGCCGAGCGACATGATGGACGGCCGCGTCGCGGGCATCCGCAAGGCGCTCGACGCCGCCGGGCTGTCCCGGGTGCCGATCATGTCCTACGCCGCGAAGACGGCGTCGGCGTTCTACGGGCCGTTCCGCGAAGCCGCGGGCTCCACGCCGCAGTTCGGCGACCGGCAGTCCTACCAGATGCAAGGCACCAACGCCGACGAAGCGATGAAGGAGATCCGGCTCGACGCGGACGAGGGCGCGGACATCCTCCTGGTCAAGCCGGCGCTCCCCTGCCTCGACCTGATCCGCCGCGCCAAGGCGGAGTTCGGCTCGCCGCTCGCCGCCTATCAGGTGAGCGGCGAGTACGCGATGATCAAGGCGGCCGCTCAGCGCGGCATGCTGGACGAGACCCGCGCCATGTGGGAGACGCTGTACGCCATCCGGCGCGCGGGCGCCGACATCATCCTGACGTACTTCGCGCCGACGGTCGCGGAATTGCTGTAGAGGCACGGCACTGCCGTGCCTCTACACCGATGCCCTCCCTCACGATCGCGGTAGCAGCACCGCCTTCCAGAGGGCGCCGGCGACCGCGGCGCCCAGCAGCGGACCGATCCAGTAGACGGCGTGCCCGTTCCATTGCCACGCCACGAGCGCCGGCCCGAACGCGCGCGCGGGGTTCATCGCCGCGCCCGTGAGGTTGCCGCCGACCAGCGCGTCTACGAAGATCGCGAGGCCGATTCCGAAGCCCGCGATCTTTGGCGCCTGCGACGAGACGGCCGTCCCGAACACGGCGCTCACCAGGAAGAAGGTGAGGAGCGCCTCGATCCACACACCCTGCGCGAAGGTCACGTCATTCGCGAGGCGCGGCGTGCCGCCGAGCGCGACGCTCACGGGAATCTTGGGCAGCACGCCCTTGAGGAGCGCCGCGCCGGCGATCGCGCCCAGCAGCTGG
>QHTX01000036.1:990-6362 GCA_003220975.1 Gemmatimonadota bacterium | reverse complement strand
TGCCGGAGCCGAGGATCTCCATCCAGCCCGTCTGCTTGCAGGTCGCGCAGCCCTCCCCCGTGCCGCCGCAGATCTGGCACTGCACGTCCATCTCGGCCGACGGCTCCGTGAACGGGAAGAACGACGGCCGGAACCGCACCCGCGTGTCCGCGGTGAAGAAGCGGCGCGCGAACGTCGCGAGCGTGGCCTTGAAGTCCACGAACGTGATGCCGTCGTCCACCGCGAGGCCCTCGAGCTGCTCGAACACCGGGGAGTGGGACGCGTCGAAGGGATCGCGCCGGTACACCTGACCCGGGATGACGACGCGGATGGGCGGCGGGTAGCGCTCGAGCGTGCGGATCTGCACGGGCGAGGTATGGGTGCGGAGCAGCAGGTCCTCGCCCAGGTAGAACGAGTCCTGGGCGTCGAGGGCGGGATGATCGCGCGGGAAGTTCAGCGCGAAGAAATTGTTGCGCTCGGTCTCCGCCTCGGGACCCACGGCGCGGGTGAAGCCCAGCTCGCGGAAGATGTCGCAGATCTCGTCCACGACCTGGGTGACGAGATGGAGGCCGCCCTGCCAGCGGGCGCGCCCGGGCATGGTGAGGTCGAGACCTGCGACGGCACCGGCGGCGCGCCCCCCCCTGAGCTCGCGCTCGCGCGCGGCGAACGCGGCTTCGAACTCGCGCTTCAGGGCGTTGGCGGCGGCGCCGACCTGTTTCTTCGAGGCGGCATCGAGCCGGGGCACGCGGGCGAGGATCGTGGTGAGGGCGCCGGCCTTGCGCCCCAGGATCTCGGTCTTGAGATCGGGGAGCCGGCGCTCGTCCGCCTGCGGAATCTCCTCCAGACGCTCCCGCAGCTGGGCGATGGCTGCCAGGAGGTCGCGCATCGTCAGAGGGCCTGCTTCGCGACCTCCGCCAGCTGCTCGAACGCCACGGGGTCGCGGACGGCGAGATCGGCGAGCACTTTGCGGTTGATCTCGACGCCGGCCTTCTTGAGGCCGTTCATCAGGCGGCTGTAGGACAGCTGGTGCAGCCGCGCGGCGGCGTTGATGCGCGTGATCCAGAGCCGCCGGAAGTCCGCCTTACGGCGGCGACGGTCGCGGTAGGCGTATTTCTGCGCCCGCTCGACCGACTCCTTGGCGGCCTTCCACAGCTTGGAGCGGCCACCAAAGTAGCCCTTGGCGAGCTTCATGACCTTGTTCTTGCGCTTGAGGCGCGCGACGTTGCTCTTGACGCGAGGCATGGAGCGCTCCTTACGCCATTAGCAGGCGCTTCAAACGGCGCTCGTCGGCGTGCGACACGAGCGCGGGCTTGCGGAGGTGCCGCTTCCGCTTGGGATGCTTCTTGGTCAGGATGTGGCTCTTGTACGCGTGATAGCGGCGCAGCCGGCCAGTTCCCGTCAGCTTGACGCGCTTCCGGAGGGCCCGCTTGGATTTCTGTTTCGGCATTGGTTCCTCTATTTCGGCGCCAGCACCATCGACATGTTACGGCCTTCGAGCTTCGGGTCCTGCTCGATCTTAGCGATGTCCTTCAGCTCGTTCGCGACCCGGTCCAGCACCTCACGTCCCAAGTCGAGGTGAGCCATCTGCCGGCCCCGGTACATCATCGTCACCTTGACCTTGTTGCCGTCCTGCAGGAATTCGCGCGCGTGCCGCGTCTTGAACGCGAAGTCATGATCGTCGATCCCCGGCCGGAACTTCACTTCCTTCAGGTGGATGACGTGCTGCTTTTTCTTGGCCGCCCGCGCCGCCTTGGCCTGCTCGAACTTGAACTTCCCGTAATCCATGATCTTCGCGACCGGCGGTCGCGCGAGCGGCGCCACTTCCACGAGGTCGAGTCCCCGCTCCTGCGCCGCAGCCAACGCTTCCTCTACGGTCAGCACGCCGAGTTGCGCTCCGTCGGGGGCGATCACGCGGATGGGACTGATGCGGATCTGCCGGTTGACTCGGACGCGCGGCGCTTTGTTGTTCGGGCTTTCGATCGCCAGGTGCTGTTCTCCTCCGCAAGCAAGAAAAAAGCGGACTCCGGCTGCCCCGGAACCCGCGTCGCGTCATCCGTCATCCGTTTTCCGTCATCCGTAACTGACGGATGACGGACGACTGACGACGGAGAACGCCCTCAGAACCCTAGAGCACTCTCCGACTCCCGGAGAGGCGGCGGGTGAGGCGCGCGCGGCGCCCGCTTACCATATTGTCGGCCGTAAGCTAGCCCGCAAGAACCTGCTCCACAAGAGCGAAGCCCTTCTCCTCGCGACCCAGCCGGCCCGTCGCGACCGCCGCGTCATGCTCGAACACCAGCAGCCACCCTTCCGCCTCGGCGCGCGCGTACAGCCGGCGCTTCGACTCGAGCGTCACCAGGGGCTCGAGGTCGTACCCCATGATCCAGGGGAGGGGGAGGTGGGCGGTCGTGGGCACCAAATCGGCGAGAAAGCAGGCCCGCTCCCCGCCGCTCGCCACGAGCACCGACTGGTGGAACGGCACGTGACCGGGGGTGGGGAGGCAGCGGATACCCGGGAGCGGCTCCGCTTCTCCGTCCAGCAGCTCGAACGCCACGCGCTCGAAGTTGTGGGGCAGATAGCTCGCCGCGGTACGCTCGTTCGTATGTCGGGCGAACTCGAGCTCCCTCCGCTGCACCACGTAGCGGGCATTGGGGAAGCTCGGCAGCACCGCGCCAGCGCCGTCCCGGTACGTGTTGCCGCCCGCGTGATCGAAGTGGAGATGGGTGTTGATGACCCAGCGCACGTCCCCGGGCCCGTGTCCCAGCTCGCGCAGCGCGTCCTCGAGCCGGGTGCGGCCGTCCTCCCCCGCACCCTCGTTCGCCACGCCGTAGATGTCCTTGAACTTGGGGCCTTCCTTGTTCCCGAGGCCGGTGTCGATGAGGACGAGGCCCGCGTCGTGCTCCACGAGCAGGCAGCGTAACGCCAGGCGGATCCGGTTGCGCTCGTCGGGCGTGATGCGCCGTTCCCACAGCGGCTTCGGCACCACCCCAAACATCGCGCCCCCGTCGAGGTGTTGCACCCCTCCCTCGAGGGCGTGGCAGGTCAGGTGCCCGACGCGGAAAGTAGTGTGGCTCACCTGAAGTCGGAACGCGGAACGCGGAACGCGGAACAGCAATGCAAGCGTCGCGTCGCGAGCGACCTGCCATTGCTGTTCCGCGTTCCCACTTCCGCGTTCCGCGTTCTCACAAATCGTCCCGCCGCAGCGGCAGCGTCATACACCTCGGCCCGCCGCCGCCCCGTACCAGCTCGCTCCCCTCCATCGTGATCACGGCCCGCTGGTCGTCGCGCGACTGCTCCTCCGCCAGCAGGGTCGCGGCGGACACGATCGCGAAGCCCGCGTGCTCGAGCTCGCGCAGCGTGGCCTCGTTGCGGGCGTACGTCACCGTGACGCCCGGCCGCACCGCGAAGAAGTTGCAGGCCGAGGACCATTGCTCGCGCTCCTGCAGCGTGCGGTCGCTGCCGCCGCAGAACACCGGCTCGAGCGGATGATCCACCGCCTGCATCGCCGCGAAGAGGTTCGGCATCTCCTTCACACCTTTCGACTTCTTGCGCCGGTGCAGCACGGCGAGCCGCTCCGGCCCCACGAAGTGGGGCGGGTAGAGACAGCACAGCTCGCGATCGAGCTGGGTGAAGATCATGTCGAGGTGGATCGCGGTCCGCTCGTTCGGCAGCACGACCACGATCACGTCCGTCACGCTGCAGTGCTCGAACACCAGGTCGCACAGGTGGTCCAGCGCCGCCGGGCTGGAGCGCTCGCTGAAGCCGAGCAACAGCAGGTCGGGGCGGATGGGGTGCACGTCGCCGCCCTCGAGCGTGTAGTTGTTGCGCCGCTCCTCCGAGCCGTCGTACAGGATCCCGGCGTTCTCGAGGCAGGGGTGGTAGCGGAACAGCGCCTTGATGAGCAGCTCTTCCGTCCAGCGCACGCCGTAGCGCATCGAGCCGATGATCGAGTGCTCGCCGATCACGATGCCGACGTCGCGCGTGAAGAACAGGTTGGGGAGCGGCGGCAGCGCGTACCCCGCCTCGTTCAACGCCCGCGCGATCGGCCCCGCCTCCTCGAGCGCCCCCTCGATCATCAGGCCGACCAGCGCCTCCGGGGCGAGCGCGGCGAGCTGCTTGGCGAGCAGGTCGGACGGCACCACCTCGAGCGCCCGGGTCGTCAGGAACTCCCGCACGTCGGGGCGCGCCACCAGCTCGGTCAGGAGGGTGCGCACCTCGTACACCTGGGCGAAGCGCTCGAGCACGGCGACGAAGCGCCGGTGCTCGCGCTGGGCCAGCTCCAGGTCGATGATGTCGTCGTACAGGTAGTCCTCGCGGTTGCCGGGGGTGACGGCCACGAGCTCGCGGCCGGGGGTATGGACGAGAACGGCCCGCAAGGGGCCGATTTCCGACGTGACGTGGACGAGCGCCATGGGGCGGAATCTAACGATTCGAAAGCGAGAAGCTGAGCGTCTCGAGCTCCAGCGCCATGTTCACCGATTTCACCACGACGTCGGCAGGGACGGCGAGCTGCACCGGCGCGAAATTGAGAATCGCCTTCACCCCCGAATGCACCAGGCGGTCCACGACGTCCTGCGCCGCCTCGGCCGGGGTCACGACGATGGCGATGTCGGTCGGCTCCTTGGCGAGGTCGGCTTCGATGTGGCGGACGTCGCGCACCACGAGCCCATTCCAACGCGAGCCGACCTTGTGCGGATCCTTGTCATAGATCGCGGTGACGTGGAATCCGCGCTGGCGGAAGCCGGGGTACTGGACGAGCGCGCCGCCGATCCGCCCGGCGCCGACGAGGATGACGCGGTAGGTGCGCCGCAGGCCGAGGATGTCGCGAATCTTAGCGGCCAGCTCCGTGACCGAATAGCCGAGGCCGCGCTTGCCGAACGAGCCGAAGAAGGACAGGTCCTTGCGCACCTGGGCCGACGTGGTGCCGCCACGTCGGGCGAGCTCGGCCGAGGAGATGGTGGTCTGGCCGTGCGCGGCGAACTGCTCGAGGAACCGGAGGTAGAGCGAGAGCCGCCGCACGGTGCTCTCGGAAATCTTCCGCATATTGTGAATAAGTTCACAATCGTGGGCTCCAACGCAAGAGCCGCGCGAGCCTACGCAGCTCCGTCCCTCCCGCGTCGTTTGAAGAACTCCACCTCACGCTCGTGTTTCTCCGCGGCGGCGCGTGTCGGGAACGTGCCGAGGTTCCGCCGCTTCCCGGTCTTCGGATCCTTGTGCAGCGAGTACAGCCGGTACTTGCCCGAGGAAAGTTTGCGAATCATAAGTGGCGAAGGATAGCCGCGCGGTCGCACGAGCCTGTTACGCGGCGCCCCCTCTCTCGGTCGGCGGGGCCGGCCGCCGGGCGCGGGCGTAGTACGTGAGCAGACCCGCGGCCGCGAAGACAAGAATCACGCCGA
>QHTX01000036.1:0-933 GCA_003220975.1 Gemmatimonadota bacterium | reverse complement strand
CCCCGTCACGAGCCCCCACCTGAGCGTACTAGAGAGCCCGAGATCGTCGTTCGGGACCGCGGTCACCGCCCGGGCCAGCTCCGGTGTGGCCCCGGCCTCGATGAGCCGCCGACGCGTGCGGCCATCAGAGATGACCTTGGTGACACCGACGAGTACAAAGGCCAAGCCAAGAATGAATGCAATCGGGACCAGCGTAGCGGCGCCAAACATGGTTCACCCCTGCTTTCTGGTTGAAGGGGAGCGTGCTGCTAACTGGAAACTGGAGCAAGCCCGATCGGCGCCGCTAGGGTGGGCACCGTCACAAGCGTGCGCTCCAGCGCCACAGCCGCATAAACGCCGCTGGCGCAAGCGTCTCCGGTCGCGCCGCCGGATCAAGGCCCAGCGCGGCGAGCCCCGCTAGGACGACTGCGGCGGGACGCCCCGTCGCCGCCATCACCACGTTGCGGAGCTGCTTGCGCCGCCGGCTGAAGCAGGCGGTGACGAACGCGCGGAACGCCGCGACCTCCTCCGGCGCGACCAGCGGCTGCGCGAGCGGCGTCAGGCGCAGCAGCGCGCTGTCCACCCGGGGCCGTGGCCGGAACGCGCCGGCCCGCACGGTGAGCAACCGTTCGACCCGGCACAGCGCCTGGACGCCGATCGAGAGCGCACCGTACGTCTTCGACCCCGGCGCCGCGGCGACGCGGTCCGCCACCTCCGCCTGGACGAGGAACACGATGCGCTCCGGCAGCGGCGGCGTGAGGGCCTTCTCGAGCAGGGGGGAGGTGATCGCGTACGGGATGTTGCCGACAACTTTAAAGTGCGGAACGCGGAACGCGGAACGCGGAACAGCAGGGTCGGCTTCGAGCAATGAGTGCCAGTCCAGCTGCAGGGCGTTCCCTTCCACGACCCGCAATCGGTCTGTTCCGCGCTCCGCGTTCCGCGTTCCGAGTTCCG
>QHTX01000035.1:10169-15103 GCA_003220975.1 Gemmatimonadota bacterium | reverse complement strand
TGCACCGGCTGCGTGGGATGTATGCCTGATGCGCTATCGCGTCGTCGCGGTGGGCCGCGTGAAGCACGCGGCGCTCCGCGCGGCCTGTGACGACTACCTCGAGCGCCTGCGGCATTACACGCGGATCGAGGAACGGGACGTGAAGGACGAGGCGCGGCTGCTCGAGGCCATCCCCGAGGGGTCGCGCCTCGTGGCGCTGTCGCGGACCGGGGACCAGTGGACGTCGGAGCAGCTCGCCGACTGGACGGCGCGCTGGGAGCTGGATGCCCGGGACGTGACGTTCGCCATCGGCGGCGCCGACGGGCTGTCTCGGGCGACGCTCCGGGGCGCGGAGCGGGTGTGGAGCTTTTCCCTGCTGACGCTGCCGCACGAGCTGGCGCGCGTCCTCCTGTACGAGCAGTTGTACCGGGCCTACACGATCCGCCGCGGAGAGCCTTACCATCGCGGACCCTGAGCTGACGGCGGCCGACAGGGCAGCGTTGCTCGAACTGGCGCGCGGGACGCTCGAGGCGCACCTCGCGAGGCGGCCGCTGCCGCCGGTGCCCGCGGTTGCCGGGGCGGGGTTGAAACGCGGCGCGTTCGTCACGATCTCGGAGCGCGGCGCGCTGCGCGGGTGCATCGGCCACATCGCGGCCGATCGTGACCTGGGCGCGGTGGTGCGTGAGATGACCGTGGCCGCCGCGCAGGACGACCCCCGCTTCCCGCCGGTCGCCCCCGACGAGCTGCCGGACGTCGCGCTCGAGATCTCCGTGCTGTCGGAGCCCGTGCCGCTGCCGCCGCCGGTCGAGTCGACGGGCATCGTCGTCGGGCGCGACGGGCTGATCGTGCGGCGCGGGCGCCACATCGGGCTGCTCCTGCCCCAGGTGGCGCGGGAGTATCGCTGGGGGGCGGAGGCGTTCCTGACCGCGACGTGTCGCAAGGCGGGGCTGCCGCCGCAGGGGTGGCGGGAACC
Organism: Gemmatimonadota bacterium; assembly: GCA_003220975.1. Taxonomy (GTDB): domain Bacteria; phylum Gemmatimonadota; class Gemmatimonadetes; order Gemmatimonadales; family GWC2-71-9; genus AG41. The sequence continues at coordinate 14,151 of QHTX01000035.1, read as the reverse complement.
GGGGACGGAGGTGTTCACGTTTCAGGCGGACGTGTTCGGAGAGACCCGGGAAGAGGGAAGGGGGACGGGGGAAGAGTGATGCCGCGCATCGTCGCGACGCCCATCGCGCCGCTGGTACTGCCGGACCTGCGGCTCGATCCGCGCCGGGTCGCGCCCGAGGTGATCGCTGCGGCCCTCCCCGGCCCGGGGCGCGACCGGCTGGCGGCCGGCGCCGTGCTCGCCGTCACGACGGGCCAACAGCCCGGCCTCTTCACGGGGCCGCTGTTCACGGTTTACAAGGCGCTGTCGGTGCTGGCCCTGGCCCGGCGGCTGGAGCGCGCCGCCGGCGTCCCCGTCGTGCCGGTCTTCTGGGTGGCGGGAGACGATCACGACTTCGCCGAGGCGAACCACGCGGCGTTCCTCGACGGCGCCGGGGATCTCGCCGCCATCGTACTGCGTGAGCGTGCGGGGGACGCGCCGCTGCGGCCGCTCTCCCGCGAGCCCTGCGGCCCGGAGATCCGGCGCGCCTTGGACGAGCTGCGGGCGGGCACGCCCGAGACGGAGTTCAAGGCGGCGACGCTCGAGTGGCTGGAGCGATGTTATCGTCCCGACGCCACACTGGCCGACGCCTTCGCCGAGGCGCTGCACGCGTTGCTTGGGCCGCGCGGCCTCGTGGTCCTCCGCGCCTACGACCCCCAGGCCAAGCGGGCGGCCGCCCCCTGGGTCCTGAAGGGCCTCGAGGTGACGCTGCCCGACGGCTACACGCCGGTGTTCGTCGAGGCGGCGCAGGGACGCGACCGGCTCGAGCGGCAGGAGGATGGCGGCTTCGTAACCCGGCGGAGCGGCGAGCGCTTTACACGGGCCGATCTGGAGCGCATCGCGCGGGAGTCGCCCGAGCGCCTGTCGCCCAACGTGTTGCTCCGGCCGGCCATCGAGGCGGTCCTGCTGCCGACGATCGCCTACGCGGCAGGGCCGGCGGAGCTCAAGTATCTGCCGGACGCCGCGCAGCTCTACAACGTCTTGGGGGGCGGCGTGACGCCCCAGCGGCCGGTGCCGCGCTGGGCGGGCGTGATCGTCGAGAGTCGGGTCGAGAAGCTGATGGAGCGTTACGGGCTCGGCCTCGAGGCGCTGGACGGCCAGCCGGGTGAGCTGGAAGCGCGGCTGCTGCGCGAGGCGCTGCCGCCCGCGACCGTGGAGGCGCTGGCGGGCCTGCGGCGCGAGCTCGCCGAGCGCTACGAGCGGCTGGGGCGCGACGTCGCGGCCATCGACCCGACGCTCGAGCGCACCGTCCAGTCGGCGCGCAACGCCGCGCTCGCCGGCACGCAGGAGATCGAGAAGAAGCTCGTCGCGAGCCTGAAGCGCGACAACGAGACGCTGGTGCGGCAGATCGCGCGCGCGCGCGCCGCCGTGTATCCGCAGGGCCAGCCGCAGGAGCGCGTGCTCACGCTCGCGTCGTTCCTGTGGACCGTGAGGTGGCGCGCTGGGCGGGCGCTTCGTAGAATCCCTCTCATGTGGGTGTTCGTGATCGTGCTGATCGTGGCCCTGATGATTCCCATCACGGCCATTCTGCTCGATTCGCCGCTCGGCCGCTCGATCGCCCGGCGGCTGGAGGGCGAGGCGCCGGGCGACGGCCGCACCGCCGGCGTGCGCGAGCTCGAGCGCCGCGTCGAGGTGCTCGAGACCGACCTCGAGGATCTGAATCGCTCGATCTCCGGCATGCGGGAAGAGCTGCAGTTCGTCCAGCGCCTGCTCGAAGACCCCAACAAGAAGCCGCGCGGCTCCTGACGGTGCCCGAGTCCAGCGCGGGCGGAGGTCGCCAGGCGGCTCGCGTCGCCGCCGGGATTCTCCTCACGCGCGTGCTCGGCTACGTGCGCGAGCGGGTCTTCGCCTACTACTTCGGCAACGACAGCATTCCGGCCGACGCGTTTCGCGCCGCGCTCCGCATCCCCAACACGATCCGCAGCCTGCTCGGCGAGGGGACGCTCCTGGGGTCGTTCATCCCCGTGTACGCCGCGCTCCACGAGCGCACCGACAAGAGCGGCGCCCGGGCGCTGGCCGGTGCGATCCTGGGCCTGCTGCTCCTCGGATCGGGGATCCTCGCGCTGCTCGGGATCGCGCTGGCGCCCGCGATCACCACCGTCCTCGCCAAGGGCTTCGACGAGCCGCGCCGCCAGCTCACCATCAGCCTGGTGCGGATCCTGTTCCCGATGACCGGGCTTATGGTAATCTCGGCCTGGTGCCTCGGAATCCTCAACACCCACCGGCGCTTCTTCCTGCCGTACGCTGCCCCGGCGCTGTGGAACATCGCCGGGATCGTGGCGATGGTGACGGCGGGGACGTGGCTCGCCAACCGCGCCCTGCCGCTCGACGCGCAGCTGCACCGGCTGTCGCTCGCCCTGGCCTGGGGTACCGTGGCCGGCAGCGTGCTCCAGATCGCCGTCCAGTTGCCCGTATGCTGGCGGCTGCTGCGCGGGATCCCGTTGCGGTTCTCGACCGCGCCCGAGGGCGTGCGCGCGGTGATCGTCGCGTGGCTGCCGCTGCTCCTGGGCGCCGGCGTAGCGCAATTCTCGGGGTTGATCGACACGCTGCTCGGCTCCTTCACGGGCCCGGGGGGCGTGTCGGCGCTCGGCTATGCGCAGATCGTGCAACTGCTCCCCATCAGCCTGTTCGGCGTGTCGGTGACGGCGGTGTCGCTGCCCGAGCTGGCCCGCGAGGCGCTGGGGGCCGCGCCGAACGAGCAGCTCAGGACGCGGATCGCCGTCGGGTTCCGCCGCATCGTGTACTTCGTGGTGCCGTCTTCGCTCGCGTTCATCGCCCTCAACCGGGAGATCATCGGCGCGCTGTACCAGACGGGACGGTTCACCGCGGATGCGACGGCGCTCGTGGGCAACGTGCTCGCGGCGTACGGAGTCGGGCTCGTGGGGCAGGCGACCGTCAAGCTCTTCGCCTCGGGGTTTTACGCGATGCGCGACACCCGCACGCCGGTGAAGATCGCGGCCTCGTCGCTCGTGGTGTCCACGGGACTTGCGTGGCTGCTGATGCGCTGGATCGGGGCCCCCGGGATCGCGCTCGGCTCGTCGCTCGGCGCCTTCCTGAACACGTCGCTCCACCTCTACCACCTGAGCGGCCGCATCGGCACCGTGCTGCGGGGGCCCGACTGGCGCGCCTTCGGGATCGCGTTGCTCGGGGCGGCGCTCGCCGCCGCCGCCGGCGTCGGCGGGGCGCAGCTCGTGACGGGACTGGGACCCGTGCCCCGCGGGCTTCTCGTGCTGGCTATTTTTGGGGTGGTGTACGGCGCGCTGACCCTCGCGCTCAAGCATCCCGATGCCACCCGGACATGGCAATCCCTGACCGCCTTTCGCGCCAGCTAGCAGCCCTCCCCGACAAGCCCGGCGTGTACCTGTGGAAGAACGCCGGCGGCGAGGTCGTGTATGTGGGCAAGGCGAAGAGCCTCCGCTCCCGGGTGCCCAGCTACTTCGGGCCCGATGCGCAGGGCACGCCCGAGCGGGCGGCGCTCACCGGCCAGATTGCGGACTTGGAGACGATCATCGTCCCCAACGAAGCCCAGGCGCTGCTGCTCGAGAACAACCTCATCAAGGAGCACAAGCCGCGCTTCAACATCCGCCTCACCGACGACAAGAGCTACCCGCGCATCGCGGTGACGCTCGCGGAGCCGTTCCCGCGCGTGCTGGTCGTACGGCGCGTCAACATCCCGGGGGCGCGCTACTTCGGGCCTTACACCGACGTCGCCACGCTGCGGCAGACGTTGAAGATCGTGCGCCGTATCTTCACCGTGCGGTCGTGCCACTGGGACCTGCCCCGGGACGCTCCCCCGCGGCCGTGCCTGGACTACCACATCGAGCGCTGCAAGGCGCCGTGCGTCGGCTACCAGAGCGAGGCCGACTACCGCCGCATGATCGACGACGTGCTCGTCTTCCTCGAGGGAAAGACGGTGGACGTGCGCCAGCGGCTGCGCGAGCGCATGCTCGAGGCGAGCCGGGGC
>QHTX01000035.1:5727-10122 GCA_003220975.1 Gemmatimonadota bacterium | reverse complement strand
GCTGCGGGACGCGCTGCAGTGGCTCGACCAGCTGGAGCAGCCGCAAACGGTCGAGCTGGTGGGGGGAGGAGACGCCGATGCGGTGGGGTTCGCGCGCGACGGCGACGACGCGTGCGGCGTCGTGCTACGGGTGCGCGACGGCAAGCTGATCGCGCGGGATCACTGGTTCCTCGAGAATGCCGAGCACGAGGCCGAGGGTGCCGTACTGTCGGCCTTCCTGGTCCGCTGCTACCTGCCGCTCGAGGTGCGGGCTCGGAAGGCGCTGCTCCCGTTCCCGCCCGAGGATCTGGAGTCGCTCGAGCAGCTCGCGCCGGAAGTGGAGTGGCATGTGCCGCAGCGGGGCACCAACGCGAAGCTCGCCGAGCTCGCCGATCAGAACGCCCGCTACCTGCTGGACGGCCTCAAGATCGAGAGCTTCGACATCGACGAGCGCTCGGCCGACCCCGTGTTCGCGCTGGGACGCGATCTGGGGCTCGCCGCCGTGCCGCGCGCGTTCGTGTGCATCGACATTTCGACCAATCAGGGGCGCGACACCGTGGGGTCTCTGGTCTGGTTCGAGGCCGGCCGGCCCAAGAAGGCCGAGTACCGCCGGTTCCGCATCACCGGAGCCCCGCAGGACGACTTCGCGGCGGTGCACGAGGTGGTGACGCGGTACCTGGCGCGGCGCATCGCCGAAGCGAAGCCGCTCCCGGACCTGATGGTGATCGACGGGGGCAAGGGGCAGCTCGGCGCCGCCCTCGACGCGGCGCGTGCGCTCGGCCAGGAGACCCTGCCCATCGTGAGCCTCGCGAAGCGCGAGGAAGAAGTCTTCCTGCCGGCGCAGTCCGAGCCGCTGCGGCTGTCGCGCCGCAGCCCGTCGCTCAAGCTGCTGCAGCGCGCCCGCGACGAGGCGCATCGCTTCGCGGTCAGCTACAGCCGTAAGCGGCGCGCCCAGCGGACCATCACCTCCGAGCTGCTGGCGATTCCCGGGATCGGGCCGAGCCGGCGCCGGGCGCTGCTGGAGCGGTTCGGCTCGCTGGCGGGCGTGAAAACCGCGACGCCGGCCGAGATCGCCGCGGTGCCCGGCTTCTCGACGACCCTGGCGGAGCGGATCCTCGACCGGTTGAAGGCTCGGGCGTGAGCCTTCCCTGGTCCCTTCAATGCTCCGCCTGCGGCAAGACTCGCAGCGCGGACGGCCTCCCTACCGTGTGCGAGTGCTGCGGCGGGCCTTACCTCGTGCGCTACACCGCCGCGCCGGGGCCGGAAGCCAAGTCGCTGCTACGCGAGCGCCGCTGGACGATGTGGCGTTATCGCGAGTGGCTGCCGCTGGCTGACGGCGAGGCGCCTGCGACGCTGGGGGAGGGCGGCACGCCGCTCCTCGCGGTGCCGCGGCTCGCGGCGCGGTACGGTCTCCCCGCCCCACGGGCTCCTTCAAGGCGCGCGGCCTCGCCGCGGCCGTCACCCGTGCCGGGTACGCGGGAGCGCGAGCGTTCGTCGTGCCCACGGCGGGGAACGCCGGCGTGGCGCTCGCCGCCTACGCCGCCCGCGCCGGCGTCCCGGCGCGCGTGTACGCGCCGGCCAGTACGCCCCCCACCATCCTCTCCCAGATCAGGAGCTACGGCGGTGACCTCGTGCTCCTGGACGGTCATATCGGCGACTGCGGCGCGGCGGCGCGCGCGTACGCCGCCGCGTCCGGCGCCGTGGACGTTTCCACGCTGCGAGAGCCCTACCGCATCGAGGGCAAGAAAACGCTCGGGCTCGAACTGGCCGAGCAGCTCGGCTGGACCCTCCCGGAGGCGATCGTGTACCCCACGGGGGGAGGCACCGGGCTCATCGGGATGTGGAAGGCGTTCAATGAGCTGATCGCGGCCGGCTGGGTGCGGGGGACGCTGCCGCGACTGTACACGGTGCAGGCGGCCGGATGCGCACCGGTCGTGCAGGCGTTCGAGACGGGCGCCGCCGCCTGCGAGCCGTGGCCCGCGCCGCAGACGGTCGCGGCGGGGCTCCGGGTGCCCGACCCGCTGGGCGACCGGCTGATGCTGCGGGCGCTGCGCGAGAGCGCGGGCGGAGCGGTCGCCGTCACGGACGCCGAGCTGGTCGCTGCCGCCAGGGAGCTGCAGACGCTCGAGGGGATCGACGCGTCGCCGGAAGGCGGGGCGGCGCTGGCCGGGGCGATCGCCTTGAAGCAGCGCGGCACCGTGACGCCGCGCGACCAGATCGTCATCTTCAACACCGGCGCCGGGTGGCTCTACCGGGGCTAACCCATTTATATTGCGGCGCTTCGGCGACCATGCGCATCGCGATCCTCGACCCCGCCGCTGGTATCTCGGGCGACATGACCCTGGGGGCGCTCCTCTCCCTCGGCGCGCCCGCGGCGTGGCTCGAGGCGTTGCCCCGCCGACTGGGGGGGGGGCTCGAAGAGGTCGGCGTGACGATCCGTGAGGTCACGCGCTCCGGGGTCGCGTGCACGCAGGTCGAGTTCGCGATCCCCGAGCAGCCGCATGGACGGCATGTAGGAGAGCTGGTGCGGCTGGTCGAGCGCGCGCCCCTCTCGGACTGGGTGAAGCAGCGGGCGGTGCGCGCCTTCCGGCTGATCGGCGAGGCCGAGGGGCGCGTGCACGGTGTGGCGCCGGAGCAGGTGCACCTGCACGAGGTCGGCGCGGTGGACGCCGTGCTCGACATCGTGGGCGGGATCGAGGGGTTCGAGCAGCTCGGGGTCGAGGGGATCTACAACTGGCCGGTGGCGGTGGGGACCGGCTGGGTGGAAGCGGCGCACGGCCGGCTTCCCGTGCCTGCCCCCGCCACCGCGATCTTGCTCGAAGGCGTCGCCGTCGCGACGGGGGGACCGGTGGAGGGAGAGGCGACGACGCCCACCGGCGCCGCGTTGCTGCGGGTCCTCTCGGCGGGACCACCGCCGGCGCAGTGGCGCCTCGTCAAGGGCGGCTGGGGTGCGGGGCAGCGCGACCCGCGGCATTATCCCAACGCGCTCCGGATTCTCCTCGCGGATCGCGCGGCGGAGGCGGCGCGGGTGGCGCTCCTCGCCACGGACGTGGACGACATGAGTCCTGAGTACGTCGAGCCGCTCCGGCAAGCGCTCATCGCCGCCGGAGCGCTCGACGTGCAGACCTGGCCCGTGCAGATGAAGAAGGGGCGTTCCGGGTTCCGCTTGGAGGTCGTGGCGCCCGAGGAGCAGGTCGAGGCGGTCACGGCCGCGCTGTTCCGCCACAGCACCACCGCGGGCGTGCGGCGCTGGGTGGCGGAGCGGGCGACGCTGCCGCGCCGCCAGGTGACCGTACAGCTGGGCCCGGACGTGTCGGTGCGCGTGAAGGTGCTGGAGCAGCCCGACGCGGACGGCGTCCGGGTGAAGCCGGAATACGATGACGTGCTCGCGGCGGCCCGGGCCCTGGGCAAGCCGCCGCTCGAAGTTGCCCGCGTCGCGCAGCGCGACGCCGAGGCGCTCGTGGCCAAATCCAAGGAGTGAGCATGACCGTCAAGCAGGCCATCGGACTGGTCGTCTGTCTCGTCGCCGCGGCGCCGTGTCGTGGCGAGGCCCAGCAGATCTGGCTCCCCGCCGCGTGCGAACTCAAGCCGGGCCATTACCTGGTGAACAGCGGACTGCTGTACCTGAAGAGCGCGGCGAGCACCAAGTTCGCGGAGCAGCGCACCAAGGACCTGAAGGACGCGAACCGTGTTCTCACGCAGGCCTTGACGAGCGCCGGGCAGGAGAAGAACGCCGCGGCATGGTACTACTTCGGGCGCTACTACCTGATGACGGACGACTTGGCTGGAGCGGACTCCGCCCTCACGAAGGCGCTCGCGCTCGCGCCGGGGTGCAAGGACGACATCGGGCTGTACCGCCGGCAGGCATGGGTGCCGTTGTACAACGGCGCCATCGAGGCGTGGCAGGGAGGGAACACCGATTCGGCGATCGCCAAGTTCCGCCGGGCGAACCAGATCTACACAGGCGAGCCGATGGGGCTGGTCTACATCGCCGACCTGTTCGCCGGCGCCAACCAGCTGGACTCGGCGGCCAAGTACTTCCGCCTCGCCATCCCCGCCGCGTCCGATCCCAAGTATGCGAAGGACCGCCGGGACGCGCTGTACAGTCTGGCCCGCGTCTACCACGCCGCGCAGCGCTACGACGACGCGGCCGCCGCGTACAAAGACTACCTGGCCGCGTTTCCCGGTGACGTCCAGGCGATGGCGAACCTCGCGGGACTGTACGCGCGGGCGGGCAAACGCGACTCTGCGATGGCGCTGTATGCCCAGATCCCGGATCATGCCGATTCGGCCGGCGCGGACGACCTGTTTGCGGCGGCGCTGGCCATCCTGAACGCGGTGCCCGAGATGCCGGACACCGCCACCTCGGCGAGCGCGTGCCGCACGGCGCAGCGCAAGAAGACGCCGGTTCTCACC
>QHTX01000035.1:5172-5637 GCA_003220975.1 Gemmatimonadota bacterium | reverse complement strand
CGCGAAAGCATACGAGATCGGGCTCGTGAAGAACCCCTATGCTCGCGACGCGCTGTATAACCTCTCGGCGATCTACTTCCTGGCCGGGGACACGAGCAAGCTGCTGCCGCTGGTGCAGCGCCTCTACGCGATCGACCCGATGAACAAGAACACGCTGGCGAAGCTCTTCGGGGCTTGGCAGCTGCTCGGGCAAAAGGACTCGGTGCTCCGCTATCTGCAGATCGCGGAGGCGCTGCCCTTCGAAGTCACCGTCTCGAGCCTCAACACGAGCGACAAGGCCGCGACGGTGGAGGGTCTCGTGACCAACGGCGGGTCGAAACCGAGCGCGCCGCTCAAGCTGGCGTGGGAGTTTCTCGATGCGAAGGGCAACGTCGTAGTGACGCAGGCGCAGGATGTCCCGGCCGTCAACGCGGGCGCGAACTGGGCATTCAAGCTGAAGGCGGACGGGGCGGGCATCGTGGCGTG
>QHTX01000035.1:0-5154 GCA_003220975.1 Gemmatimonadota bacterium | reverse complement strand
GAAGACGGGCCGGCGCTGAGCCGGCCCGTTTCGATGTTGCGCAGCAACCCGGCGTGCTAGAACGCGATCGAGACCGGGCTCGCCAGGCCTGTGTTGCTGCCGGTGATCGTGGCCGTGGGGGTGGCATTCCCGTTCGCCCCCGCCGGGTAGACGGTGATGCTACCCGAAAAATCGCCCCCGCCGAACGCGTTGGCGACGTAGAGCTTGCCGGTCGCATCCACGGCGACACCGTACGGGCCGGCGAGCCCCGTGCTGGCGCCCGCGATTGTGGCCGTGGGGGCGGCGTTCCCCCTCGCCCCAGCCGCGTAGACGGTGATGCTCGCGGAGAGGGTGCCGAGGTTGCCGACGTAAAGGTTGCCCGCTGCATCGAAGGCGATGCCCTGCGGGAAGTCGAGGTGTGTGTTCGGGCCCACGATCGAATCCGTTGGCGGGACGTCCCCGGTCGCTCCGGCCGCGAAGATCAGGATCCTGTTGACGAACGCGTTGACCACGTACACCGCGCCCGCTGCATCCAGGGCAACCTCTTGCGGGTTGGTGAGTCCCGTGTTCGGCCCTGCGATCGTAGCCGTGGGGCTGGCATCGCCGCTTGCGTCAGCCGGGTAGGCTGTGATGCTCCGGCCCACGGAGTTGGCGACGTAGAGTTTGCCCCCGCTCAGCGCGATCCCGACCGCGCGGTTCAGTCCGGTGTTTGGGCCCGCGATGGTAGCCACGGGGCTGGCGTTCCCCATCGCCCCCGGAGCGTAGACGGTGATGCTGCTGCTGCCGAAGTTGTTCGCGACGTAGAGGTTTCCTGCGCCATCCCGGGCGATGCCAAACGGGTTGTTCAGTCCCGTGTTGGCCCCCACGATGGTGTTCGTAGGGCTGGCGTTGTCGCTCGCCCCAGCCGAGTAGACGGTGATGCTGCCTGTGAAGTCGGCACCGCCCACCACGTTGGCAACGTAGAACTGCTGCGCGGCGGGGGCGCTCACGGTCACGCTCACCATCGCTGAGAGGCCAGTGCTAGTAGCCGCCACCGTCGCCGTGCCGGGCGTTGCGCCAGCTTGGAACGTGGTCGCCGTCGTGCCGTCCGCGTCCGTTTGCCCGCTCGTCTGAGTGAGCGTGGCGTCGGCGAGACCGCTCACGCTCCAGGCCACGACCGCCTCCGTGACGGGTGCGCCGTGCAGGTCCTGGACCGTCGCCGTGATCAAATCCGTGCCGCCCGTGGTGACGCTCGAGGTGGCAGCGCTCACCCCGATGCCGCCGGGGATGCCCGTGCCGATCCAGAAGCGGATCGGCAGCGTGCGCCCGTCGTTGAGGATGACCGAGTCCCCGGTCGCCAGCTGCTTCACCTGTCCGGGTGTATCTGTGATCAATACGTCGGCGAATCCGAGCTCGCGTCGAGCTCCCGACACACCTGCCGTCACGTGCACCCGATAGGTGTGGTCAGCCATGAAGCCCGCCCCCCTCGTGTCCCAGTTCACGTGGTACTGCATCGGGGGATCGATCGTGATCGCCGGCGACGTCGCGGTGGTGAAAACGATCGCTGCAGCCGTCGCACCCGCGCCCGAGCCGCCGCAATCCACGTCGGGGTCGGTCGTGATGTCGCAGATGGCGATACGCGGGTCGAGCGTCGTGATGTCGGCATCGAACGTGCCGCTCAGTTTCGGCTGGGGGACCATCGGTGGCAGGAAGAAGAAGCCCGGCGCGGCGCCCGCGTGAGCCGCGTCGGAGATGGCAAAAAGCGGCAGGCTGTGCGGTGCTGTCGGCCTGCCATCGGGCGAGCAGGCGGCCACGATCAGGAGGGAGCTGAACACCAGCCCGCGCCCCGCACGGCCCAGAGGGAGATGCTTCATAGCAACCTCCTATGAGCGATCTAGGGCGCTGAGCTAGGGCGCGTTTCCCGCATCCTACGCTTGCAGAGTCGGCCGGGTTGTCAGGCTCTCTCGCAGCTAACTTGATTTGGCTGCCGCAGATAGCTCCGGCACCCGGCGCCGGTCTCCCAACCGGCATCATCCTGAAGATGCCCGGACCCCACCCCGCGTCACCGATCTCGGCCCAGACGGTCCCAGCAACCCCGCAGATCCATGATCCGGAGCGGGGCTCGCTTAGCGTCCTCGTCCATCATCGGGCCGAGGCTGTGGAGTACCGCGTCGAGCAGCTAACTGCTAAGTTACCGAGTCGCGACTCCGCGGGCGTAATTCAGGGGTAGAATGCCAGCTTCCCAAGCTGGACGTCGTGGGTTCGAATCCCATCGCCCGCTCTCCTGAGGCCGGCACCGGAACACGATGCCGGCCTTGCGTTTTGGCCCACGACGACGCCATTTCTAGCCCGCCATGCGCGCCGTCACGCGTGTCGCACTCGCCGCCCTCTGCTCGGGCCTTTCCGCCGCGCCGGCCTCCCTCTGGGGGCAGGGGCAGTGGGTGCCGCCCCAGCCGCCCTGCGACCTTCCGGCCGGGCACTTCAAGGTGACCGGCGGCGTCCTATACCTGAAGAACGCCGCCGAGAAGCCCAACCAGCGGGACCAGCAGCTCGCTCAGGCCCGCAAGGTGCTGACCGATGTCATCGCGCAGGACCACCAGGAGAAGAACCCGGCCGCCTGGTACTATCTCGGCCGCTACTACTTCGAGGTGAGCGACGCCCGCGGAACGGACACCGCGTTCGCGCGCGCTCTCGCCCTCCAGCCCAAGTGCGCGGACGACATTAGGGGCTACCGCTCGCAGATCTGGGCCAAGACGGTAAACGGCGGCCTCGCCGCGTGGCAGGAGGGCAAGGAAGACTCCGCCGTCGTCCTGTTCCACCTCGCCGCCCGGCTCGAGCCCACGAACCCCAAGCCGTTCTCCGCGCTCGCGGGCCTGTACGCGACGAAGGACAACGACGATTCCGCCCTGGTCTACTACCGGCAGGCCGCTGCCGCGGCGGGCAGCGACACGACCTTCGCCCGGGACAGAAAGGACGCCCTTTCCAATGCCTGGCGGCTCCTCGTGCGGCGGGTCCAGGGTCACCCGGCGGCACAGGAAATCCCCCAGCTCCGGGCCCGCCGCGACTCGATCAGCCGGGCCATCCCGGGCGACTCCACGGTCCTCGCGAAGCTCGTGGCTTCCTCACAGTCTCGGAAAGCGCGTCGCACCACGCTCGCTCCGGCCGACCAGCGGCTCTTCGTCCGGGACTCGACCGCCCGCGGCCAGGCGGTGGAGCGCGCCCGGTCGGCCCGGGCGGCGATCGGTCAGCAGCTCGCGGCCGACAGCGCGGCGCTGGCGGACGCGTTCGCGCCCGCGGTCGCCGCGCTGCGCGACTATCTCGCCGCCTATCCCGACGCCGTAGACGCCGCCACCTCGCTTGCCGCGCTCTACGCGCAGAGCAGCCGACCACGGGACGCCGCGGCGGTGTTCGACTCCCTGGCGACCCACGCCCGTGACATCGAGCCGACCGATGTGTTCACGACAGGCGAGCGGCTCGTCGGCCAGGGCTACTACGAGGCCGGCACCCGGGCGCTCGCCTTCGCGCTCGAGCGGAATCCCTACCGGCGTGAAGCGTTGTACTCCCTCGGGGTCGCATACTACCAGCTCCACGACTCCACCAACCTGCTTCCCATCGCGCAGCGCGTGCTCGCGCTCGATCCTCTCAACCGCGCCTCGCTGAAGCTGGTCGCCGCAGGCTGGGACTTCCGCCGCCGGCGCGACTCCACCGTCGCCTACCTCGCCCGCGCGGACTCCGGCCTGGCAGTGGAGGTGCTGGTCTCCGTGTTCATCCCCGACTCGGCCGGCGCCTCGCTGAGCGCGCTCGCCACCAACCTGAAGTCCGTCCCGTCCAAGGCGTTTCACCTCAGCGTCGAATTCCTGGATGCGCACGGCCAGGTGGTCGCGACCGTGGCGCAGGACGTGCCCGCGCTGCCGCCCGGCCAGAGCCAGGAGATCGACCTCAAGGCCACCGCCAAAGGCATCGCAGGCTGGCGTTATCGCGCGTCATAAGTCATATTTGGCGTTGGGGTTGCGACATCAGGCTTCACAAACTCCTTGAAGGTCAAGGCACGCGCGGTGATTCGCGTTCAATCGGTGGCGCCCAACTCGCTTGGCGCCGAGCTCGGCCTGCTCGCCGGGACGGAGCTGCTGGCCGTCGACGGCCGGGTGCTCGAGGACTTCCTCGACTGGGAGTTCCTCGCGGCGGAGGACCAGTTTGTCCTGTCGGCGCGGCTCCCGACAGGGCAGGAGGTCGAGTACGACATCGAGCGTCCCGAGGGGCTGCCGATGGGTGTCACACTCGAGCCGCCCCGCATCCGCCGCTGCGCCAATCACTGCGACTTCTGCTTCGTGGACGGCAACCCGGAGGCGATGCGGGCGCCGCTCTACATCCGTGACGACGATTACCGCCTGTCGTTCCGGTACGGCAACTTCGCGACGCTCACCAACCTCAAGCCATGGGACGTGGAGCGAATCGTCGAGTACCGGCTGTCGCCGTTGTACGTGTCCGTGCACGCGACCGAGCCGACGATTCGCCGCTGGTTGCTACGCAACCCGGAGGCGCCCGACATCGTCCCGCAGCTCCGTGCGTTCGCGGAGCGAGGGATCAGGTTTCACGCGCAAGTCGTGCTCGTCCCGGGCGTGAACGACGGGCCGGAGCTGGTGCGCACCCTGACCGACCTGTACGGGCTCGGCCCGGCCATTCTGTCGGTCTCGGTCGTTCCGGTCGCCCTGACCGAGTTCTCGAAGCGCGAGCTGGTGCGCGAGCCCGCGCGCGCGGAGTGCCGGGCGGCGCTCGTGACCGTGGATGGGTTCGCGACCCGTTCTCTGACCGAGCGGGGCGTGCCCTGGTGCTACGGGGCGGACGACCTGTACCTCCAGGCCGGGCAGCCGCTCCCGCCGGCGGAGTGGTACGGTGACTTCGAGCAGCGGGAGAACGGCGTGGGGTCGGTCCGGTATCTGCAGACGCGCATCGCGGCGGCCCGCCACCGGCTGCCCGACCTCGCCGGACGGCGCATCGGCGTGGTGACGGGCCGGGCGATGGGGCCGCTGATGCCCGCCGTGCTCGAGGGGTTGACGGTTGCGACCAAGGCGCGCTTCGAGACGGTGGTGGTCGAGAATACGCTGTACGGGCCGTCGGTGACGACGGCGGGCCTGTTGCCGGCGGCGAGCATCGAGCGCGCGCTGCTCGGGCGGACCGATCTGGACCTGGTGCTGT
>QHTX01000034.1:451-5966 GCA_003220975.1 Gemmatimonadota bacterium | reverse complement strand
TGCTCGAGCGCGCCGAGCGCGAAGTCCACGTCGGACGGCGGCACGCCGAGCGCCGCGGCTATCCCCTCGGCCGTGGTCGGACCGACCACCTCGAGCCGGCCACGCACCAGCTCTCGCAGGGCGTCCTCGCGGGTCCACGACTTGGCGCGGTCGCGCTCGGGGGCGACCACGGCCGGCTCGCAGCGGACGCCCGGGAAGACGGCTTCGACGAGAGGAACGCGCTCGGCGGCGACCCAGAGGCGCGGCTCATGCAGGAGGGTCGTCGCGCGCCCGGCGCGCGCCAGCTCCTCGAACAACCCTTTCGATTCCGCACTCCGCATTCCGCATTCCGCACTCGTCAGGGCACCGGTGACCAATAACGCGTCGTGAAGTTCGTCCGCCGAGCCGGCCTCCGCCCAAGCTTCTTCACGAACTCGATCGATCGCCGCCTGATCGAGCCGGCCCAGCTCTTCCGCGGTCTTCACGTCGAGGCCGCGGCGCGTGATCACGGCCTGAGTGCGGCGCTCCTCGAGCGGGGCGTCGTCCAGGAACGCGTACGGCTTGGCGTTGATCACCTCGTGCGACAAGGGCGACGGCTCGGTCGTGTCGCGCGCCACCAGCTGGCAGCGCCCGGCTTCCATCTCCTCGAGCACCCGCTTCAGGCCCGGGAAGTCCATCGCTTCGAGCAGGCAGTCCTGGATGGTCTGCTGCACCAGCGGATGATCGGGAATCTCGCGATCGCCCACCAGGTTCTCCGGACAGGCGAGCTGATCGGGGAAGACGGCGGCCACCAGGTCCTCGGCCTCCATGCGCTGGAGTGGCGTGGGCACTTTCTTGCCCCCGCGGGCCCGCAGCACCGCGAGCGCTCGCGTCGCGTTCCAGCGCCAGCGCGTGCCGAACATCGGCGCGTCGAGCATCGCCTGCACCAGCAGCTGCTCGGCGGTGGCCGGCTTCAGATACTGGAACACGTCGTCGAGCGGGAAGCTGTGGTGCGGCCCGAGCGAGATCACGATCGCGTCCTCGGTGGCGGCCGCCTGCAGCTCGAAGTTGAAGCTGCGGCAGAAGCGCTTGCGCAACGCCAGGCCCCAGGCGCGGTTCACGCGGCTCCCGAACGGCGCGTGCAGTACCAGCTGCATCCCGCCCGCTTCGTCGAAGAAGCGCTCCAGCACCAGCGTCTGCTGCGTGGGGATGACGCCGAGGATCTTGTGCGACGCGTCGAGATACTCGACGATCTGCCGCGCCGCGGCTTCGGACAGCCCGGGGATCTCCGCGCCGAGCCAGGCGATCGCCGCTCCCGTGTTCCCCAGCCGGTCCGCGATGTCCTGACGCAGCCGCGACACCTGCACCGACAACTCGGGCGTGCGCCCGGGTGCTTCGCCGGTCCAGAAGGGGATGGAGGGAGGCTGCCCCTGTGCGTCCACCACCCGCACCTGGCCCGATTCGATCTTCTGGATCAGGTACGAGGTGTTGCCGAGCTGGAAGATGTCGCCCGGCATGCTCTCGATCGCGAAGTCTTCGTTGAGCGTGCCGACGAACGTTTCGGTCGGCTCGAGGACCACGCGGTAGTCGCCGAGGTCCGGAATCGCGCCGCCCGAGGTGAGCGCGGCGAGCCGCGCCCCGCGGCGCGCGCGCACCCGGCGGTTCACGCCGTCGTGATGGAGGTACGCGCCGCGCCGCCCGCGCCGCGTCGTGAAGCCCTCGGCGAGCATCCGCACCACGTCGTCGAAATCCTTGCGGGTCAGCTCGCGATAGGGATGCGCGCCGCGCACCAGCTCGTACAGCCGATCTTCCTCCCACTCGTCGCCCGCCGCGGCTGCGACGATCTGCTGGGCCAGGATGTCGAGCGGGTGCTCGGGGATGACCAGCCGGTCGAGCTTCCGCTCGTGCGTCGCGCGCACCAGCGCGGCGCACTCGAGCAACTCGTCGCGCGACAGCGGGAACAGCCGCCCTTTGGGGACGGCGGCAAGGTGGTGCCCCGACCGGCCGACGCGCTGCAGCAACGTGGCGATCGACCGGGTGGAGCCGATCTGACAGACGAGATCGACGGCACCGATGTCGATGCCCAGCTCGAGCGACGCCGTCGCCACGAGCGCCTTGAGCTTGCCCTCCTTGAGCCGCGTCTCGGCGTCGAGCCGCTTCTCCTTCGAGAGGCTGCCGTGGTGCGACGTGACCTGATCCGCGCCGAGGCGCTCGGACAGATGCAGCGTGAGGCGCTCGGCGAGGCGGCGGGTGTTCACGAATACCAGCGTGGTGCGGTGCTCGCCGATGAGCTGCACCAGCCGCTCGTAGATCTCGTCCCACACCTCGGCCGCCATCACCGCTTCGAGCGGCGACGAGGGGATCTCGATCGCGAGATCGAGCGAGCGCGCATGCCCCGCATCGATGATGCAGGTGTCGGGTGTCGGGTGTCGGGTGCCGGCGAGGAACGCCGCGATGTCTTCGATGGGCTTCTGCGTTGCCGAGAGTCCGACGCGCTGTAGGCGCCGGCCGGCGAGATGCTCGAGCCGCTCGAGCGAGAGCGCGAGGTGGCTGCCCCGCTTGTCCCGCGCCACGGCGTGGATCTCGTCCACGATCACCGTACGCACCGTGCGCAGCATGTCGCGCGCCCGCTCGGACGTGAGGATGAGGTACAGCGATTCCGGCGTGGTGACGAGGACGTGGGGCGGCCGCTTCACCATCTGCTGGCGCTCGGGCGCCGGCGTGTCGCCGGTGCGGACCAGGGTGCGGATGTCCACGTCGGGGAGGCACAGGGCTTCGAGCGTACGGCGGATCTCCGCGAGCGGCTCGGCCAGGTTCTTTTGGACGTCGTTCGAGAGCGCCTTCAGGGGCGAGACGTAGACCACCTGCGTCTCGTCGCCCAGCGTCCCGTCGAGCCCCTGCCGCAGCAGCGAGTCGATCGCCGCGAGGAAGGCGGCGAACGTCTTCCCCGAGCCAGTGGGCGCGGCGATGAGGGCGTTCCGGCCCCCCTGAATCAGCGGCCAGGCACGGCGCTGCGGCTCGGTCGGCTCGGCGAACCGGTCGGTGAACCAGCGGGCGATGGCGGGATGGAAACCCGACAGCGGCATGGGACCAAATATACCCCGAAGCCTAGGGGCTCGGCAGATCGATCGGGCGCTAGGCCCCGCCGACCGGCTCGAGCGCCAGCCCGCGCATCGCGGCAATCCGCTCGATGGTCTCGCCGATCTTGTTGTTGGGCGTCGAGGCGCCGGCCGTGACCCCGATCGTCACGGGACCCGCCGGGAGCCACGCCGCGCGGCGTTGCTCCTCCTTCGCCCCGACCGGGCGAAACCGGATCGTCCCCTCTTCCGGAGCGATGCAGGCCGCATCCTCGATGTGGTAGGTGGGCACCTTCTCCTGGCAGATCGCGGCGAGGTGCGTCGTGTTGCTCGAGTTGTACCCGCCGATCACTACCATCAGGTCGAGCGGCTCGGCGATCAGCCGCAGGACCGCGTCCTGCCGGTCCTGGGTCGCCGAGCAGATGGTGTCGAACGTGCGGAAGTGCTCGGGCAGGGCGGCCTCCCCGTAGCGCCGCGCCATACTCTTCCGCAGCTCGGCGGCGATGGCGAGCGACTCCCCCGAGAGCATCGTCGTCTGGTTCGCCACGCCGACGCGCACGAGATCGCGAGCGGGATCGAAACCGGGAGACATCTTCCCGGCGAACTGCTGCAGCAACGGCTCCCTGCTCCCTGCTCCCTCGATGAAGTCGCAGACCTCCCGCGCCTCGGACATGTCGCGCACCACGAGGTACCGCCCGCCGGGATACTTCGTCACCTGACTCGACGTCGCCTTCGTCTCCTCGTGGTATGACTTGCCGTGGATGATCGCCGTGAAGCCGTCCTTCGCGTACGACTCGACCCGCTTCCACACGTTCAGCACCGAGCCGCAGGTCGTGTCGACGAGCACGCAGCCCATGGCCCGCAGCCGCTCGAAGTCCTGTACCGTGACGCCGAAGGCGGGCAGGAGGACGACGTCGTTGGGCGTGACCGCGCTGAAATCGAAGTCCCCAGCCTCCGGCCGGTGGAGGAACTCCACCCCCATGCCGTGCAGCTTCCGGTTGACGTGAGGATTGTGGATGATCTCGCCGACCAGGAAGATCCGCTTGTCGGGGAACTTGGTGCGGGTCTCGTAGGCGTACTCGACGGCGCGATCCACGCCATAGCAGAACCCGAACTCGCGGGCCAGCTTGAAGGTGAGGTCGCCCAGCGACAGCGTGTATCCGTGCCCCCGGATCCGGTCGACCACGCGGCTGTGGTAGTCGGCCGCGAGCGCACCCTCGATGTGGTCTTTGAGGCCGAAGCCCCGCCGGAAGTAGGTCTGCTCCACGAGACCAATCTACACGGTCACGGCTGCATCCCGCACGGCACCGGGTCCGCCCCGAGCGGCACCGCAGCGAACGCGGCGTCGACGGTGACGCGCCCGGCGGCGGCCAGCTCGAGTCCCGAGCCCCGCGCGTGCGCCGAGATCACGCCGCCGCCTTCCAGCGTCACCGTCACGGTTCCGCTGTCGAGCGGCACGCCGTGCGCCACCTCGCCGATCATGAAGCGCGCGGCGACGATCGCGCCGCGCGCCGCCGCGGTATCGCCGCGCTGCAGCACCGGCCAGTCGCCGTTCGGAAACGAGTCGCGCTGGCGCAGCCACACGATCACCCCGTTCCCGTCGCTCGCGCCGTGCAACACGACGCCTCCCATTCCCGCGGCGTCGCAGCGGTCGGCGCTCGCGGGAACCTCGAACCGTACCGTGTCCCTGGGCGGCCGAATGACGACGGCGCGGACCCCGCCGGAGGCGGCGGGTGCGCGCCCGCATGCGGCGCCGGCCGCGAGGAGAGCGAGGAGTCGGGGGTCGGGGAAGCGCTTCAGGAGGACTGGGGCGAGCGTGCCGCCGTTGGAGAGGCCACCCCGAGCGAGGCACGCGCCGCGTCGGAGGACAGGGTGTGCGGGGCGAGCGCGGCCACGAGCCCCGCGGGCAACGGCCGCGGCTTGAGCCGTTTGCGGTCCACGCACACCAGCACCATCCACCCTGCGGCACCGAGCGACGTGGGGTCGTCGCGCAGCACGTCGAAGTTCAGCATCAGCGACCTGGTGCCCACGCGTCCCACGTACGTCGCGACCCGCAGCCGGTCGTCGAGTCGCGCCGGCCAGTAGAACTCGCTGTGGACGACCTTGCGCGGCAGGAAAATGTCGTAGCGATCGAATACCTGCGCGTAGGCGAGCCCGCACGCGCGGAACAGCTCGGTCTCCGCGATCTCGAAGAAGCGGACGTAGGAGCCGTAGAAGATGATCCCCGCGAAGTCCACGTCGGACCAGCGGACGTAATCCTCGATGATGAATGGCTTGGCGGGCATGGCTTCCCGGGGCGTGACCCGACCGGGAAGCTGAGGCGGCCCGAGCCTGGGCGCTAGGTGCGCGGAGTGGTGCCGCGCCCTCCGTGCCCGTTCGGTCGCAACCCGTAGGCCCGCAGCCGACGCCACAGCGTGGTGCGGCTGATCCCGAGGCGGCGCGCCGTCTCGGCCAGCTTCCCGTGGGTGCTCTCGAGAGTG
>QHTX01000034.1:0-433 GCA_003220975.1 Gemmatimonadota bacterium | reverse complement strand
ACGTGGTCGCCGTCCGGGAGGAACACCGCCTCGCCGAGCTCCAGCGATCCCTGTTTCAGCGACCGACCGCGGCCGCCGAACGCGATGAGCCGCTCGCGCAGACCTTCGCCGCGACGCCCGCCGCCGTTCCCATCGAGCGCGTCGATGACGCGACGGGCCCGTTGGTTGGCGTACAGCATCCGACCATACGCGTCGAAGACGACGACGCCCTCGCTGAAGCTTTCCAGCACGGCTTGACCGAGCGGTGCGAACGAGGAGGAGGGTGCAGGGGTGGACGTCTTATCTCTGGCTGTCGTGCGTGCTTGCATGGCTCGAGTTCCTCAGTCGGAGTTTCAGACAGCACCGCCATCTTACAAGAGGACCCACGCCACACGGCAAGGTCACACCACGCGGCCGGCGGGCTGTGCCTAGCTGGAATTTCTCGCGGTTCTGG
>QHTX01000033.1:12892-14156 GCA_003220975.1 Gemmatimonadota bacterium | reverse complement strand
ACGTCCAGCTCATCGGGCGCACGCTCGACGAGGGATGGGTCGAGTGGACACCGACGTGGGGCCTGAGCCTCCGCTTCCCGGAGTTCCAGGTCCGCTACCGCGGGCAGGTCATGCACGGGATGGGCCGGCCCAACGGCCAGTCCGTCGTGGCGTTACCGCTCGACGGCGGCGTCGTCGCCGCCGGCATCCTGGTCGCGCCGAGCGGACCCCTCAACCTCACGGGAGTCAGCACCTTCACCCACCAGGTGTCGGTGTCGCTCCCGCTCCGCTGAGCGGAAAGGAGGAGATGCGCGATGACACGCCTCGTTGGAACGATCTGCGTTGCCTCCCTCGCGTTGCTCGGCGGCTGCGACGAAATGACGCCTCCGGAAGGACTGCCGCCCGCGATCGACGCGCAGCTGCGCCAGGACCTCTCACGCTGGGGCGTCATACCGATCGGGGCGATGCCGCCCCAGGACCCCGCGCTCGTGGCGCTCGGCCAGGCCCTGATGTTCGACAAGATCCTCAGCGGCAACCGCGACATCGCCTGCGCGACCTGCCACGCGCCGGTGCAGCATGGCGGCGACGACGCCGCCGTCGAGCGGTAACGCCACGACGGACTGGCCGTTGGGCCGGCCCATCCCGTGCATGATCAACGCCGGCCTGGGGTTGCCCTACGTGTTCTGCGACGGCCGCGTCTTCAAGTTCGGGCCCGGAGGCGCCGTCGTGTCGGGGCCGGACAGCGTGCCCCTCCCCCCCGGCCTGCCCAACATTCTCGCCGCGCAGGCGATGCTGCCCGTCCTGAACCGCGTGGAGATGCGCGGCGCTCCGGGCGACCTGGATGTACTCGGGAACCAGAACGAGCTCGCGCAGCTCGCCGACACCCAGTTCACCCAGATCTGGCGCGCCGTCATGCAGCGGCTCCTCGCGATCCCCCAATACGTGACGCTGTTCAACGCGGCCTTTCCCGGCGTGTCGACGAACCAACTGGGTTTCCAGCACGCCGCCACCGCGATCGCTGCCTTCCAGATGCAGGCCTTCACGAAGACGAACTCCCCGTTCGACCGCTACCTCGCCCGGGACGACGGCGCCCTGACGCCCCAGGAGAAGCGCGGCGCGTTGCTGTTCTTCGAGAAGGCCGTATGCGCGAGCTGCCACAACGGGCCGTTCCTCGGCGGGCAGAGCTTCGCGAACACCGGCGCACCGCAGCTCGGTCCAGGCACCGGGGCGGGGGCGCCGCTCGACTTCGGCCGCGGCAACCTGGCGAACAACCAGTTCTACCGCT
>QHTX01000033.1:10924-12800 GCA_003220975.1 Gemmatimonadota bacterium | reverse complement strand
ACTTCCACGACGGGGCCTATGCCACGCTCGCGGCCGTCGTGCGTCATTACAACGACGTGCCGACCGCGCTCCGGACCTTCGACGTTTCCCAGCTCGCCCCGGCCCTGCGCGACCAGTATCACGGCGATGCCGCGACCATTGACTCGGTGCTGTCGCGGCTGGACTTCCGGCTACAGCGGCCGCTGGCCCTCACCGACGCAGAACAGGGCGACATCGTCGCGTTCCTCAAGTCGCTCACCGATCCGGCGGCGCGAGACCTCAGCGCCCTCGTGCCCGGCAGCGTACCGAGCGGACTGCCGCTGCCCTAGCAGCCGGACCGGGCACGCCTCAAGGGCCAGCCCGAATCGAGCTGGCCCTTGTTCCGTTCAGCGCGCCGGCGCCAGCACCTCTCGCAGTCCCGCCAGCCGCTGCTCCCAGTATTGCTTCAGCCGGGTCGCGGCCGCCTTGTCCGGCAGCTTCTCGTGCTGAATCGCCACCTGGCTTTTCCTGGGCCCTTTGTCGATGAAGCCCACCGCGACCGGCGTCTTGTCGGGCCAGGTGATCCGCATCGACTTGTAAGGGGTCGCGGTCCGGATCGTCAAGTCCACGTCCGCCAACCAGCGCGCCCGCGTGCGGGCATCGGACCACGCGCGGTACAGCCGCGCCAGCGGCACCGCAAACGTCTTGCTCTTGGTCGCCTCGAAGCCCCCGCCACGACGCTGCCCGATGGCGCGCAGGCCCTTGATCCGCTCGTAGCCCACGGTGACAGTCTGGGCCCACCAGCCCGGCACTTTGTACTTCTCATGCACGTAATGGGCGATCTCCCGGTGCGGCCAGGCGTGCGCCGCGACGCGATCGAGCGCCTTCACCCAGCGCTCCCAAGTGCACCCCGTCCTCGCCTTGAGCGCCGCGTCGGTCATCATACCGGCGAGCCTGGCGTAGTCGACGGGTCGGGACGCTTGCTTCTTCTGGAGGAGATGGGCGCGGGCGGCGGTGTAGGCTTCGCCCGTCTTCTGCATGCGCGCGCGCACCAAGCGCTTGAAATCCTTATTGGTCGGCATCGTGTCCGTCCTTTGGTCGGGCCACGGGTCACACGCCCCCCGGCAGCGACGCCCCGCGGCGACGCAAAGGTTGCCTCGATGCCGATCCGGGAGTCCGCCCCCCTTTGCCTCACGAGGGCCCTTGCTGGGGAAGGGCCGCCGAGGTTGGGCGTGGATCACCGCCCGCGCCCCCAGCATGCATCATCCGAGCGCGGGTTGCAAGGCGGCGAGCAGGACCAACTTGGTCGCGAGTTAGGGCAGCAGCGACGCGCGTCGCGCCCCAGAATGGTGCTGTTGCGTCGGCGCATCGCGCCGTGCCCGCCACGGAAACCCCCTGTGTCCAAGCGAGTTGCCGCAGCGCCCCACCCGCCGCGCTCCCGGCCCGCTTGTTGCCAGTCTGCGACACGGTTCCCATGGCCATCGCCCCTGGCGCACCGCCCATCGTCCTGATCGCGTCCGTCGAGGAGCACCCGCTCGTCGGCGCGCTCGAGCGCCGGCGGTACGCCGTCGTGCAGGTGCAGACGGGGGCGCTGGCGGTGGAGTGGGCGCGCAACTTCCAGCCGGACGCGATCATGCTCGCGGCCGACCTTCCGGACATGACGGGGATCGACGCTTCCCGGCTGCTGCATGCCGACCTGCGCATCGGCCACAACGTCCCGATCCTCATCATCGCAACCGACAAGCCGACCCCTGAGCAGCGCGTGGCGGCGCTGCGGGCCGGTGCCTGGGACTTCGTCCGCCACCCGGGCGATCCTGAGGAGGTCGCGCTCAAGCTGCAAACCTACGTCCAGGCGAAGCGGAACATCGACGTCGCGTTCGCGGAGGGCCTGATCGACCCGGCGACCGGACTGCACAGT
>QHTX01000033.1:10355-10837 GCA_003220975.1 Gemmatimonadota bacterium | reverse complement strand
CGGGCTCTTGTTGCACACCGCACGGGCCTCCGACGTCGTGGGGGCGCTCGGGCCGGGCGAGTTCGCCGTGCTGGCGCCCGCGACCGACCACGCCGGCGCGGTGAAGCTCGCACACCGCGGCACCGGCGCCCTGCACGACTCGTTGGGTAGCGGCACCCTGCTCACACGCGGTTCGGCGCTCAAGGTCGGCTACGACGCCGTCGCTAACCTCACCTATACACCCATGGATCCCGTGGAGCTGCTGGCCCGCGCCAGCGCCGCGGTTCGACACGGCAACCCGGAGCCCGGCTACGCATGGGTGCGCCGTTTCAACGGAGGCGTAGCCCAAGCTCCGGAAGGGGGCGCGGCCGCGACGGCGGTGGCATCTCGCGCCACTCCCCCGGGGCTCCTGCTGGAAAAGAGGAGGACCAGTTCATGAAGGCGACGCGTCTCTTGGGTTTCGTCCTGCTCGCGGGGGCCGCGGCGGCCGCCCTGAGCTGCGG
>QHTX01000033.1:0-10323 GCA_003220975.1 Gemmatimonadota bacterium | reverse complement strand
GTTCAGACGGCCAACAAGGCTGCGAGCCTCCTCACGTGTTCTCCGCTCGCCGCCGACTCCGCGACACAGACCATCGGAGACTCGGGCGGCACGATTTACGTGGGCCCGCACACGCTGACCATCCCGCCGGGCGCGCTGAACGACACGGTCACGATCACGGCGGTGGCACCGGCGGACACGGTGAATCGGGTGCAATTCCAGCCACAGGGACTGACCTTCAATCAGCCCGCATCGCTCACGATGAGCTATGCGAACTGCACCGCGACCTCGCAGGCCAAGCAGATCGCCTACACGAGCGACGCGCTGGCGATCCTCGAGCTCCTGGCGTCGCAGGACGACGTGGCTGCGCAAACGGTCAGCGCGCAGCTCCAGCACTTCTCCGATTATGCGATCGCTTGGTGACGTGCGCGTGATCGGCCCGGCCGACCCGCGTCCGCTCGAGGGGATGAGGCGTAGCGCGGATCTGCTGCACGAGGCGCGCGAGCGCGAGCGCGCGGGCTGCATGCCCGAAGCGATCCAGGGCTACGAGTCCGCCATCACCGCCGCGGAGCGCAGCGGTGAGCGCACGGTGCTGGCCGAAGCCCTGCGGCGTCTCGCGGTGCTGCGGCAACATCGGGACGAGGCCGCGCGGGCGCGCGCGCTGTGCCACCGCAGCTACGAGGTGGCGCAGCAGATCGGCAACGAGATCCTCGCGGCGGAGGCGCTCAACACCCTCGGCGGGCTGGACCTGGCGACCGGGTCCATGGAGGACGCCCGCACTTCGTTCCTGCAGGCGCTCGAGCTCGGCGGCATGAACCCGCAGCTGCGCGCGCGCGTCGAGCAGAACCTGGGCATTCTCGCGAACATCCAGGGCGACCTCGAGGAGGCGATCACGCGCTACGCCCGCTCGCTCGAGGCGTACCGCGGCTCGCGGGACGCGCAAGGGTGCGCCATCGCCTATCACAACCTGGGAATGGTGAGTGCGGACCGGGAGCTGTTCGATGAGGCGGACCGCTACTTCGGGGAGAGCCGCGCGATCGCCGAGCGCGCCGGCGACGCCCACCTCCAGGCCCTGTGCCTGGTCAATCAGGCCGAAGTGGACGCGGCGCGGCAGCGGTTCGAGAACGCGCGCCAGAACGCCGAAGCGGCCCTCGCGCTGTTCGATCAGCTGGGTGCGCGCGGCGCCAAAGCGAACGCGTATCGCGTGATCGGCGTCGTGTACCGCGAGACGGGGCGCCTCGCCCTCGCCGAGTCCCGCCTCCGGTCAGCGATCGAGCTGGCCGCCAGCGCGGGCTCCGTGCTGAACGAGGCGGAGGCCGCCCGCGAGCTGGCCCTGCTGTACCAGGGCATGGGCCGCAACCAGGACGCGCTCCGCCTGCTCAACACCGCGTACCGCCTGTTCCGCCGGCTGGACGCCCGGGTAGACCTGGTCCACGTGGGCGGCAAGGTGGCCGAGCTCGAGGGCACCTACCTGGCGCTGGTGCGCGCGTGGGGCCAATCGATCGAATCGAGCGACAGCTACACGTTCGGCCACTGCGAGCGCGTGGCCCAACACGCGGTGGCCATGGCCCGGGCGCTGGGCCTCGCCGAAGAGGACGAGACCACCGTCCTGCTCGGCGCCTACCTCCACGACGTGGGGAAGGTGCGCGTGCCGCACGAGATCCTCCGCAAGCCCGGCCCCTTCACGCGCGAGGAGCGTGAGCTGGTCGAGATGCACCCGATCTGGGGCATCGAGCTGTTGGCGAACGTGGAGTTCCCGTGGGACCTGAAGCCCATCATCCGCTGGCATCACGAGCGGTACGACGGAAGCGGCTACCCCGATCGGCTCAAGGGCGATGAGATTCCGCTAGCCGCGCAGATCGTGGGGATCCTCGACGTCTGGGACGCGCTGACCACGGCCCGAGCCCATCAACCGGCGTTGCCGCCCGCCCAGGCGCTCGCCGAGATGACCCGCTGCCGGGGGTGGTGGTCCCCCCGCGTGTTCGCCGCGTTCGTGACGGTGATCGCGCGTGACGGGCGTCACGTCGCGCCGGGTCACACGACGTCGCCGGATTCTGCAACGCATCCCGCGGGAGACGAGGGCCAGGCCCGGCCCCCCGTTCGTCACGCACGTTCGTAACCCGCTGTCCCGCCTGAGCTAAACACGTAGCGCCCCGCCCGGCACGACGGTTGCCGGACACTGCCCCGCCACTGACGCCGCTTCGGGCTCCCACGCCAGCGCAGGGGGGGAGCCCCCACTTCTTTTTTTGTGAGGACTCACCATGGCCGCCTGGAAGCTCTTCGGGCACGACGTCACGACGGAGCAGCTCCCCGCCGAGCTCCGTTCCATTCTCGCCCAGATGCAGCGGGAGCGGGTTGCGTTCGAAGCGCTGACGAACGCCGCGCGGGACTCCGCGCAGAATCTGACTCAGCTCACCCAGCCGCTCACGGACGCCCAGAAGACGGTGAGCGAGCTGCAGGCGCGCGTCAAGTCGCTGGAGCGGCTCGTCCCGGTGCTGGCCACGCTCGACGAACAGACCGAAGCGGTCTCGAAGGTGCAGCGGCGCACCGAGACGCAGCTCACGCACACGTCGGAGGACGCCAAGCGGCTGCGCGGCGAGATCGAAGAGCTGCGCGGCACCCTCGAGCAGGCCCTCGCCCTGAAGAACGATCTCACCGGCTTCCTCGAGCTGGGTGGTGGGTTCAAGTCACTGCGCATGGACGCGGACAAGCTGACGGCCGAAGTGCGCGACATCACTCAGGGGTTCGACCGGGTGCGGGAGCGCCAGGAGGAGCTGCGCCGGGCCGGGGAGGGGGTCGCCACGCGCCTCAACGCGTTCGAAGAGCGGCAGCAGCAGGTCCAGGGCGGCGTCGCGACGACCGAATCGCGCGTGACCGCTCTCGGGCAGACCCTCAAGGATCTGACCCAGGCCGCGACCGACGCGGTGCAGACCAAGCGCCAGCTCGGCACCCTCAAGGCGCTCGCCGACGCCGTGACCCAGAAGGTCGCCGCACTCGAGCAGCAGCGCGAGGTCGTCGAGCGTGCCACCGGCCAGCTGGCCCATCTCCACGACCTCATGCGCGAGATCGACGCGAAGATCCGCAAGCACGAGGACAGTGCCAAGGGCCTGGGTGAGCTGGAGGCGAAGGTCAACGACCTCAAGGCGATCCACGGCGACGTGTTGGAGCGCACGGAGGAGATCAGCGCCCGCCACGACGAAGCGAAGCGGGCCGACGAGGAGCTGCGCGGTCGCCTCGCCGCGCTGCGGGACGAGGTGCAGCGCACGGTCAAGCGCTTCGAGCTCGAGAATCAGGGGCTCGACGCCGTCGGCCAGCGGATCCTCGACCTCCGGGGCGGGCTCACCGACATGGAAGCGCGCGTCCGGTCGCTCGACGAGTCGAGCCGCACCATCACGGACGTGCGCTCGCGGGCCGACGGACTGGTGACGCAGCTCGGCGGCATCGCGGAGCATGTCGCGCAGCTCGAGACGCAGGCCGAGCGGATGCAGGCGGTGGAGGCGAACGCCGGGCGACTCGGCGAAACGGTCGAAGACATGACGCAGCGCGTGGCGCGGCTCGAAAAGGCGCAACCCACGGTCACGGCGGTGTTGCAGGACGTCGCGAGCCTCAAGGGCACGCACGAGGCCGTCAAGGGCGCCATCGAGCAGGTGCAGGTGGCGGAGAGCGAGATGGCCCGCGTGCGCGAGGGCCAGGCGGGCACGAAGGCGTGGCTCGCCAGCGCCACCGAGTCGCTGAATGCGCTGCGCGCCGAGCTCGCCGCCGTCGAGGAGATGAAGCCGACGGTCGTGCTGGTGCGGGCCGAAGCCGACCGGCTGTCCCAGTCGATGGCGCAGATCGAGGCGCGGCGCCAGCTGGTCGAGGACCTCAACAAGCGGCTCTCCGAGACCGCTGTGCTGGGAGGCCAGCTGGAGGAGCGGACCCGCGGGTTGCTGGCTCGGATGGACGGCGCCGATGAGCGGTTCCAGACGCTGAACGCGCACGCCGACGAGGCGGCGAGGATCGAGAAGCTGGTCCCCGCGGCCGTGGCCACCGTCGAGCGGGCGGAGCGGCGCGTCGTCGACGTGGACGCCGCGGTGTCGTCCCTCGAGGCCCGGGCGCAGAATCTCGAGAGCCTCGCGGAGCGCACGCGGGCCCTCGGCCAGGAGCTGGAGCTCAAGCAGGCCGCGCTCGACAAGGCGACGGAGCACCTCGGCCAAGCGTCGCAGGTGCGGGAGCAGGCCGCCGCCGCCGCGCAACAGCTGGAGGACCGTACCGGGCAGCTGACCGGGGCACTGGCGACCGCCGACGGACGCCTGATCGAGCTCACGGCGACGCTCGACGAGCTCGACAGCCGCGCCGGGAACCTGCGCTTCGCCCAGAAGCGGATGGCCCAGTTCGAGGAGCGGCTCGCCAAGTGGGAGGCGGTCGAATCGCACCTCACGCGCGCGCTCGAGCAGGTGTCGCAGCGGCAGGCGACCATCGACGCGCTCCAGGCGGACATGCATCGTCTGTTCGAGGTGGCCGAGCGCACGGTGGACGACGTGCGCTCCATCGCCGCCGCGAAGGAAGAGGTGACCCAGACGCGCGCCATGCTCGAGAACGTGCTGGGCCTCGTGACCCACGTGCACGACGCCGCCAACGGCCTGGACCATCGGAAGCGGCAGGTGGAGCAAGCCGAAGAGCGGCTCGGTCGCGTCGAGGCGCTGCTGGCCGACGTCCAGTCCAGCTTCGAAGCGCTCCACGGCCAGAAGGCGCTGCTCGACCAGGTGATGGAGCAGGCCGGATCGCTCGAGTTCCACGCCAAGCAGGCGGAGGCGCTCATCGCCACGCTACGGGAAGAGCGGGAGATCACCGACCGCGTGCGGGCCGCCGTCGCGCAACTCCGGCAGGACAGCGCTGCCAAGAGCGCGTAGCGCTTCCCGAGCGACGTCCCTATACCGAGCCCCGCAGCGGCCTCCGCTGCGGGGCTCGTGCTTCGCGTGTCGTGTTCCTGGCCGACGGGCGACCGGCGTGCTCGTGCCCTCCATCACCGCCGGCGCATCCCTCAGTGTGCCATTGTGATCGCGCGACCCTGCGACAACGCGCGCCCGCGCCATGGGAGGCTAGATGTCCCCTCACGCACGGTGGGCGCCCCTATTCATCGTCCTCGTCACGGCCTGCGATCAGGAGCCGCCCACGGGGACGACGTTCCTCCTCGGGAAGGTCCTCGCCTCCATGCCGGCGGAGCTCGGCGGCCCGCTGCGCCTTTTGACCCCCGACGAGCAACAGCGCTTCGCGCGCGGCAGCGTCGTGTTCCAGACCGTCTTCACGCCGGAGACGGGACTGGGGCCGCTCTTCAACTCCACCGCCTGCGCGGGATGCCACGAGGAGCCGGTCGTCGGCGGTACCGGCTCCGCCGATCCCGAGGAGGCGGGAGAAGACGTGGAGGTCCACGCGACCGCATACCGGGGCGGCGTGTGCGATGAGCTCGGTGACAAGGGGGGGCCGGTGTTCCAGAAACAGGTGACGCCCGCGCTGCAGGCCGCGCTCGGAATCGCGTCCATCCTAGGGTTCGGGTTGCTCGATGCGGTGCCGGACACGGAGATCCTGGCGCACGCGGACCCCGACGACCGCGATGGCGATGGCATCTCGGGCCGCCCCAACCGCACGGCGGACGGGCGCATCGGCCGGTTCGGCCGGAAGGCACAGGTCCCCACGTTGCGCGAATTCGTCGCGCAGGCCTTCGTCATGGAGATGGGGATCACGAACCCCGCGCTCCCCACCGAGCAGACCGTCGGGGGCGCGCCCCTGCCCGCCGGCGTCGACCCGACCGCCGACCCGGAGCTGACCCAGGAACAGCTCGACGCCGCCGTCACCTTCTCACAACTCCTCGCCCCGCCGGAGCCGGTCGGGAACCCGGTCATCCGGATGGGCGGCCAGCAGGTCTTCTCGCGCATCGGATGCGATGGCTGCCACGTGCCGCGCCTACGCACCGGGGACAATCCCGTGCGGGTGCTGAGTCACAAGTACGTGGACGCCTACACCGACCTGCTGCTGCACGACATGGGTCCCGACCTGGCCGACATCTGCCTTGGGCAGGCGACTCCGGCCGAGTTCCGCACCGAGCCGCTGATGGGCCTGCGGTTCAAGGCGACGTTCCTGCACGACGGCCGCGCTTCCTCCATCGACGAAGCCATCCGCCTGCACGCGGGAGAAGCCGCCGGCGCGCGCGACCGCTTCCTGAAACTGTCCGATCGGCAGCGGGCTACGCTGCTCGGGTTTCTCGGGGGCCTCTAGAGCGGGGCCGCCTGGAGGTAATCAGGATCGCGCCGTGGTGTCGCCAGATACTTGACAGAGTCAAGTATCTGGCGGATCTTAGGATTCACCATGGCGGCCACCGACCTGGAGCAGCGCGTCGCGGTGGTGCGGCGCTTCAATCGGTTCTACACGAAGCAGATCGGCCTGCTCGACGAACGGTTCCTGCACAGCCCGTTCTCGCTCACCGCGGCGCGCGTACTGTACGAGCTGGCGCAGCGCGACGAGACGACGGCGACGGAGTTGCGCCGGGAGCTGGGCCTCGACGCGGGGTATCTGAGTCGCATCTTGCGCGGGTTCGTGCAGCACCGCCTCATCGACCGGAAGCCCGCGACCCGCGACGCCCGGCAGAGCCTCGTGCGCCTCACCGCCGCTGGGCGGCGGGCGTTCGCCCGGCTCGACGCCGCGTCGCGCGCCGACGTCGGCGTGCTGCTCGAGCGGCTCCCGGGCGCGGAGCAGTACCGGCTCGTCGCCGCGATGGCGGCGATCACCGCGCTGCTCGGCGCCGGGCCCGAGCGGCGCGTCCCGTACGTGCTCCGCCCGCACCGGCCCGGCGACATGGGCTGGGTGGTGCAGCGCCACGGCGAGCTGTACGCGCAGGAGTACGGCTGGGACGAGCAATTCGAGGCGCTCGTCGCCGAGATCGTCGCCAAGTTCATCAAGCAGTACGACCCGAAGCGGGAGCGCTGCTGGATCGCCGAGCGGGACGGCCAGAACGTCGGCTCCGTGTTTCTGGTGAGGGAGTCGGACACGGTGGCGCGGCTGCGGTTGCTCCTGGTCGAGCCGCGAGCGCGGGGGCTGGGCATCGGCCACCGTCTGGTGGACGAATGCATCGGGTTCGCCCGTCAGGCCGGCTATGGCAAAATGACGCTGTGGACCAACAGCGTGCTCGACGCGGCCCGGCACATTTACGAGCGGGCCGGATTTCAGCTCGTGCACGAAGAGCCGCACCACAGTTTCGGACGCGACCTGATCGGACAGACGTGGGACCTCGAGCTGTGACCGGCTTCAAGGACCACTTCTCGGAGCGCGCCGCGGCGTATGCGGCACATCGTCCGGTCTATCCCCGCGCGCTCGTGGACTTCCTGGCGGATGTGGCCCCGGGCCGCGACCTGGCGTGGGATGGCGGGTGCGGCTCGGGGCAGCTCTCCGTCCTCCTGGCCGACCGCTTCGCGCGCGTGATCGCGACCGACGCGAGCGCCGAGCAGGTCGCCCAGGCGGCGCCGCATCCCAAGGTCGGGTACCGCTGTGCGCCCGCTGAGACGAGCGGCTTGCCGAACGGCGCGGTCGATCTCGCCGTGGCCGCCCAGGCGGTGCATTGGTTCGACCTGGCCCGCTACTATGCCGAGGTGAGGCGCGTGGCGCGACCCGCAGGGGTTCTGGCGCTCGTGACCTACGGGCTGGTGCAGGTGGACGATGATGCGGCTCCGCTCGTCCAGCACTTTTTCTCCGCCGTGCTCGGACCCTATTGGCCGCCGGAGCGCCGGTACGTCGATGACGGCTACCGGTCGCTGCCCTTCCCCTTCGAGGAGATCACCGCGCCGCCGCTCGAGATCCGGGCGGAGTGGACCTTCGCCAACGTCGTGGGATACGTGGAGACCGTGTCGGCGGTGCGGGCGCTGGAGCGCGCGCGGGGCCCTGCCCCGCTCGCCGAGTTCCGACGGGAGCTCGAGGGCGTATGGCAGCCCGCGGGCGCAACGCGTACGGTCCGCTGGCCGCTGGCGCTGCGGGTGGGGCGGGTGCGGGTGTGAGAACCAGTGCTACCAGCCGTTTCAATGTCGCGACAGCGCAACAGCGCCGGGCGCGCGCCTGGGGGCGGGGGCTCAGTATGCGACCGTGATCCGCTGGCAAACGTGGGCCGGGCGCTCCAGCTCGTCGAGCAGCGCCACCGCGAAGTCTTCGGCAGAGATACGACTCTTGCGCAGCCTGTCGGTCAGAAGCTGGTCGCGACCCGTGCGGTAGGTGCCGGTCCGCTTCCCGGGCTCGATCACGGCGGCAGGACTGAAGTAGGTCCAGTCGAGCCCCGGCGGCGCCGCGTGGTACAGCGCCAGCGCATCGCGGTGCGCCAGGGCAACCGGTCGCCAGGCCGCCGGGAACTCCGGGGTGTCCACGAGCTGCACCCCGGGCCGGACCTCGAGGCTCCCTGCCCCGCCGACGACGAGCAGCCGCCGCACGCTGGCGCGCGGCATGCCGGCGATGAGGGCGCGGGCCGCATCGCCCAGCATCTGGGGGCGCGCGTCGGGCGTGTGCGCCGGGCCGACGGCACTGATCACCGCGTCGTGCCCGCGCACCGCGGCGGCCACGCTCGCCGCATCGACGACGTCGCCCTGCACCACAGCCACGCGGTCGGCGGCCCCAGAGAAGCGCGTTGGGTCGCGCACGACCGCCGTCACTTCGTGGCCGCGCCGCAGTGCCTCCTCGAGAATGCGCCGCCCGATCATCCCGCCGGCGCCGAACAGGGCGATTCTCATTCCGCGACTGCCCCTTGTTGGTGTCCACCAAATGTAAGGAGTTCATGAAGGCGGTCGCGTCGCCTTGCCACCCCCCGCCGCGCAGGTACACTCAACGCGGGCGCCACCCAGGAGGTCTCCATGCGCCGCTTCACCGTTCCCGGTACCCTCGCGTTCGTCTCGATGGTCGCGGCAGGCTGCGACCGCACTCCACCCACTGACCCACGCAGCTCCTTGGCGCTGCGCATGGAGGCCGACCAGGCGCCCGCCCCGAAGAACTTCGTCGCTCATCTCACCGGCGCGAACGAGGTGCCCGCGCATGAGACTCGCGGCGTCGGCCAGATCAAGCTGCAGCTCAGCGATGACGGTACGGAGCTCCGCTACCGGTTGATCTCTTCCAACATCGACAACGTGTTCATGGCGCACATCCACGTGGCGCCGGCGGGCGTGAACGGCCCGATTGTCGCGTTCCTGTTCGGGCCGGTGGCGCCCGGCGGTGGGAGGACCGACGGCGTGCTGGCGCACGGCACCATCACGGCCGCGAACCTGATCGGGCCGCTCGCCGGCCACCCGCTGAGCGATCTCGTCGCCGCGCTGAGCGACGGTGGAGCGTACGCGAACGTCCACACGAACGACGGCGTGCCGCCCACCAACACCGGCCCCGGCGATTTCCCGGGCGGCGAGATCCGCGGCCAGATTGTCGTCGCGGGCCCGACGCCGTAACCGCACGCCCCCCCTCTCGCTCCCCCTCTCCACCACGTGGAGAGGGGGACGTGCCGTCACGCCCGCCTTGCATGGTCCACTGGGCCGCCCTAGACTAGCGCATGCCGCTGATCGACACCAATCACCAACGCGCCGCCCTGCTGGTCCTGCTGCTCGGCGTCGCCCTCGTCATCGCGCTGACGCCCTATGCTACGGGACTGATCGGCATCCCCGTGCTGTACGCGGTGTTCGCGCCGGTGCACGAGTGGTTGTCCATGCGGATGCGCCCGAAGCTCGCCGCGACCGTGGTCGTGCTGCTCGCGCTGTTCCTGATCGTCGTGCCCGGGGTCTCGTTCGCCGGTCTCATCGTGAACCAGGCGCAAGGCATCGCGGGCGGGGTGATCCAGAGCCCGCTGTTGGGCCGGCTCAAGGAGCTGCGGCTCGGCGGGATCGACCTGGGACCGCGCCTCGCCGACCTCGGCGCGAGGGTCGTGGGATGGATCGGGTCGTCGGCGTTCGGCTTGATCGGCACCGCCACGCGCCTCGCGCTCAATCTCACCATCTCCCTGTTCGGCCTGTTCTACCTGCTGCTCCGGCCGCACGAGACGTGGCAGGCGGTCCAGCCCTACATCCCCTTCTCCGCGAAGAACACGGAAAAGCTGCGGCAGCGCTTCCGCGACGTCACGTCATCCACCATCATCGGCACCGGCCTGACGGCCGCTATCCAAGGCGTCCTCGTGGGACTGGGCTTCTTCGTGACGGGGCTCCCGAACGCGGTCTTCTGGGGCGTGGTGACCATGGTGTTCGCCATCCTGCCCGTGGTGGGGAGCGGCCTGGTCTGGGGACCGGGCGCGCTGGCGTTGATCCTCGGCAACCGCGAGGGGGCGGGCCTGCTGCTGGCGCTGTGGGGCGTCGTCGT
>QHTX01000032.1 GCA_003220975.1 Gemmatimonadota bacterium | reverse complement strand
ACGCCTGAAGGGCGGCGCGGAAGTCGGGCGTGGTGCGGCTCACGGCGTTTACGTCCGCGGCGAGCCGGATCCCGTCTTCAAAGCGCAACCCGTCGAGCTCGTAGAACTGCTGCTTGGTGAACGCCAGCGCCGAAGCGCTCGCCGTCGACAGGGCGCGGAGCACCTCCCCCGCTTGCTCCTCGAAGTCCGAGTCCTCGTACACGCGGGACACGAATCCCAGCCCAGCCGCTTCGCTCGCGGTGACGATCCGGCCCGTCGCTACGAGATCGAAGGCGACCTTCTCCCCTACCGTGCGCTTGAGCAGCGTCATCACGATCGCCGGCACGAAGCCGCGCTGCACCTCGGGGTAGCCGAACTGGGCCGACTCCGCCGCCAGCACCAGGTCGCAGGCCGCCGCGAGCCCGCAGCCGCCGGCGAGCGCGCGGCCGTGCACAATCGCCGCGATGGGCTTCGGCAGCCGCCGCATCCGCAGGAAGATCTCGGCGAAGTGCAGCGCCGCCCGCCGGTTGTCCGCGACGGTCTTGTCGGCCGACGCGAGGAGCTCGCTCAGGTCCATCCCGGCGCAGAAATCCGTCCCCGCCCCGCGCAGCGCGATCACCCGTACCCCCGCGTCCAGGTCGGCACGCTCAAGCATCGCGAGGAGGGCGTCGATCATCGGCTCGTCGATCGCATTGCGCTTCTCCGGGCGGTTGAGCGTCGCGGTGAGGATCCCCGCCTCGAGCGCCGTCAGCACGCGATCGCTCACCGGGGCACCTCGATGTCGATCTCCAGCCGCAGCAGCGCGGTGGAGAACACCTTTCCCTGGGCGTCGGTCTTGAGCGACATCGTGCCCCCGCCGTCGAGCGCCCCGTGCAGGAGGAAGTTCAGCGCCAGGAGGTTGGGCAGCTCGTAGCGCTCCACCGTCCCCGTGATCATGCCTTGGAAGTGGCGGGCCACGCGCGCCGCGGTGACCTGCTCGACGAGGATGGGATAGTACCGTGGCTTGAGGGCGATGAGGCCCACATTCGCGGTGTCGCCCTTGTCCCCAGACCGGGCATGGGCAAGCTCGACGAGACGGACGCGGCGACTCCGCCCCTTCCGTCCTTCCGTCCTTCCATCCCCCCGTCGCCTCATACGTCCACCACTTCCACGCATGGCTCCACCACCTGCTTGTCGATGAGCGCGGGCCAGTAGGCCACGATCTCCTCCGGCTTCGGTCGGCCACCCGCGAACCCGGTGACGCTGGGGGGCCCGTTCAGGATCAGGGGGGCGATCTCGCGCGTGAAGCGCTCGACGGCGGGCTTGTCGGCCGAGCGCACGCCGACCCGCAGCTGCACCTCCGGCAGCGCATCGAGCGGGGCGCTCCGGCGCGCGAGCGGGCCGTGCGAGCGATCCGTGCGTCGCATCGGCGCCGACGAACTCCGTGTGGATCGCCTCGAAGCTGAGGCGGAGGTCTTGCAGCCGCCGGCGCAGCACCCGGTCGGCCGCCTGCGCCTTGCGGTACGCGTCGGGCCAGGCGTAGACCAGCGTCCCCACGGCCTTGTAGCCGTAGAAATACGCGATCGACACCTTGAGCTTATCGGTCGCCGGACGCCCCCGGACGCCCGACACGCGAACCCTGTCTTGCCCCGCCTGCTCGAGGCGGATGGTCGTGAAATCCGCGATGCAGTCGGGCGTGATGTACTGCGTGGGGTCGCCCATCTCGTACACGAGCTGCTCCGTCACGCCGCCGACGGTGATGCGGCCGCCCGTGCCGGGATGCTTGGCGACCTCGAACGTCCCGTCGGGATGCGCCTCGACGATGGGGTAGCCCACGTTCGCCAAGTCCGGGATCTTCTCCCAATCGACGAGGCAATTGCCGCCCGAGCACTGGGCACCGCACTCGATGGTATGCCCGGCGACCGTCCCGGCGGCGAGCAGGTCCCACGCATCGGGGCGCCACCCGAAGGCGTGGATCAGCGGCGCGAGGGTGAGGCCCGTGTCCGTGACGCGGCCGGTGATCACGACGTCCGCGCCCTGGCGCAGCGCCGCGGCGACGGGCCAGGCGCCGAGATACGCGTTGGCGGAGAGCACGCGGTCCCGGACCTCGTGCAGGGAGCGGCCGGTGTCGAGGTTCTTGAGCGCGTGGCCGCGCGCGAGCAGCCCGTCCAGCCGGCCCAACAGATCGTCCCCCGTCACCACGCCGATGCGGAGCTTGCCCGCGAGGCCGAGCCGCCGCGCCGCCTCGGCGACGGCCTCGGCGCACGCGCGCGGGTTCACGCCGCCCGCGTTCGCCGTCACCTTGATGCGCCGGGCACCGAGGACCGGGAGGATGCGCTCCATCGACGGGAGAAAATCCGTGGCGTAGCCGAGCGTCGGATCGCGCGACTTCTGCTTCTGCAGGATGGACATCGTGACCTCGGCCAGATAGTCCATCATCAGGTAATCGATCGGGCCGCCCGTCACCTGGCGGTACGGCGCCTCCAGCCAGTCGCCCCAGAAGCCCTGACCGGCGGCGATCCGCACGGTGGGCTGGCCGCGGCGCGACGTCACGGCTGCGCCGCCACCCGCCGGATCGCGTCCAGTCCCTGGCCCGTCGCGTCGTGGATGCGAAGCTCCACCAGCGGCGCGAAGCCTTGCGGCACGGCCACGAGCGGCGTCCGGCCGAGGGGAACGGCCGCCCGCCCGCCCGCGACGACCGTGATCGGCGTCCCTTCGCTCGCCGTGGTCGGCTGCCGCAACAAGAATCGAACCCGGACCCGCGTGCGCCACGGCCGGGCGCCACTCTCCCGCGCAAACGCGGGAAACAACTCCACCGTCATCGGGTGCCCCTTGAGACCCGCCGGGACGTCGAAGCCGTGCCGTCCGAACGCGTAGTTCATCGCCCCCTGCCCCACCTGCTGCCCCGTGGAATCGAATTCGGTCACGCCGAAGTCGGTGAACACACTCCATTGCTCGCGCGGCATCTGGACGTCGATCACCGCCCGCGCCGCCCACTCGGGGACCCGCACCGTCAGCGTCTCGGCCGGTACGCCGCGGCCCGTCACCTCGAACGCGCGTTCGCCACCGACCAGCGTCACGACCGCCCGGCCGGTCGCCGTCGCGGTGCCGGGATTCGCCGCCTCGAGGCTTCCCCCAGCGCCCGCCTCGGCGAGATCCACCGGGGCGAGCGCCGCACGGGCTGTCGCCGTGACGCCCGTCAGCGGCGGGGCGAACACGTCCAGCTCGTACACGCCGGGCACCAGGTCCTCGGCCCGGACGGTGAAGCGCGCGGTCCCGGGGTCGGCACGACCGAGCGCGACCTCCTCGCCGTCGCGGAACGGCTGGCCGTTCGGCTCGTACAACCGCGCGGTGGCGCGCTGCTCGACCGAATCGGGCAAGGTCACCGTGGCTTGAAGCGTCGCCCCGGGCTGGGCGACCCGCAGGAAATAGCGCTGGACGTGGGCCGGGCCAATCGCGCGCCGCTCGTCGTACAGCGGCTTTGCGGTCAGGTCATACGGTACGACCACTGTGTTCGCGAGCGTGAAGAGCGGCCCGGCCAGTGAGTCGCTGGGGTTCCACGCGGTCACCGCGCCGATGTAGGTGCCCGGCGCCCCAAACGCGCCGGCTTGGTACGTCACCGGGATCTCGGTCTCGCGCGCGCCGGCCGAAACCGTGGCGGGCGCCGAGAGCCACGGCACGTTGCTGTGGAGCAGGAACTCCGCGGCGCGCAGGCCCGCGACGTGACGCACGCGGAACAGCTGGAGCGTGTCACCCGGTCCTGCCAGACCGTCGCGACGGAACGCCGCGGAGGCGCCGCTTCCCCCCGGGGCGCGCACCAGGTAGGCGGAGCCCTGATGGCCTCCCAGCAGCCAGCGGTACCCGGCATCGAGCCGCGGCAGCCCCGCGCCGTCGTCGAGCACCGTCTCGCCCCGGAACGGCGTCGCGGAGGCGCGCAATGCTTGCGTGACTTCGGCGGCGCTCACGCGGCGCCCCTCCTGCAGCATCGCCGACAGGAGGCACGCCGCGAGCCCCGCCGCGTGGGGCGCCGCCATGCTTGTGCCGCCCTTGATCTCGTTGCCCGTGTCCCACCGCGGCACCGAAGAGAACGCCACGCCCGGGGTCACCAGGTCGGGCTTCGCCAGCTCGCCGCCGCGCGAGCTCCACCACCCCATCACGTCCGCCGCCGTCGGCGTCCCTGGCTGCGCGGGCCGGGCGAAGGCGCCGGGGAACGCGGCCCCGACGGATACCGCCAGGTCGGCCGAGCCGGGGAAGCCCACCGTCGACAGCCCGGGGCCGTCGTTGCCGGCACTGATCGTGAACACGAGGTTGGGATGGGCGAGCAGGAACGCGTTCACGATCGAGTCGATCACCGCGCGCCCTTCGACCTCGTTGCCGACGCCGAAGCTCAAATTGAGGACGAGCGGCATGTTGCGCTGCTGTGCGTAGCGCGCGGCGTACTCCATCGCGCGCTGCATGCTGCCCGTCACCGAGATCCCGCCCCGCGCGGCGTTGGCGATCTTGAGGCCGAGCAGCTGGGCTCCCGGCGCCACGCCGTCGAAGCCGGTCACGTTGAACAGGTTGTGCCCCGCGGCGATGCCCGCGACATGGGTCCCATGTCCCCCGGTGTCGAAGAAGAAATCCAGCACCGGCGCGCCGTTCACCTCGTCGAAGTTCGCGGCGAGGGTGATCGGTTTCGTCCCGAGCGAGATCGTCTCGCGCCCCTGGCGATAATCGTGCAGGGGCATCTCGTCTTCGAACGAGCCGTTCAGGTTGGTGTCGAGGAAGGCGACCCAACCGTCGGTCGCCTTGACCAAACGCGACCCAGCCGTCCGTCGCCTTCACCACGATCACAGGGAAGACGTCCGTATTGTTGCCGTCGCCGTTCAAGTCCGCCGCCGGAACTTTGCCGAGCGGCAGCTCGCGCAGCAGGCCGGCGTACCAGGTGCTGGCGCTCGTGAGGCGGCCGATCCGGCCGGCGCCCGCGAGCTTCCGTCCACCCACCGACACCGTGCCGTCCCCGGCGGGCGCCACCGGTGTGAGCGCGACCGCGCCTTCGCCGGAGAAGTCGCGCAGCTCGACGATCTTGGGCGCGCCGGTGCTCGCGGTGATGAGCCCATCCACCCCGGGATCGATGCCGGTGTCGAGGATGGCGATCAACACGCCGCGTCCGTCGTACGTCGGATGGGCCGCGCGGAACTGGTCCACGCCGGTGCTCTTGAGCGGCATCAGTCCCGACATCAGGGCGACGGGCGGCGGCAGCGCGGGCGCGGCCGGGGGAGTCGCGGGGGCCGGCGTGGCGTCGGCGGGGGCCGGCGCGACTACTGGGGGTGTCGCGGGCGCGGGAGCCGTGACCACGGGTCGCCCGCCGCCGCACGCGGCGGCGAGCAGCGTGAGCGCGGCGATCAGCGCGACGGGGCGCACGACACGAGGAAACGTCATGGATGGCTCGGCAGTGCGAAGGCCCCGAGGTGCGGGCCGGAGAATTCGGTGGTCACTTCCAGCAGGAACGCGAGGGTGTCGCGGGTCTCCTCGGGGAGGACGATCGCGTCCACGAAGCCGCGGGCGCCCGCGAACCGCGCGTCGAGCTGGTGCTCGTAGTCGCCGCGCATGGTCTCGACGGCGGCGGCGTTGTCCGGCTTCACGGCGTCGTTGCCGAACACAGCCTGGATGGCCGACTCGCCCTCCATCACGCCCATCCGGCCCGTGGGCCAGGAGAGGATGAAGTCGGGATCGAATCCTTGTCCCGCCATCGCGTAGTAGCCGGCGCCCGAGGCGTGGTTGACGGTGAGGACGAGCTTGGGCACGGTCGCCGTGGCCATCGCCTCCACGAACCGCGCCCCCGCACGGATGATGCCGGAATGCTCCGCCGCGGTGCCGACCATGAACCCCGACACATCCTGGACGAAGAGCAACGGCAGGCGCTCGCGGTCGGCGTTCTCGATAAAGTACGCGACTTTTTCGGCGCTCTCGGTATAGATGATTCCGCCGATCTTCGGGGCCTCGCCCTGCTTCCCCCGGATCACGCCGCGCGAGTTGGCGATCAGCGCCACGGGCCGCCCTTCGACGGCGCCGTGCCCGCAGATCATCTCGGGCGCCACGTCAGGCTGGAACTCGTCGAGCGCGCCGGCGTCCAGCAGGCACTCGAGCACCGCGCGGGCGTCGTAGCTCATGCGGTGATCCGCGGGCAGCAGCTCGTACAGGTCGTTGGGGCTGCGCTTCGGCTTCCCGCCCGGTGCCGGCGGCCGCAGCACGCGCGGCAACCGGGCGACGTACTCGCGGATGCGGGCGAGGCATTCCTGATCGTCCTTGGCGCGATAATGGGCCACGGCGCTCACCGTGGTGTGGGTCGCCGCCCCGCCCAGTGCTTCCGCATCGACCACCTGACCGGTCGCGCCCTTCACGAGATTCGGCCCGCCCAGCCCCATGAACGAGGTCCCTTCGACCATGAAAATCACATCCGAGAGCGCCGGCAAGTACGCGCCTCCGGCGATGCACGGCCCCATCACGGCCGCGATCTGGGGCACCTTGAGATAGTGCCGCATGATCGAGTTGTAGTAGAAGATGCGGGCCGCGCCGTATTGGCCGGGGAAGACGCCGCCCTGATACGGCAGGTTGACGCCCGCCGAGTCCACAAGATACACGATCGGCACGCGCTGCCGCATGGCGATCTCCTGCGCGCGCAGCATCTTGCGGATCGTCTCCGGCCACCATGACCCCGCCTTCACGGTCGCGTCGTTCGCCACCACCACCGCCGGCCGGCCCGCGATGCGGCCCAAGCCGGTCACGACCCCGGCGGCCGGGGCCTGCCCGTCGTACTGGTCGTAGGCGACCAGCAGGCCGATTTCGAGCCACTCCGCGCTCTGGTCGAACAACGCGGACACGCGCTCGCGCGCCGTGAGCTTCCCCTGCTCGTGCTGCCGGCGCACCTTCTCAGGCCCGCCAGCCTGTTCGAGGCGCGCCTTGAGCTCGCGGTATTCCGCCGCCAGGGTCTTGAGCCGGCTCAACGGAGGGGGCGGCTACGGCGACGCATGGTCCGTCGCCCAGTCTGCGATGTACTTGACCAGGTCCGACGTCGGGGTGCCGGGGCCAAACAGTTTCCCGATGCCCTGTCGCTCGAGCGCCTGCATGTCCTCCGGTGGGATGATGCCCCCGCCGGTCACCAGAATGTCGTCGCGCCCGGCCCGGGCGAGCAGCTGTTTCACGCGCGGGAACAGCGTCAGGTGCGCTCCGGAAAGGATCGAGAGCCCGACGACGTCCACGTCCTCTTGAATCGCCGCCTGGGCGATCATTTCCGGGGTCTGGTGCAGCCCCGTGTAGATGACCTCCATCCCCGCGTCGCGCAACGCGGCCGCCACGACCTTGGCGCCCCGGTCGTGCCCATCGAGGCCGGGCTTCGCCACGAGGATGCGGATCGGGCGCTTGGCCCCCCCTCCTCCCCCGCGCATCAGCGGCGGAACCGCAGCAGCGCCGCCAGGCCGTCCACGCCGCGCCGGGCCCGGTCGTCGTACAGCACGTCGACCTGCGCGCGCTGGTGCAAGGCCTCTTCCACCGCCTCGTCGATGCGGGGATCGTCGTTCGGCCCGTCGGCGAGCAGCGTGCGGACCTGGCCGCGAGTAAGCGCCTTCACGGTGGGCTCGATGCCGTTCACCGCCCAGCCGCTCCCCAGGGCGTCCCGCATGGCCGCGGCGTGCGTCTGCTCCCAGGCACGCTCGCGCTGGTCGCGCAGAAACAGGGCCGCCTCGCGCACTTCCGCCGGGCTCGCCTTCTTGGGGTTGAGCTTCACGACGCCGAGCAGCAGATCGTGGAGGTAGTTGTGGAGATGCGGCACGATCGCCGCCGCGTCCACCCCGATCCCGGCGACCACCAGCCCGGCG
Organism: Gemmatimonadota bacterium; assembly: GCA_003220975.1. Taxonomy (GTDB): domain Bacteria; phylum Gemmatimonadota; class Gemmatimonadetes; order Gemmatimonadales; family GWC2-71-9; genus AG41. Next base: position 2,494 of record QHTX01000032.1, on the reverse strand, counting down.
AGCGGGCGATGGGTGTGGATCTGGTAGATGTGGTCCGCGATGTTGGCGTAGTGCCGGTGCTTCTCCTCGCGAATCCGCATGTGATAGTTGTGCTCTCCGTAGCCTCCGGCCAGCACCCCGCCGCGCATCGCCTGGCGCTCGCCATGGAACTTCCCCGGCCGAGTCGCCCCGGCCGTCAGGCTGGGTAGCTCCGCCACGTCGAACGCCGTCACCTCGAAGAAGCGGGCACCCGTGCGGTCGCAGGCGGCGACGAGGATCGCGCCGAACTCCTGTTCCAGAGCGATCAACTCGCGCACCAGGGGCGTTGCCTCGACGCGGAGCCGCGAGCGATGGACGTGTGGCAGCGGCACGACCTCGAACAATCCGACCGCCCCGCACCCGAACAGGGCGATCCCGCGCGCCGCAGGCAGCCGCGCTGGCTCCTCGAAATAGCGGCGCACGCGCTCCAGATCCGCCGCCACGCCGTCGCGCGCCGCCCGCTCCAGCCCCTGCCGCTCGAGTGCCAGGAGCGCCTCGCGCACGCGGTTCTTCATCTTGATGAGGTACTTGCCCCGCGTCTTGTCGCGCGGCTCCAGCTTCAGGTAGCACGACACCACGCGGTACGCGCCGGGCGCCAGGGCCTGCAGCCGCCGGATGACGTCGCGCACCGCGTCGATGCTGGGAGCGGCTGGGAGTGCGGTCATGGGGTCAGAAGAACACGGGCTCGCGGTACGCGCCGAACACCGTCTCCAAAGCGTGCCGGATCTCGTAGAGGGTGCAGTAGGCCCGAGCGCAATCGAGCATCGGCGCGATCACATTGCGGTCGTTCAGGGCGGCCTGGCGCAGGGCTTCGAGCCGCTGCGCCACCAGGGCGGTGTCGCGCTCCGCGCGCAGCCGCGCCAGCCGCCGGCGCTGGCTCGCTTCCGCGTCGTTCGAGATCCTGAGGACCTCGACGGGGTGGTCGTCCGTGCTGGTGAACTCGTTCACGCCGACGATGACGCGACGTCCCGTCTCGACCTCGCGCTGAGACTCTTCGGCAGAACGCGCGATCTGCCGCTGGAACCAGCCGTCTTCGATCCCCTTCACCACGCCACCGACTGACTGGATCTCCGCGAACAAGGCCTCGGCCTCGCGCTCGAGCTGATCGGTGAGCGACTCCAGGTAGTATGACCCACCGAGGGGGTCGATCACCTCGGGCACGCCGCTCTCGTGGGCGATGATCTGCTGGGTCCGCAACGCGAGTCGCACGGCCTCTTCGGTGGGCAGGGCGAGCGTCTCGTCGAGGGAGTTCGTGTGGAGCGACTGCGTACCGCCCAGCACCGCCGCCAGCGCCTGGTAGGCCACCCGCACCACGTTGTTCATCGGCTGCTGCGCGGTGAGCGTCACCCCCGCCGTTTGTGAATGAAACCGCATCATCCACGAGCGGGGCTGCCGCGCCCCGAAGCGCTCACGCATGTGGCGGGCCCAAATGCGCCGCGCGGCGCGGAGCTTGGCGATCTCCTCGAAGAAGTCGTTGTGGATGTCCCAGAAGAACGAGAGCCGCGGTGCGAAAGCGTCCACGTCCAATCCGCGCGCCACGCCGCGCTCCACATAGGTGAACCCGTTCGCCAGCGTGAACGCGAGCTCCTGGGCCGCCGTCGCTCCCGCCTCGCGGATGTGGTAGCCCGAGATGGAGATCGTGTTCCACAGGGGCGCATGGGTCGCGCACCACTCGAACATGTCCACGATGATCCTGAGCGCCGGCTCCACCGGATACACCCACGCGTGCTGCGCCATATACTCCTTGAGGATGTCGTTCTGCACCGTGCCGCGCAGCTTCTCGCTCGACACGCCCTGCTTTTCGGCCGCGGCCACGTAGAAGCACACCAGCATCGCCGCCGGGCCGTTGATCGTCATCGAGGTCGACACCTGGTCGAGCGGATGCCCCGGAACAGGTCTTCCATGTCCGCGAGCGACGAGATCGCGACCCCGCATTTGCCCACCTCGCCCTCGGCGCGCGGGTGATCGGAGTCGTAGCCCATCAGCGTGGGAAAGTCGAACGCGACCGACAGCCCCGTCTGGCCGTGCTCGAGGAGGAACTTGTAGCGCTCGTTCGTGTCCTCGGCCGTCCCGAATCCGGCGAACTGGCGCATCGTCCACAGCCTGCCGCGATACATCGTTGGGTGAATGCCGCGGGTGAACGGGTACGCTCCCGGCGCGCCCAGCTGGCTGGCGTAATCGTGGCCGGCGACGTCGGCGGGCGTGTACACGGGCTTCCGCTCGATGCCGCTCATCGGGCGCCTCCCCTCGGGCCGCCCGCCCCGGTCTTCATTTGGTCCAGGATCTCGGCCGCGACATCGTAGGGGCTCTTGCGACCGTCGGCCACGTCGTCGAGCCGGCTCGCGAGCAGCTCGTCGGCGCGCGTCGCCTCGCTGATCCAGCGCCGCACGCTGCGCTCGAGCACCGCCCGGGTCCGCGCCGCGAGCCGCTGACGGCGCCGCTCGGCGAGCCGGCCGTTCGCTTCGAGGTATGCGTA
>QHTX01000031.1 GCA_003220975.1 Gemmatimonadota bacterium | reverse complement strand
TCAATCCCGAGGACATCGAATCGATCGAGGTGCTGAAGGACGCGGTCACCACGACGATGTACGGTATGCGCGGCGCGAACGGGGTCATCGTCATCAAGACGAAGCGCCCGCCCGCAGACCGTCACTGAGTCAGGAGCCGCACCGCCGTCTGCGTTGCCGCGCGGGTGTGGACCCGCTGCACGATCAGCTCGCCCACCCGGCGCCCCTCGCGCGCCCCTTCCTCGATCGCCTGGCGGTAATGGATCCCGCCGTACATGCGGCTGATCGCCGCCTCCGCGGCCGCCGCCTGGAATGAGGGGAAGGAGCGCACCGGCAGGCCATACTCCACCTCCGCGCTGTCGCTGAAGGCGAAGTCCGGGCCGAACTCATCCGTCAGCACCACCGACGCGGCGGTGGAGATTACGCTGTGACCGCTGGTGTACTCCGGGAACGGCGGCGTCTGCAGCAGCGGTTGCCAGTGCTCGTCGAGATACTTGTTGATCACCGTTTCGGGCCGGATCATGTTGCTGCGGTATTTCTCGTCCCACACGCTGATGAAGGCGTCGGCCAGGCCGATGGCGGTCCGCGCGTACACCGCCGCCGACCGCATGATGTCGGCGTTGGCCTTGCGCGCGGCGATCGGGACGATCCCCATCCAGTGCCCACCGGGGGTGACCTTCTTCGTCGCGAACATCGCGTGCCCCTGGACGTGCATGACGTAGGGGTTGCAGTCCCAGAAGCTGGCGATCGCCCGTTGCTCCTCTGATGGGTGTTTCCCGACCTCGTAGACCTCGACCAGCTCGCGGTAATAGGGACTGCCTCGCGTCATCACGAAGGCGTGCGGCGGCGACGGGCGGATCTGGCTTCCGGAGTCCATCACGAACGGCCGCAGCTCCCCCCAGTGCGGCTCGATCGCATCCATGTAGGCCGGCGGCGTGGGGATCCAGCGGCCCGGCTCGGCGGTGACGCTGTATTTGGGGTAGCCGCGCGTCTGGAGGTAATGATCCTGCGCCGCCCAGGCGAGGATGTGCTGCGCCACCCGGTCGCCGTACGCGATGGACCGCCGAAAGACACGCGCCGGGATGCCGAGACGCCGCATCCCGTCCTCCATCGCGGTGCGCGCCGAGTCCATGCGCGCCCGGGAGAACGTGAGCGCCCGGCCGACGGTCATGAAGGCGTGCACGCTGGCCAGCGGCAGGTAGTACTCCGAATCGGCCGCCGGCGCCGGCACGGGCGTCAGGCCGTTCAGCTGCCCGGCCAGGGTGCGGTACTCCGGATAATCGGGCCGGAGCGCCTCGTAGGCGGCCACGCTCGTGTAGGCGTACGCCCGGCTCGCCTGCGGCGGGCTGAAGATGTCGTACACCATGACCTCGGTGAGCTGATGCACCGCCTGGTGCAGCAGCTCCGGGTCCGCGGCATGCGCGCGATAGGCGCGGGGCGCGTTCGCACACGCCGGCGCGAGGACGGACCCCGCTAGCATCACGGCCACCGCGATCAGTCGATCTCGCATACGTCCCCTCTCGCCAGTCCGATCCTCAACGACGTGCCAGGGTGCGTGATCGGGTGGAGCGGAAGACCAGCGGACGGTCGTTGTTCCGGGTCACGACGATCAACTCCCCCTGGCGGGTCCGGATCGCCTGAATGTCGCGCGCCTGTCCAGGCACGAAGAAGCCGCTCTCCGCCGCCCGCACGGGCGCAAATCTCCCCGTCCCGTCGCCCCGCAGCAACAGCCCGTAGCTCGCGCTCATCCGTCCGATTTCCGGCTTGACGCCATCGAAACTCCCCGCCAGCAGCAGGTCGGTCTTCCCGTCCCCGTCGAAGTCCTGCGCCAGGATGCCGTAGACCGGGGCGAGCTGCGCCTCGAGCGGCAGCGGCACGAGGGTGAACGTGCCGTCGCCGTTGTTCCGCGCCAGCGCGGTCGCGAACGTGTGCGCCTGCTTCAAGACCGCGCCGGCCAGCTCCGCCGGGGAGAAGATGTCGGTCACGGTCTGCCGGGCGTAGTCCTTGTAGTTGAGATAGCGCACCTTGAGGGAGGGGATCGCCTTGATGAGATCGTCGCGCATCACGATCGGGTAGCTCGTGCCGTGGTTGTAGCACGACACGATCTGCACGTCGAAGCCGTTCCGGGCGAAGTCCTTCACGTACATGGTCACGGGTTCGGTCGCGGTGGCGCGGAGGCGCGTGTTCAGCCCCAGGTTGCCGACGATGAAGTCCACCCGGCCGTGCCCGGTGAAGTCCCCGGCCACGATCCGATTCCACCAGCCGTCGCTCTGCTCGAGGCCGGGCGTGTTCAGGCGGACGAACTTCCCGCCACCCACGTTCCGGAAGACCGTTATCGGCATCCACTCGCCCACGACCACGAGGTCGAGGCGACCGTCCCCGTCCACGTCCTGCCACACCGCGTCGGTCACCATGCCCACCCGCGCCAGCTCGGGCGCCAGGCGCTCGGTGACGTCGGTGAAGTGGCCGTGGCCGTCGTTCTGCAGCAGCATGCTGCGGGGATCTCGGCCGTAGTGCCACGGGACGACGCGCCCCCCAACGAAGAGATCGATGTCGCCATCCCCGTCGTAATCGGCCGCCGCCACCCGCGAGCCGCTGATGTACTCGGTCGGCAGGCTGCCGGTCGCCTTGCGAAAGTGACCGCGCCCGTCGTTCAGGTAGAGCCGGTCCTGCAGGGCCGGCGCCAGGTCGGAGAACTCGCTCCCGCCGCTCACGACGTAGAGATCGGGATGCCCGTCGCCGTCGGCATCGAAGAACACGGCGCCCAGATCTTCTGAACCTGCATCCTGCTCGAACAGCCCCGGATTGCTGCGGACGAACCGGCCGTCCGCCTGCTGCATCAACAACGCCCCGGGCTGCCCTTTCGCGCCCCCGAGAAACATGTCATCGAGCCCGTCGCCGTTCACGTCGGCCACGGCTATAAACGGCCCTTCGGTCGAGAGCAGCTTCGGGATCAGGCGCTCCCGGTCGAAGTCCACGAAGGCGTTCTCCCGGTGCACGTAGGGGAGCCCGACTTTGTCCGTGACGTCCGTGAAGAGCGGCAGGCGCTGGGGGCCTCGCGACGGCGGGTGCCCGCTGGGCTGCCGGAGCGAGGCTCCCAGCGCCTGCCGCACGGTCAAGCGCTGGTTCGTCGCGACGTGCTCGAGGAGGCTCACGCGCCCGTCCGGCCACTCGACCGTCACCGAGTCGAGGGTGTCGCGCCTCCCCACCCCGAAGGTCAACACGTAGTCGACGCTGGACTGGAAGCCACGCGTCGGCTCCGCCTCCTGGAAAAACTGCTGGCCGCCGCTCCACAGCGTCACCTTCGCCCCGAGCGCGAACCGATTGCCGCCCCCCCCCTCGCCGTCGAGCCGCACTTGGAGGTAGTGGTTCTTCAAGAGCGTCCGGGCGTTGTTGCGATACGCGAACGCTTCCTGGTTGACGTTGTTCACCACCAGGTCGAGCGCGCCGTCCCCGTCCAGGTCCCCGTAGGCCGCGCCGTTCGAGAAGCTGGGCGTGTTCAACCCCCAGGCCGCGCTCTCGTTCGAGAACGTCGAATCACCGTGGTTCCGGAACGCGTAGTTCGGCAGTGGCGTCGAGCTCATGGCGTTGATCAGGCGCAGAAAATCGACCCGCTTGCCGCTCGCGGCCTGGATCATGGTCTCTCTGTTTGCCAGGAAAGCGACATAGTCTTGCGACGTGACGTCCTTGGCGAGGCCGTTCGTCACGTAGATGTCTTTGTAGCCGTCAAGGTCGAGATCCGCGATGAGCGCGCTCCAGCTCCAGTCCGTCCGAGCCACGCCCGCCATCTGGCCGACGTCCGAGAACGTGCCGTTGCCGTCGTTGAGCTGCAGCATGTTCCGCATCAGCTGGTGGTGATACCCCTCCCGCAACTTGGCCTGGTAGACGTCCCAGCCCTCGAAGGACGACATCGTCTTGAGCCGGTACTCGTCCTCCGGCAGCATGTCGGTGGTGTAGACGTCGGGCCAGCCGTCGTTGTTCACGTCCGCGATGTCGAGCCCCATCGAGAAGTAGCTGACGGACGGCATCGCGCGCTCGACCGCCTCGGTGAAGGTGCCATCTCGGTTGTTGAGGTACAGGTAGTCGTGCTCGAAGAAGTCATTCGAGACGTAGATGTCGGGCCAGCCGTCCCGATTCACGTCGCTCACGACGACGCCCAGCCCGAAGCCGATCTCGCTCCCGAAGATCCCGGCCTGCTCGCTCACGTCGACGAAGTGCCCGCCGTCGTTGCGATACAGCCGGGCGCCGCCGAGCGGGTCGCGCACGTTCCGGGTATTGCGGAGGCCGAAGCTCGAGACGGGCCGCGGCGAGTTACGAATCAGGAACAGGTCCAGGTCTCCGTCGCGGTCGTAGTCGAAGAACACCGCCTGGGTCGAGTAGCCCGTGTCGGCGATGCCGTAGGTGGCCGCCTGCTCGACGAAGGTGGGAACGCCGTGCGCGTTCAGAGCTTCCCCTCCACGTTCCCGGCGTGGCAGACGTAGATGTCGAGCAGCCCGTCGCCGTTCACGTCGGCGAGGGTGACGCCCGTGGTCCACCCCTGGCTGTGCAGGCCCGCCTCCTCGGTCACGTCGCGGAAGCGGAACTTCCCTTCGTTCAGGTAGAGGCGCGTGCCGCCCAGGTTCGACGTGAGCACGATCTCCGGCAGGCCGTCGCCGGTGAGATCCCCCAGCGCGACGCCGCCGCCGTTGTAGTAGTTGCGATAGGTGAAGACGTTCAGATCGCGGGTTTCGGTCAGGCGGTTCTCGAAGCGGACGCCGGTATAGCTCGAGGGGAGCAGCGTGAAGAGGTGGTCGTCGGCCGCCGGTGCGTCGGCGCCCTTCGCACCGGAGCAGCCGGCGATGAGACACGCGCTGGCTACGAGAAGACGTAGGGGCGCAGCATGCTGCGCCCCTACATCACCCACCAGACTGGCCGGCACCTTCCCCAACTAGTACTCCGGGTTCTGCGTCAGCATCGGATTGGCGTCGATCTGCGTCTGCGGGATCGGCATCAGCACGAGGTGGTCCGCCCCGGCTGCCTTGAACTGCCAGGGTTGCGTGTATTGGCCAAACCGGACCAGGTCCTGTCGCCGCTTCGTTTCGAACGTCAGCTCGAACAGCCGTTCGCGCAGGATGACGTCTGGGGTGACGGCACTGAGCGTGTCCCCCCCCGGGAAGGCACGAGCGCGCACGGTCTGCAACAGCGTGAGGGGACTCGGAGCCCCAGGCGCCCCGTCGAGCTCCGCCTCGGCCTTGATCAGGTAGATCTCGGCGAGGCGGAAGTACGCGAAATCGTTGCCGTTGTTCTGGGAAACGTGCTTCGGATCATACGGCCACTTGTAGATACGGGCGCCTTCCCCTTCGCTCGCCGCCGTCACGTTGGCGATGGTCGGCGTGAAAACCAGCCGCGGAGCCCCTTTGTCGCACCCCGGCCGGAAGCAGATCGAATCGCCGGTCTCCAGATTGTTCTGCGGTCCGACCAGGAAGATCCGGCGGCGCTGGTCCAGCGAATCGAAGGCGTTGTACGTCTGCGCCAGGGTCGAGAAGCCGTTCCAGGGCCCGGGAGTGAACTGATAGTAGTGCAGCGTCGCCTGCAGCAGCGGGAAGCCCAGGCCGTCCTGATTGATGAACTTGACGACGAAGATGTTTTCCGGCGACGCGTAGTTGTCGGCACGGAAGTTCTGCACGAACGTGTCCGCCAGCTGGTACACGCCGGCGTTGATAATGCTGTCTGCTCGGTTGACGGCCGCCGTGCAGGCGTCTAAGCCCCCGCTGACCTGCACCCCCGAGCACGAGTTGTAGCCGATCGGATTGATCTGGGTGGCCGCGGCCCCAGCGGTGTCTTTCGTGAACACCCCGGCATTCAGGTAGATGTTTGCCAGGATGGCGTCGATGGCGCCTCGCGCGACGCGTCCGCGGTTGGCGTCATCCCATTTCGGCGGCAAGACCGGGCGGACCGCCAGGAGCTCCGACTCGATGAACTGGAACACCTCGGCGCGCGTGTTGCGCGCGCGCGGTTTGATCTCGGTCGTGGTGACGATCGGCACGCCGCCGAACAAGTCCATGAGCTGGTAATAGTAGAAGGCCCGCAGGGCCCGGAGCTCGGCAACCACCCCCGCTTGCTCCGCCGAGTCCATGACGGTTCGGCCTTCCAGCGCAGCGAGCACAATGTTCGCGGCCGCGATCCCGCTGAAGTCGTTCACCCAGGCCGAATTGATGTCCGAGAGCCCAGACGGGCTGGTCGGCGTCCAGTTCTGGCGGTGAATCTCGAGCCACCGGCCGTTGTCGTACCAGTCCTGGCCGCGCGTCGGCACGACCATCTCGTCGGTGCTGATTTCACTCAGCGCATAGTACGCACAGCAGTACCCCGGGAACGCACCCCGCAGTTGCGCGTACACCCCGGCGAGGCCGGCGAGCACTTCCCCCCGCGTCCGGAAGAAGGTCCCCGGCGTAATGGTGCTCTTTGGCACCTCATCGAGGTTCGTGCATCCCTGGGGGAGCAGCAGCAACGTGAAGACGCCAACCGCTCCGATCCATGTCGTCACCCGTAGTCTCTTCATGGAACCCGAGCTCCTCAGAACACGAGACGGAGGCCCCCCGTCACCGTGCGGGGCCGTGGATAGCTGAGATAATCGATGCCGCGCGACGCCAGACCAGAGCTCGCATAGACCTCCGGGTCCAGACCCGAATAGCCGGTCAGCACGAACACGTTGTCGGCCGACGCGTAGAGGCGAGCGCTCCGGGCCGATCGCGTCAACAGCGGCAGGTCCAGCGCGTATTCCACCGTGATGTTCTGCAGCCGCACGAACGAACCGTCTTCGATCCAGCGGGACGAGTAAATGGCCGGCTCGTGAATCCCGGTCGGGTCGGTGAACGCGGACGCCAGGAAGTTCTTGCCCTGGAGCGCGTTCCCCTTCGTCGAATAGACCAGGGCGGTGTTGTTGAACACGTCCTGTCCCACCGCGGCCCGGAGCAGGAAGCTGATGGCGAACTTGCCCCAGTTGATCTGGTTGTGCAGGCCGATGGTGAAGTCCGGATTGGCATTTCCGATCACTTCGTAATTGCTGGCTCGTGGCGTCGTCAAAGGCCCGTTGGCGCACACCTGCGTCCCATTCGCTAACGTGTCCGCGGGACCGAGTGACGTGCACTTGAACAGCTGCTTCCCCGCGGTGTCCACACCGACGAACACCGGCCCGTAGAACGTGCCAAGCGGAAACCCGGGCATGATGCGCTCGGAAACCTGTCCGGACTGTCCCTGCCCGCTGACGCCGCCCGAGGTGAGGAAGCTGTGGGGGCCGAGATCGAGCACCTTATTGCGCTCGGCGGCGAACACGAGCCCGGCCCGCCACGTCAGACCCGGCCGCGCCACCAGCAAGGCATCGAGCGAGAGCTCGACGCCGCGGTTGCGCAGCTTCCCGACGTTCTCGAGCCGGGTCTCCACGCCCGCCGGCTGCGGCACGGCCACGTCCAGCAGCAGGTCGGACGTGTTCTTCACGTAATACTCGAGGCTTCCCGCGAGTCGGTTATTCAGGAGACCGAAATCAACCGCCACGTCGTACTGCGTCGTTTGCTCCCACTTGAGGTTCGGGTTCGCGTTGCGCGTCGGTACGACGCCGGTCTGCGGCGCGTCGCCCCACGCATACGTCCCACCCGAGCCGCCCGACAGGAGCGGCAACGACGAATAGGGCGGTATGTTCGGGTTGCCTTGGCGCCCCCATCCGAGGCGCAGCCGCAAGTCCGAGAACGTCGTGCCACGCATGAACTCCTCTTGACTGATGTGCCAGGACCCGGACAACCCCGGGAAGAGCGCCCACTTGTGCCCTGCCGCGAACTTGGTCGAGCCGTCATACCGCAGCACGCCCGTCACGAAGAACTTGTCCTTGAACCCGTAGTTGGCCCGGGAAAAGAACGAGACCAGGCGGCTCTCTTCCGCCGCCGAGGAATCCGTCCGCGTGACGGCGGCGCCCAGGTTGTCGAAGCTGAACGCGTCGGTGAAGTAGCCCTTGCCCTCGGCCATGAACAAGTTGCTGGTGTACTTGTTGTACTCGTAGCCACCCACCACGTCCAAGTTGTGCACCTCGCCGAGCTGCCGCCGGAACGTCAGCAGGGTTTGCAGCGTCGTGGTCGCGTTGGCGAGATCGTACTGCCGCGCGAGCCCGCCGCCTAACGCGGCTCCCACAGGATTCTTGTTGGGATAATAGACCTGCCTCCCGCCGCTCGAACGGTCCAGGCCGACGGTCACCTGCCCCGTCAGGCCCGGCACGAGATCCAACTCGGCCGAGGCGTTGCCCATGGTGCGCGTGGTCTGGCCGACATCGATGATCTGGTTGGCGAGCGCGACCGGGTTGCGGACCGATGTCCCACCGGGCTCATAGTAGTTCGTCCCGGTCGCATCGGTCTGCGTGACCGGCTGGGTCGGATCGAAGATGGCGACGTTCTGGAACACGCCGCCTTCGAAGCCCCCCGTATTCTCGAAGGTGAGATACTGATTGTTGATGTGCGACGTCGTTACGTTCACCCCTAGGCGCAGCCGGTTGTCGAGCGCCCGGTGCGTGGCGGCGAGCCGGCCTTGAATCCGCTCGAGACCGCTCGAGAGCGCCACGCCCTGGTCTTTCATGTAATTGAGCGAGGCGCGATACCGGGTGTCCTCGGTCCCGCCCGAGAACGAGAGGTCGTGATTGTGTGTGACGGACGTGCGGGTTACCGCGCGCTCCCAGTCCGTATTCGACGTCCCGAGTGCCGCATAGGCGCTCGGCTTCAGTCCGCCGCGCAGCGAGTCCGGTACGCCGGCACTCGAATCCTGCCTCCAAATGGCCACCTGACCCCGAATGATCGAACGGAATTGCGCGGTGTCCGCCAGCTCCAGACGCGCGGCCGGAGACGCCGCGGCCACGTAGCTGTCATACTCGACGGTCGGCCCGCCCGCCGCGGCTCCCTTCTTCGTCTCGATCAGGATCACGCCGTTCGCCGCGCGGCTGCCGTAGATCGCGGTCGCCGACGCGTCTTTCAGAATCGTGATCGACGCGATGTCCGAGGGGTTGAGCAGGTTGAGCGGGTTGCGGGGGAGCGGCGGCGTCCCACCAACCCCGAAACTCGGCGGTTCGGTGGGCACGTTGTTGATGGGCACCCCGTCCACCACGTACAGCGGATCGTTGCTGTTGCTGATGGAGCTGCCACCGCGGATCAGGATCTGTGCCCCGGCCCCGGGCTCGCCGTTGTTCTGAATGATGTCGACACCGGCGGCCCGGCCCTGGATCATCTGGTCGACGTTCGCGACCACGCCAACGTTCGCCGCGGAGGCGCTGACCGTCGAGACCGACCCCGTGATGGCCTCGCGCCGCTGCGTGCCGTAGCCCGTCACCACCACCGGTTCGAGAATCGCCGCCGCCGGCAGCAGGCTCAGCTGCAGCGTGACCGTCCCGCCCGCGGTGACGGTGACGCTCTGCACCTGTGAGCCGTACCCGATCCGGGTCGCCCGTACGCGGTAGATCCCCGGGGCGAGGCCGCTGATCAAAAAGCTGCCGTCGTTGCGGCTGAGCATGCGGTGGGGCGTTCCTGCGATTGCCACTTCGACATTCGCGAGCGGTTGCTGGGTCGTACCGTCGACGACCTGCCCCGTGACGGCGCCGGTCGAGTCCTGAGCGCCGAGCGGTACGGACCAGAGCAACGAGCCTGCGACCAGCGCGGCAACGACGTGACGGACCAATGGCATACGTCTGCCCTCTACTGGGTGGGGAGTGGAGTATCGCCTTCGCTCACTGCGTCGACCTGCCAACACCTCCTGCGCTGAACCCGACCCTCCGCCGGACGTGCGGCTCGGCAGAGCACGACTCTTCCCGGGATATGATTCCCGCTGTACGGGAAATGTCAAGCAGCGCGAAAAGGCCGACACCCCCGGCCTCACGTCGCATCGAATCCCGCGAATTCGCCCCGCTGGTAGACGTTGCCCTGGTATTCCTGATCGACGTGGATGCCGATCTTTGACGTGTAGTACGCCCGCACGGCCCCCCGCTTGAGCTCCTTGAAGAAGTGCTCCAGCGGCGTCTTGGGGGCCGCCTCGCCGGCCGCCATCCGACTGAGGACCGCGATCCGCTGGTCGGGCACGCCTGCCCGTTGAGCTCGCGCGATAGCCCGTCCACCGCCTGGAGGCCGGACCGCCACAGCCCCTGCCACTCGGGGTCCAAGGATTCCGCCAGCCGGCCGTCGAGGTACGCGGCCACCCCAGCGGCGCGCGCGCCCGGCGAGTGGTCGTCCGCCGGGATGATCAGCTCGGTGAGCTCCTCCAACAGCGCGAGCTCGGCCGCCGTGAGGAACCGACCCTGGAGGGCATCCCGGGACGGCGCCGCGACCGCCGGCACAGGTAGCAGCGGCGCGGCGAGCGCCGCCGCCGTGGCCGCGATCATCTCGCGGCGCGATAGCGTCTCTGGGCGGTCCGCGGCATCCGTCATAAGGTCCCCTTCCGGAATTCGTCCGCGAGGTACTCGCAGGAGCGCCACGCCAGCGCCATGATGGTCCACGTGGGGTTCTGACACGACGCGCTCACGTGGCTCGAGCCGTCCACCACGAACAGGTTGCGCACGTCGTGCGACTGCTGAAACTGGTTCAGCACCGAGGCCTTGGGGTCGGTCCCCATGCGTGCGGTGCCCAGCTCGTGTATGGACCAACCTTCGGTGAGGACCTCGCGATCGACGCCCACCACTTCGATCCCCGCGGCTTCGAACATTTCGCGACCGGTCGCGACCATGTCCTCGGCCATCTTGCGCTCGTTGTCCGAGAACTGGTAATGAAACCGCAGCACCGGGATCCCCCACTCGTCCTTCACCTCGGGGTCCAAGTCGACCTGGCTCTCGTAGCGGGGGAGGACTTCACCGAAGCCGCCCATACTAATGAAAGCGCCCGCATGATCGCGCACCGTTTTCTTGAATTGGGCACCGAATCCCGGCGTATCGAACACGTGCCGTGGAAACATCGTGTGGCCGCTCGAGCCCTCGAAGCCGTACCCCCGAATGAAGCCGGGCTGGCGGTCCGTCAGGTTCCGGAACCGCGGGATGTAGAACCCGCCCGGCCGACCATCGTCGAGGGTGTGCGGCTTACCGACCAGCTCCTTCACGAGGCCGGTGACGCCAGGCCCCATGACGTGCTCGCAGAAGTTGTGGCCGACATGACCGCTCGAGTTGCCGAGGCCGTTGGGGTGTTGCGGCGAGCGGGACAGCAGCAGGAGACGGGCGGACTCGAGCGTGGAGGCGGCGAGGATCACCACCTTGGCCTTCGCCTCGTAGGATTTGCGCGTCTCGCTGTCGAGGAACGCGACCCCGCGTGCCTTGCCGGTGTTCGGGTCGACGAGGACCTCGTGCGCGATCGAGTTGGGGCGAATGGTGAGCTTGCCCGTGTCCATCGCAGGGTAGATGAGCCCGGTGGGCGAGTCGAACACCGCGTGGATGTCGCATCCACCGGGACGACGGTTACACGCGCCCCGGCCATAGCACTTGCTGCGGTACCGGTTGTGCTTCAAGCCATCGGTCGTGACGCCGGCCCGGTACGGGGTCAACACTCGTCCCATAGTCGCGAGGCTGTGGCGCAGCTTCACCTCGCCATAGTTGAGCTTGGTGGGCCGTTGAAACAGACTGTCCGGCAGGTGCGGCAGATTCTCCTTGACGCCGGCGATGCCGAGGTAGAGGTCCACCTTGTCGTAGTAGGGCGCCAGGTCGGCGTAGGAGATGGGCCAGTCCTCGCCGTAGCCGTCGTGGGACTTGGCCTTGAAATCGTAGTCGGAGAGCCGCAGCGCGAGACGGCCCCAGATGTTGGTCTTGCCCCCCAGGCAGCGGGCCCGCACCCACGCGTAGTTGGTCCCGGTGTAGGGGTGGTCCTTCTCGTCCACCAGGATGTTCTTGACGTAGTCCGAACCTGACCATCCCCCGACGTAGGAGTAGACGTGCTTGAACGCCGTGCCCTTTGCGTATGGCGGCTTTCTGATGGTGTACTCGTTGAACGAGAGGCCGTGTGATCCGGGCGGGGCGTCGCCCCGGCGCGGATGATCGTACGGCCACTCCATCGAGCGCAGCTCCTGCTCGATGGGAAGCTTCTTCCCCGCCTCGAGCATGAGCACGCGGAGGCCCTGGGCGGTCAGGACGTGGGCGGCCATACCGCCGGCCGCTCCGGAGCCCACGATCACTGCGTCGTACGTCTGAGACAGGTCGACGTCCTGCTGGAGCGGCGGGCTAACCTTGAGCAGTGTCATTGCGGGGCGCGGCAACAATGCCCGCCGCCCGCGGGCGCGTCAAGAGTCCGGCCTCAGCGCCTCACTCGCCGGAACACGCCGTACACCGGTACGCCGAGGAGCAGCAGTCCCGTGCCGATCAGGGCGTTGCGCGGATTGGCGAGCACGGCGCTGGCCACGACGTACAGCGCGGCCAGCACGAACAGCGCGGGGGTCCACGGATAGGCGGGCGCGCGAAACACGGGGCGCGCCGTGGCTTCACGTGCATTCCCCCTCTCCACATCGTGGAGAGGGGGCCAGGGGGTGAGGTCCCGCCGCCGGTACACGAACAGTCCGGCGACCGTCAACCCGAAGAAGATCCAGTCCCCGAACGCGACGTAGTCCACGAGCTGGCTGAAGGTGCCGTAGGACACGGTCAGCACGATCGCCCAGGCGCCCTGCAGGACGATCGCCGCGCTCGGCGTGCGGTAGACGGGGTGCAGCTCGGCGAGCCGCGAGAAGAACACCCCGTCCGCCGCCATCGCCTGGAACACGCGCGGCGTCACGAGGATCACGAGATTGAGAAAGCCGAACGTGGACGCAGCGATGCCGGCGGCGATGAGGGTGCCGCCCGCGGGCCCGAGCACGGCCCGCATCACCGCGGCGGCGGGCGCCGACGTCGCGGCGAGCCCGCCGGGCCCGAGCACCCGGAGATATGCCACGTTCGCGAGCAGATACATGGCCACCACGACCGCGACGCCGAGCACGAGCGCGCGCGGCAGGTTCCGCTCCGGCTCGATGATCTCCTCGGCGATGAAGTTGGTTTGTTGCCAGCCGCCGTACGTGAACAGGATGGGCACCAGGGCGGCGCCGAGCGTGACGGCGACGTGCGCGGCCGTGGAAGGCGGTGGAGGGCGGTCCAGGGCGGTGAAGCTGACGGCGGAGAGGCCTGCCACGATGAGCGCGGCGAGGGCGGCGAGCTTCAAGACCGTGAAGATGTTCTGGGTGACGGCGGCGGGCTTCACGCCGACGTAGTTGAGGCCGGTCAGGAACACGACCGCGCCCGCCGCGAGCGGCACCGTGAGCCGCGGGGGGAGGCCGACGAGCGGGAGCGCGTAGGTCGCGAACATGATGGCCACGGCCGCGATGGCGCCCGTCGCAATCAGGAACAGCAGCGCCCAACCGTACAGGAACGCCGGCAGCGGCCCCCACGCCTCGCGCAGGTAGACGTACCCGCCCCCGGCCTTCGGGCGCCGGGCGCCCAGCTCCCCGAAGCACAGCGCCCCCACGAGCGCCACCACGCCCCCGACGACCCAGGCGACGATGATGAGTGGCGCGGACCCGACGCGCTCGGCGACGGTGGCGGGCGTCAGGAAGATGCCGCCGCCGATGATGCCGCCGATCACGGCCATCGTGCCGGAGAAGAGGCCCAGGCGGCGCGCGTACGTGACGCGCGACGGCGACGACTCGGTCACGGGGCGGGAACATGCCGTCGCCCGGGACGTTGCGAAAGGTGAGCCCCTTCCCCCGCTCGGGGCGGCACTACACGTTTCACCGATTCTCGTCGCGGAGGACCTTCCGCATGTCTCCCATCAGTTTCACCGTGAACGGCAAGCGCGCCACCGTGAACGTCACGCCCGACACCCCGTTGCTCTGGG
>QHTX01000030.1 GCA_003220975.1 Gemmatimonadota bacterium | reverse complement strand
ACAGACCCAGCACCGTGTAGCTCGCGAGGTGCAGGGCCAGCGGGAGGGGAACAGTGCCCATGCGGTTGAAGGTCATGGGTTAAGAAACTAGCCGTCTAGACGTCTCGACGGCTAGACGTCTAGTCTTAGCTATGCAAGCCACGCGCACCTATCTCGAGCTGACGAGTCCCGGCCAGTTCCGGCCCGCCTTCGGCGAGTTCTCGGATCTGGTGGTCGAGCGCGTGCAACAGCCCACCCCCGCCCTGTACCGGCACTGGTACCGCACCGTGGGCGAGCCCTACCACTGGGACATCACGCTGCACGTCGCGACCCGCAACGGCGCGCTCGCGGGGTGGTACGAGCTGCGGCGGGTGCCGGAGGACGGCTCCGCGGAGATCGCGTACTTCGGGCTCGCGCCAGACGCGATCGGCCGGGGGCTCGGCAAGCATCTGCTCTCGGCCGCGGTGCGCGACGCGTGGGCCATGAACCCGACCCGCGTGTGGCTGCATACGTGCACGCTCGACCACCCGCACGCGCTGCCGAACTACGAGAAGCGGGGGTTCGTGCGCTACAAGACGGAGGAGTACGAGGTCACCTAATTCCGCATTCCGCACTCCGCATTTAAGTTTCCCCGCGTGAACTTCACGCTCACCCGCAAGCATAAGCTCATCATTGCAGGCGTGCTGAGCCTGCCCGTCCTCGGCTTCGCCCTCTACACCTGGTCGGCCCTCGTCTGGAGTTATTCCTCGGGAGAGCGCCCGGGGTACGTCCAGAAGTTTTCCAGGAAGGGCTGGATCTGCAAGACCTGGGAGGGAGAGCTCGCCATGGTCTCCATCCCGGGCACGATGACGGAGAAGTTCTACTTCACCGTGCGGGACGATTCGGTGGCGGCGCGCGTCAACCAAATGATTGGAAAGCGCGTCGTGCTCACCTACAAACAGCACAAGGGCGTTCCGACGCACTGCTTCGGGGAGACCGAGTACTTCGTCGTGGACGTGAAACCGGTGGAACAATGACGCTCGACACGTTCGGCAGCCGCGGCACGCTCGAGGTCGGTGGTCGGAGCTTCGAGATCTACCGCCTCGACGCCCTGGAGCGGCGGGGCCTGGCGGTCGGTCGCCTCCCCTACTCCCTCCGCCTCTTGCTCGAGAACCTGCTGCGCCGCGAGGACGGCCGCACCGTGCGGGCCGAAGAGATCGAGAAGCTGGTGCGCTGGGGGGAGGACCCGAAGCAGACGCCCAAGGACGAGATCGCCTTCATGCCGGCGCGGGTCCTCATGCAGGACTTCACCGGGGTTCCGGCCGTCGTGGACCTCGCCGCGATGCGCGACGCGATGAAGGGGATGGGCGGCGACCCCCGGAAGGTCAACCCGTTGCTCCCCGCCGAGCTCGTGATCGACCACTCGGTGATCGTGGACGAGTTCGGCACGCCCACGGCGTTCCAGGTGAACGCCGACCTCGAGCTGCAGCGCAACCGCGAGCGCTACGCCCTGCTGCGCTGGGCGCAGCAGACCTTCCGGGGGTTCCGCGTCGTACCGCCCGACACCGGCATCGTGCACCAGGTGAACCTCGAGTACCTGGCACGCGTGGTGTTCACGACCGACGGGAAGACGCCACAGGCGTACCCGGACACGCTGGTCGGCACCGACTCCCACACCACGATGATCAACGGGCTGGGCGTGCTCGGCTGGGGGGTGGGAGGCATCGAGGCGGAGGCGGCGATGCTGGGCCAGCCGGTCTCGATGCTCATCCCCCAGGTCGTAGGCTTCCGTCTCACCGGCAAGCTCGCCGAGGGCGCGACCGCGACGGACCTCGTCCTTACTGTCACGGAGATGCTTCGCAAGAAGGGCGTCGTCGGGAAATTCGTCGAGTTCTACGGGCCGGGGATCTCCACCCTGCCGGTGGCGGACCGGGCGACGATCGGCAACATGGCGCCCGAGTACGGGGCCACCGTGGGCATCTTCCCGGTGGACCAGGAGACGCTCCGCTACCTCACGTTCACCGGACGCTCCAAGGAGCAGGTGCAGCTCGTCGAAGCCTACATGAAGGAGCAGGGCCTGTTTCATTCGACCGGCGCACTCGAGCCCGCGTACTCGGACACCCTGGCGCTCGATCTGGCGGCGGTGGAGCCGAGCCTCGCGGGCCCACGGCGGCCGCAGGACCGCGTCCCGCTGCGCGACGTCGCGCGCAGCTTTCACCTGGTGCTCCCGGCGCTCATGAAGCCCTCTTCGCCGATTGCGCCGCCCCAGAACATGGGCCGGTGGGAGGGTGAAGGGGGGGGCGGCGGCGTGGCGACCGCGGTCGAGGCCCCGCCGCAGCGCCGGACGCACGTTGACCTGACGCTCGACGGCGCCGCGCACCAGCTGCGTCACGGCTCGGTCGTGATCGCCGCGATCACCAGCTGCACCAACACGTCGAATCCGTCGGTGATGATCGCGGCGGGCCTGGTCGCGAAAAAGGCGGTCGAGAAGGGCCTCCGATCGCAGCCCTGGGTCAAGACGAGCCTGGCGCCGGGCTCGAAGGTGGTGACCGACTACCTGAAGCAGGCCGGCCTGATGCCCTACCTCGAGCAGCTGCGCTTCTACCTCGTGGGCTACGGCTGCACGACGTGCATTGGCAACTCGGGCCCGCTCCCCGAGGCCGTCTCGGCGGCGATCGCCGAAGGGGAGCTGGCGGTGTGCTCGGTGCTCTCCGGGAACCGCAATTTCGAAGGGCGGATCCAGCAGGAGGTGCGCGCCAACTATCTCGCCTCACCGCCGCTGGTCGTGGCCTACGCGCTCGCGGGGCGGATCGATCTCGATCTCCAGCAGGAGCCGTTGGGCACCGGGAAGGACGGCAAGCCCGTCTACCTGCGCGACATCTGGCCCACGGCGCAGGAAGTGGACTCGCTCGTCCGCGCGTCGATCAAGTCCGCGATGTTCCACAAGGAGTACGGCGAGGTGTTCCAGGGCGACCAGCGCTGGAACGGCCTCCCCGTTCCCGCGGGCGAGCGCTTCGCGTGGGAGCCCGATTCGACCTACATCCGCCGCGCTCCCTATTTCGACGGCATGCCCGGGGCCCCGGCGCCCATCAGCGACATCCGCGGCGCGCGGGTGCTGTGCCTGCTGGGCGACAGCATCACCACGGACCACATCTCCCCCGCCGGCTCGATCCGCAAGACGAGTCCCGCCGGGCAATACCTCATCGGCCACGGCGTGCAGCCGGCGGACTTCAACTCCTACGGCTCGCGCCGCGGCAACCACGAAGTCATGGTGCGCGGCACGTTCGCGAACGTGCGACTCAAGAACCTGCTCGCGCCCGGGACCGAGGGGCCGGTCACCGTGCACCTCCCGGACGGCGAGCAGATGACGATCTACGACGCCTCGGTGAAGTACCAGGCGGAGGGCGTGCCGCTACTCGTGATCGCCGGGAAGGAGTACGGCTCGGGCTCGTCGCGCGACTGGGCGGCGAAGGGCCCCCGGCTACTCGGCGTGCGCGCGGTGATCGCGCAGAGCTACGAGCGCATTCACCGCTCGAACCTCGTCGGGATGGGCGTCCTCCCGCTGCAGTTCCAGGCGGACCAGAGTCCTGAAACGCTCGGCTTGAGCGGCAAGGAAACCTTCGACCTGACCGGGCTCGGCGACGTGCTCGCGGAAGGGTTCCCCCGCGGCAAGGACCTGACAGTGGAAGCGACGCGGCCCGACGGCACGACGGTGCGGTTCCAGGCGACGGTGCGGATCGACACGCCGCAGGAGCTGCAGTACTACCGGCACGGCGGGATTCTCGAGTACGTGTTGCGGCAGCTGCGCGACGCCGAAGCCTAACCGGCTCTCACGCAGGCTTCCGTGCCCGCACGAACGCCCCCATCACGCAGCCGTCGACCTCCCGCGCCAGCACTTCGGCGTCGAGCCCGGCGTCTTGCAGGAACGACTTGGCGTCGTCGAGACGGTAGATCCGCGTGGGCTCGATGCCGATTTCCTCGAATCCCTCCTGGGCGAGCAGGGTCTTGAATTCCTCTTCCTCCAGGGCGCCTGCGACACACCCCACCCAGGCCTCAATGCTCCGGCGCACCTCGGACGGAAGCTGCCCCCGCACCACGACGTCCGACACCGCGAAGCGACCTCCCGGCCTGAGCACCCGGAACGCCTCGCCGAGCACGCGGCGCTTGTCGGCGGAGAGATTGATCACGCAGTTCGAGATGATCACGTCCACCGAGGCGTCCGGCAGCGGGATGTTCTCGATCTCCCCCTTCAGGAACTCGACGTTCGTCACGCCGGCCTTGCGCTGGTTCTCGCGCGCCAGGGCGAGCATCTCGTCCGTCATGTCGAGGCCGTAGGCCTTCCCGGTCGGCCCGACGCGCTTGGCGGACAGCAGGACATCGATGCCGCCGCCCGAGCCGAGGTCGAGGACCGTCTCCCCCGGGTGCAGCGCCGCCAGGGCGGTGGGATTGCCGCAGCCGAGCGACGCGAGCACGGCGCCCTCGGGCAACCCCGTGGTCTCGCCGGCGTCGTACAGCCGCGAAGTGATAGGATCGCCGCAGCAGTTGCTCTTCTCTCCTTCGAGCACGCGCAGCGCCGCCTGGCCGTACTTCTCCCGTACGGTTTCCTTGATGTCTGGGCCGCTCATCAGAAGCTCCTTGTCATTGGCAGCAGGCCGTCCGGCAACTCCCGGCGTGCCTGCCGGGCTTCACGGCGCCCGTAAATGCGGCGATCGCTTCGAGCGCGTCGGGGTTGAGGGCGTAATACACCCAGCGTCCCTCGCGCCGGTCGGTCACCAGCCCGGCGTCCTTCAGCGTCTTCAGGTGAAAGGAGAGCCGGGACTGCGCCGCGTCGAGCACGTCCTGCAGCTCGCACACGCAGCGTTCTCCGTGGGAGAGCAGGCGCACGATTTCGAGCCGCGTCTGATCGGAAAGCGCGTGGAACCAGCGGGCGGCGCGGTCGATGTCGGGAAGGGTCGCCGTGGGCACGGCGTCAATATATCAAATTATCTTGATGTGTCAACCGGACCGAGCAACAGCGCGTTGACGGTCACGGTGACGGTGCTCGCGCTCATCGCGAGCGCGGCCCAGGCCGGCTGCAGCAGGATCCCGAGGGAGGGATACAGCGCCCCCGCCGCCACGGGGATGGCGATCGCGTTGTAGATCGCCGCCCAGAACAGATTCTGCTTGATCTTGCGCCGCACGCGGCGGGCGAGCGTGAGCGCGGTCGCTACATCGGCCGGATCGTCCCGCATGAGCACCACGCCCGCCGTTTCGATGGCAACGTCGGTCCCCGCCCCGATGGCGATCCCCACGGACGCCGCCGCCAGCGCCGGCGCGTCGTTCACGCCATCGCCCACCATCGCGACGTGCGCCCCTCCCGCCTCGAGCCGACGCACCTCCGTCGCCTTGTCGCCCGGAAGCACCTCGGCGCGCACGTCGGCGATCCCCAGGGACCGGGCCACCGCCTCCGCCGTGACGCGGCTGTCCCCGGTGAGGAGCACGACCCGGACGCCGAGCCCATGCAGCCTCGCGACCACCGCCGGGGCGCCCGGCCGAATCCGGTCCGCGACGGCCAGCAGTCCCAACAGCCGCCCCTGAGCCGCCACGTAGAGAACGGTCTTCCCTTCGCTTCGCAACTGCTCGGCCCGCTCCGCCAGCCGCGGCGCCACCCGTTCGCGCTCAAGCAGCTTGCGATTCCCCACTAGCACGCTGCGGCCGTCCACGGACGCCCGGACGCCGTAGCCGGGGATCGCCTCGAAGCCGTGAGCCGTCGCGACGGGGATCGCGCGCGCCGCCGCGCCGGCCACAAGCGCCGCCGCCAGCGGATGCTCCGACTGCGCGTCCGCGGCAGCCGCGAGCCGCAGGACCTCGGCCTCGTCCACGCCGGCATCGGGCACCACGTCGGCCAGCGCAGGCCTCCCCTCGGTCAGCGTACCGGTCTTGTCGAACACGACGGTATCGACCCGAGCAGCGGCTTCGAGCACGGTGGCATTCTTGAAGAGCACGCCGGCACGCGCCGCGCGGCCCACTCCAACCG
>QHTX01000029.1:1619-17171 GCA_003220975.1 Gemmatimonadota bacterium | reverse complement strand
GGGGTGCGCGGGCCAGATGCGCACGGCTTCCAGCGGCGCCGACGAGCCGTTCGAGTGGCACCCCAATTGGCCGTGGGCTCGGGGGTACGAGTCGTGGATCCGGCTCACCGTCCGCTTGCGAGGCGGCGTGCTGGGCTTTCTGAACGTTCTCTCCCGCGCGCCGGAGCAGTACGGCGAGGCCGACCTGCCGGCGGCACGCCGCATCGCGGACCTTGTGGCTCTCGCGTTCGCCCACGAGCGCTTGGCCGAGGAGGAGCGGTGGCGCGCCCAGGCGCAGGAGCGCGCCGTCAAGCTCGAAGCCCGCGTGGCCCGGCTCACGGCGGAGCTGGAAGGAGCGGAGGGCCACCGCGCCATTGGCGCGTCGAAATCGTGGCGCGAGGTCTTGGCGCAAGCGGCGAAAGTGGCCCCGGCTGAGACAACGGTGCTCCTGACCGGGGAATCGGGAACGGGCAAGGAAGTCGTGGCGCACCTGATCCACCGCGGGTCGCGCCGTGCGGAGGGGCCGTTCGTCGCGCTGAACTGCGCGGCGCTCCCGGAGGCGTTACTCGAGTCAGAGCTGTTCGGCTACGAGAAGGGGGCCTTCACCGGGGCCGTAGCGGCGCGCGCGGGGCGGCTCGAGCAGGCCGCGGCCGGCACGCTGTTTCTCGACGAGGTGGGCGAGATGAGCCCGGCCGTGCAGGCGAAGTTCCTCCGGGTGCTCCAGGAGCGGGAGTTTCAGCGGCTCGGCGGCACGCGGATGCTCAAGGCCGACGTGCGGGTCATCGCGGCGACGAACCGCGACCTGCGGGTCGCCATGACCAGGGGAGCGTTTCGCGAGGATCTCTACTATCGGCTGCACGTGTTCGCGATTCACCTGCCGCCGCTGCGGGAGCGCCCGGAGGACATCCTGCCACTGCTCGAGCATTTCCTGAACCAGCTGGGGCCGGTGGTCATCGGGCGGCCGGCGGCGGGGATCTCGCGCGAGGCGCGCGAGCAGTTTCTGGCCCACGCCTGGCCGGGCAACGTGCGAGAACTGCGCAACGCGGTGGAGCGGGCGCTGATTCTGTGCGAGGGAGGCCTGATCAATCCCGAGCATCTGCCCTGGCACGCCGAGTCGGCGAGGAGCGCGCCCCCGCCCCTACCCGCTGGCCCCGCTTCCCAACCCCCTGTCGGAGACTTCCCCCCTCACGGGGTGGACCTCGAGGCGATGGAGCGCACCCTCATCGAGCGCGCGCTCAAGCAGGCCGGCCAGAACAAATCCAAGGCCGCCAAGCTGCTCGGCTTGAGCCGCGGCAAGCTCTACACCCGCATGGAGCGCTTCGGGCTCGCGTAG
This sequence comes from Gemmatimonadota bacterium, assembly GCA_003220975.1. Lineage (GTDB taxonomy): Bacteria > Gemmatimonadota > Gemmatimonadetes > Gemmatimonadales > GWC2-71-9 > AG41. The sequence continues at coordinate 15,859 of QHTX01000029.1, read as the reverse complement.
CTCTAGGGCGTCACCTCGATCGTCGCCATCATCCCCTTGTCCTCGTGCGACAGCAGGTGGCAATGATACACGAACCTGCCGACGATGACCGGATCGGTGAACGGGATGACCACCTTCACCTCGCCGTGCACCGGGACGTTGACGATGTCCTGGTACCCGTCGAACCGTTGCGGCACGCCGTTCACCTCCGTCACCTGAAAGTGCGTCTGGTGGATGTGGAAGTCGTGCAGCTCGCCGGACTCGTTCCGGATGGTCCATTCTTCGATCGCGCCGAGCTTCACGCGGGTGTCGGTGCGGTTCGGGTCGAAGGTGCGGCCGTCGACGAAGAACGTGTCGCCGTCGGCCGATTCGGAGAACACGATCGTGCGGCGATTCGTGATCTGGCGGCGCAGGTCGGCAACGGGGAGCAACCTCTTGGGAAGAGCGAGCGGGGGGACTGCCGCCCCTTCCACACGCACGGTCGCGAGCACGGCCCCCGGGTACTGGTTGCCCTGCGGCCCGGTGTCGAACGCGGCGGTCCGGAGCTGATAGGTCCCGGGGCCGGCCGCCTGCACAAGGACTTCCTCTCTCGCCCCCGGCTCGAGCAGCAGCTGCCGCTTCGGCACTAGATGGGTGAGGCGGTGACCATCGCGCGCCACCTCGTAGAAGCGGTGTCCGTCGAGCGTGAGCAGGTAATACAGGTCAGCTCCGACATTCCCGATGCGCCACAACTGGGTCTCGCCGGGACGGAGCGTAATCGTGGGATCGAGCATGCCGTTCAGCGTGCGTACGGCGTCGTCGCCGATCCCGCGATGCACGATTTGCCCGCGCCCGATCTGCGCGTCCTTGAGCAGCAGCACGTGCTCGGGCAAGTCGCGCAGCTCCGGAAACGGGTCGAGCAGGCCCTCGACGATCAGCGCGCCGGACATGCCGTTTCTCACCTGCTCATCGGAGCGGCCGTGGGGGTGCGGATGGTACCAGTACAGTCCCGGTGGGTGGGTCGCTGGGATGCGGATCTCGTAGTCCTGCGCGCGGCCGGGCGCGATGTGCAGGAACACGTTGTCGGAGTTGCCGAGCGGCGAAACCGCCAAGCCGTGCATGTGGAGGTTCGTGGTCTCGTCGAGCGCATTGACGAGCCGCAGCCGGACCACGTCGCCCGGCTGCACGCGGAGTGTCGGCGGCACGTAGCTCCCGTTGTACACCTCCGCGGTGACCCGCCGCCCCCCGACTTGCACCCGACCTCGCGCGGCGGTGAGCGTCAGCGCCAGCACGCCGTCGTGGCTCGCCACCACGGCCGGGTCGCGCAACGCCTCCGGCGGGGTCGACGCCCACAAGGACGCCAGCAGGACGGCCGCTCGCACGTTCATTGCGCCCGGGCGACGCCCGCCAACCGTTCCATCGCTCGGACGACTACCGAGAAGTCTTCATCACTGTGCGCGGCCAGCTGCCGGGCCTGCTCCGCGGCGGCGACCTGCACGGCCGCGGCCGTCGCGGGCATCGGGACCGACAACTCCATAGCCGTCTCCAGGATCAGCCCGAAGTCCTTGAACATCAGCCGCAGCGCGAACGCGGCGGGGTACTCGTCCTTGCGAGCGTTCTCGAGCTTGGACTTCTGACTGGGCGAGACCACCGCGGTTTCACCCAGGACCTCGAGGAACCGCTCGCGCGGCAGCCCGGCCTTCGAGCCGAGTGCGATCGCCTCGGCCAGCGCCTGGACGCCCAGCCCCAGCAGTGTGTTGACACACAGCTTCATCGTCGTGCCGGCGCCACTGGGCCCGAGATAGAACGTCTTACTGCCCAGCACGGCGAGGATGGGCTGGCACTTCTGGTACACGTCCTCCTCGCCCCCCACGAAGATCACGAGCTGTCCCTGCTCCGCCTGAACGGTGCTTCCCGAGACGGGAGCGTCGAGCACTGAGACGCCTTTGCTGCGAGCCGCCTCGTGCAGTCGGCGCGACGTGCGGGGGCTCACGGTGCTCATGTCGACAACAGTCGCCCCGGCGCGAGCGCCCGTCAGAACCCCATCGGGCCCGAACATCACCTGCTCCAGCGCGGCGTCGTTCGTGAGGCTCGAGAACACCATGTCGACGCCGGCCGCCAGGTCGCTCGACGTCGCCGCCACCTTCGCGCCGCGTTGCTGCAAGGGCAGCGTACTCTCCCGGGTCCGGTCGTACACGACCACCTCGTGGTGGGCTGCCAGTAACCGCCCCGCCATGCGGCTGCCCATCGCTCCCACGCCAATAAAGCCCACGCGCATCGTCTCACCCCAACCATTGTGGATTTTGGTATGTCCCATCGAAATGATGGGTCGTCTTGTACAGCTCGTATTTCCCATCGCCCCCGGCGTGCGCCGTCCGGCCGAGCAGCGCCGCCACGGCAGCCTCGCTCAGCGGGCGAAAGGTGCGCGCCGCGTGCAGTGCCTGCTCGAGCACCGGCAGTGAATCGCACCCCGTAATCACGACGCTCGTCGGCAGGTTCATGGCATAGTGGAGGCATTCGACGGCCGTCACCGTGCCGCTCACCAGGACGAACGGATCGCCCAGGGGCTTCATCCCCAGCACGCCGATGTCCTGCGCGACCAGCACGGGCACAACCTGCTTCTCGAAGCTGTCGTAATGGGCATCCATCACGTTTAGCGGCATCTGCACCGCATCGAACGTGAACCCGTTCGCCCGGGCGGTGTCGAGCATCCGGAGATGGATGGCGGGACTCTTGTGGCCAGTGAACCCGACGTAGCGGATCTTGCCGGCGCGCTGCGCCGCTACCACCGCTTCCAGCGCACCGTCGGTCCCGAACACCCGCTCCGGGTCCGTCATCCGGATCACCTCGTGGAATTGCATGAGGTCGATGCGGTCGGTCTCGAGCCGGCGCAGCGACTCATCGATCTGTTGCGCCGCCGTGTCCTTGTTGCGACCGTCGATCTTGGTCATGAGAAACACGTTGTCGCGATAGCCGTCGCGCAGCGCCTTTCCCATGCGGATCTCGCTCGCCCCACCGTTGTAGTCCCAGCAGTTGTCGAGGAAGTTGACTCCGTTGTCGACGGCCGTGCGGACGATGCGGATGGTTTCCTGCTCGTCCGCTTGCCTCCCGAGGTGGTAGCCGCCCACGCCGATCAGCGACACCATCTCTCCGGTGCGTCCAAGGCGACGGTACGGAATCCCGTCGCGCGAAGTCACGGTCGGCATGCGCACCGCTTTCGCATGCCGTGTGCCAGTCGGCAGGCAACACCGACCACGCAAGGCAAGTCGCTGCACCGCCGAGCGTTCGGCGGCACCACGGTCACACGTGGTCGTGCGGCGCCGGCATCGTGGGGTGCGGACGGCTGAGCAGAAGTGCGCGGGAGCCGACAGGCGAGTAGAATATGCCTGGAGATGGCTGCCGGCTCGACCGAAGAGACCTTCGGACTGCTGCTGAACGTCCTCGCCCAGAGCCTCGATGTCCAAGAGGTCTTTGCCCGGATCTCCGCGCTGGCCCGCCAAACCGTCCCGCACGATTGCCTCCTGTTCGGGCTGGTTACGGAGGACGGCGAGCGCTACCGCGTCGTGGCCGTTTCCGAAGACGACCAACGGGCCCCACTCCTCGGGACTTCCTTCGCGCCGCCGTCGCCCAGGTTGGCCCAGGAAGACTTCGCAATCTTTCGCCACCTCCGGATGCTGCCGGGGAAGACCGCGGGGCTCGAGGGATTGGTGCGTACGGCTTCGAGTGGCGCCGACGAGCCGTTCCAGTGGCACCCCGGTCCGCCCTGGGTCCGAATGGGCTACCCGTCGTGGCTGCGGTTGACCGTGCGCCTGCATGGGGACGTGCTGGGCTTCCTGAACTTCCTCTCACGCGCGCCGGATCCCTACACGGAAGCGGACGTGCCACCGGGGCGGCGCATCGCCGACCTGGTGGCCTTGGCGTTCGCCCACGAGCGCTTGGCCGAGGAAGAGCGCCGGCGCGCCGCAGCCCAGGAACGGGCCGTCCGCCTCGAAGCCCGGGTCGCTGGCCTCGCGGCGCAGCTCGAGGCCGAGGGACGTCACGCGCCGGTCGGCTCCTCGAAACCCTGGCGCGACGTGCTGGGTCAAGCCGCGAAAGTGGCCCCCGCTGAGACAACGGTGCTCCTCACCGGGGAATCGGGGACCGGCAAGGAGGTCGTGGCGCACCTGATCCACCGTGGGTCGCGCCGGGCCGAGGGGCCGTTCGTCGCGTTGAACTGCGCGGCGCTCCCGGAGGCGTTGCTCGAATCAGAGCTGTTCGGCTACGAGAAGGGGGCCTTCACCGGAGCCGTGGCGGCGCGCGCGGGACGGCTCGAGCAAGCGGCCGGCGGGACGCTGTTTCTGGATGAGGTGGGGGAGATGAGCCCGGCCGTGCAGGCGAAGTTCCTCCGGGTGCTCCAAGAGCGGGAGTTCCAGCGGCTCGGCGGGACGCGGATGCTACGTGCGCGTCATCGCCGCCACCAACCGCGATCTGAAGGGGGCGATGACCAGGGGCGCGTTTCGCGAGGATCTGTATTATCGCCTACATGTCTTCGCGATTCACCTGCCCCCGCTGCGGGAGCGCCCGGGGGACATCCTGCCGCTGCTCGAGCACTTCGTGCAGGAGCTCGGGCCGGTGGTGCTCGGGCGGCCGGCCGCGGGGATCTCGCGCGAGGCGCGCGAGCACTTCCTGGCCTACGGCTGGCCGGGGAACGTTCGTGAGCTGCGCAACGCGGTGGAGCGGGCGCTGATTCTCTGTGAGGGGGGTCTCATCAACCCCGAGCATCTGCCCTGGCACGCCGAGTCGCCGAAGAGCGCGCCCCCGCCCCCGCTCGCAGCGGCTCCCCAAGTCCCCCCGGCCGCCCAGCCCGCGGTCGAGGCGTTTCCGGCTCACGGGGTGGACCTCGAGGCGATGGAGCGCACGCTCATCGAGGGCGCCCTCAAACAGGCCGGCCAGAACAGATCCAAAGCGGCCAAGCTGCTCGGCCTGAGCCGCAGCAAGCTCTACACCCGCATGGAGCGATTCGGCCTCGCGTGAGGAGGTTGCGTCAGACTCCGAGCACCTGGGCAGCGAGCTTCGTGCCGGCGACCCGCGCCTTGATCTTCCCAAACGCCATGTCGCGACTAGTGGACGTGTCGTCGCCGAACGGCGCGAATCCGCAGTCGTCCGTTGTACCGAGCTGAGGGAGAGGGATGAATTCGGCGGCTTCCAGGACGCGATCGCGTACTTCTTCGGGCGTTTCGATTATCGGATTGATCGGGTCGATCACGCCGACGAAGATTTTCTGGTCGGGCTTCGCGTGCTCCTTGATGATAGCGAGGACCCGGCCGCGGTCCTTCTCGCTCGCGAGCTGGATGTAGAAGTTTCCGACCTTGAGCTCGAAAAGGCTGGGCAAGAGCTGCCCATAGTCCACATCCGCGCTATGCGTTGAGTCTTTGTCGCCGCCGGGGCAAGTGTGGACACCGATCCGCGTCCTCTCCGCGCGCGTGAACCGTTCCAACACGCGGTTGTTGAGGCCGACGAAGGCCTTGAGCAGCTGCTTCGTCGGATCGAGTTTTACCGCGAGCCTGCCTTCCGTGAAGTCGATCTGCACGATGTGGGCACCCTGCGTAAGGCAACGACGGATGTCGCGCTGGGCCTCGCGAACGAGGTCGTCCAGGAACACCTCTCTCGTGTAGCCTGGTACGCCGCCCTGAGGATAGAGCAAACTCAGCGCCGAGGCCGAGATGACCGCCTGTTTAATCGGAACCCGGGCGTGCTTCTTTGCCTCCTCCAAGAAGGAATCCGCGTAGGTGCGGTATCGAAAAGGACCTGCCGTCAGTCGCGGGAGCTGGCGGACATGACCGTCCGCGAAGGCGATCGTGACGCCGTCGGGCGCGAGGGTCTCAAGCCCGTGGATCGGGTAGCTGACAAAGCTCGGTTTGGACTGTTCTCCATCAGTAATCACGGGAGACCCGGTGGCCTCGAAGCGTTGAATCGTGTCGCGAACGGCTTGCTCGTACAGCGGTCTCACTCTGTCCGGCGAGCTCCGGCCAGACGCGAGCTGCCGCATTGCCTCGACGAGCTCGGGGGGTCTCGGAATGCTGCCAATCGGCTCGGTGGGAATCGGCATGCGGGCAATCCTACCGCCGAGCCGTCAGCTGTCAACTCAACCCACTCCCCAAACCAGCGCGAACCTCCAGGCCGACCTACGGCACGACAGGCAGCGCGATGTGCGACGGCAAGGTGGGGGAGCAGTACACGCGCTGGGTCGCCTTGATGAAATCGGCCGCCGTCGCGGCGTAGATGCTCGGGACAAACTTTTGCGGGTTGCGGTCGATCAGGGGGAACCAGGTCGATTGCACCTGCACCATCAGGCGGTGACCCTTCAGAAAGACGTGGTCCCGGTCGCGGAGCGGGATCTTCCACTCGAGCGGCGTGTTCGGAGTGAGCGGGTGCGGGTGCTCGTAGCTCGCGAGATATCGGCCGCGCCGGACCTCCATGGCGATGGGTAGCTCGTAGCCGTTGACGGAGCGCGCATACTGCCCAGGCGCGGGACCGGCCTCCGGGTCCCAGGTGTTCGGCTGCGCGTCCTCGGGATAGACATCGATCAGCTTGACCACGACGTCGGCATCGCTGCCGGAGGTCGACACGAACAGGTCGGCCGCCACCTCGCCGGTGATCGTGAGGTCGTGGTCGAGCGGTACGCTCACGAACGTCACGACGTCCGGCCGCTGGTCGACGAACCGCTGGTCCTGCACTTCCCAGGTCCGCCAATCGCCGGCGGGGTAGGTCGGTGTGATCGGGCGCTGGCGATAGGGGACGGGATTCGCCGGGTCGGAAACGTACGCGCGATAGGTGGCGCCGCGCGCCTCCGGTGCAGGCGCGTCGAAGGACAGCGTCCCGTCGGCGTGGAGATACAGGTTGGTCGCTTTGGCGCGGCGCCTGCTGCGCCGGGGCGGTGATGGCGACGAGCAGCGGGGCCACGACTCAGAGGCGCTGGTGCATGCGATCCTCCCTAGAGTATGACGAGCTTGCCGCCGCCGGTCGTGACGATGACGAGATTCATCACGACCAGCATCAGATCGTAGTGCCAGCCGTAGGCTCGGCCGCCCCAGAACCCCGTCTTCCACACGAAGATCTTCTTCTGGATCGCGCCGAGCATGATCAAGATCAGCCCCATGGCGGCGAGCTGTGTGAGGAGCCCGAGGGCGACGCCGATGCTGCCGACCACTTCCGCGCTGCCCAGGAATACCGTGAAGCGGGGGCTCGCACCGATGCTCTTCGACCGCTCGACCGGGTTCTTGAGGTGGTTCCATCCGCTATCCAAGAACACGACGGCGACCATGAGGCGCAGGAGGAGTAAGCCCACGACGGCGACCATGAGGCGCAGGAGGAGTAGACCGGCGTTGCTGAATGGCAAGACCGCGGGAAATAGGATGTGCATGTTGACCTCGTGGGGCGTGAGTTCAGCGCACCGTGTACGCGTTCAGGTGGCCGTCAGAGTTCAACCCTGATCAACGACACCCCGGCACGGCGCTCGGCCTCACCCAGAAGCCGTAGATCACGCAGTCATCCGGCGCCGGCGGCCGCGGCGCGGGGACGGCGTGGCGCACTGGGGGGATGGTGCGCAGGTAGACCATCACCGCGCGGATGTCCTCCTCGTCCCAGTTCGAGGCGTGGTCCCAGATCATCCCCTGCCAGTGGAGCGCCCGGCCGTCGTGGCTGACGCCGGCGCGGATCGCGCGGGCGATCTCCGCATCGCTCCAGGCGCCGATCCCGCTGCCCGAGTCTGGTGTGATGTTCCGCACCCACAACGTGCCGAACGGCTTCCAGCTGATCTTCAACCCGCCGCTGCCGTCCGATCCGTGGCACATGGCACACGAGGCCACGCTGAACACGTAGCGGCCGCGGGCGGCGAGGGCCGCCCGCTCGGGGCTCCCGAACCGGGCCGGGTTGAGCTGCGGGATCGTCCGGTCAATGCCCCCGGCGATCTGCTCCGGCGGAATGATCCGCAACGTGGGGGTCGCGTACAGCACCCCGCCGAACACGCCCAGGAGGATGATCCCCCCAACCACGCCTACAAGCTTGAGCCAGCCACGCGCTCCGTGCGGCAGGCGGCGCTCTGGAGGCCCCGCGAAGAAGAACAACACCGCGCCGAGCAGCAGGGTGAGCCACTGCGCGTCCACGAGAATCCGCTGTCCCAGGTCGCGCGGCGGGCCTGTGGTGGTCTGGCCGAAGTTGCCGTCGGCGTACGAGAGCAGCGTGGGGCCAGCCGCGGGCAACCCCGCCACCACCTTCGCGACGATGGTCTCGACGACGCCGTAGTGCAGCGGCGCCGGCACCTCGTTCCGCACGGGGGGCAGCGTCTTCAGATAGCTCGCGATCGCGAGGGCGTCGTCCTGGGTGAGGGCGTGCAGGAAGATCCACGGCATCGCGTGCGGACTGAGCACCCGCTTCGGCGAGCGACCGTTGCGGATGGCGTTGGCGATCTGCTCCTCGGTCCACATGCCGAGGCCGGTCGCCCGGTCGGACGTGAGATTGCGGCTGACGTACATCCCGTGCGGGTAGATCCCCACCCGCATCCCACCGGCGAGATAGAAGTCGTCCGCACGGTAGATGCCGGTGCGGTTGATGGCCGTGTGACACAGGCCGCACATCTCCGCGTGTACGAGGTACTCCCCCCGCTGCACGCGATCGGCCTGCTGGCCCGGACCGTCGAGCCTGCCACCGGGTGCCCACGGCGGGATGCGGGCGAGCGAGCCGACGTAGTTCACCAGGTCCCACCGCTCGGCCGCCGTCGTGGTCGCGGCGAACGAGGGCATCGGACCGGGGGCGAGGCCTGTCGTGAGACGCAGCCAGATCTGCTCCGGCTCGCTGCCGCCGCGGAACGTCCACGGGGCCGTCAGATCGCGGGACACGAGCGGGTAGCCCTTCGCGTCTTTCTGGACCAGGCGCGCCCGCCCATCGGACCCGTGACAGGCGATGCACCCCTTGGTGGTGAACAACGCTCTACCGCGCGCGATGCTCGCCGCCGTCGGCGCGGCACGCGGCGGCACGGCGAGGGGCGCGGGTGCCGGCCGCTCGAACCCTCGGGACATGCTCTTCACGTACGCCACCACCGCGCGGGTCTCAACCGAGTCGAGGATGTCGCGCCAGTAGGGCATGGCGCTCGCCGGCAAGCCGGTCGCCACGACGTGCATCAAGTCGGCTTCCGTGGGCGGCTGGCCCGCAGCGGTGGACTTGTACTTGAACTGGCCGAGGGTGAAGTCGCGCGGGCGCGGGATCAGTGAGGGAGCGGCGGGCCCGTTGCCTCGCCCATCCGGCCCGTGGCACACGGCGCAGCGCTGCGCGTAGACGCGGCGGCCGAGCGGCACGTCGGCTGCGAGGTCGGCGCCGGGCGGCCAGGTGAGATCGGCGTAGACGGCCGGATCGGGTTGCCACGTGGCCGTGGGGTGCGCGTAGCCCAGCCGGCCGAGGATCGAGCGTCCGACGTCCAGCACCAGCAGGAGACCCAGCGCTGCGAAGAACACGCGCCGACGCGAGGCGAGAAGCCGGCTCATGGGAGCTCCTTACGGCGTGACGGCAGCCTGGGCTACACGGTCCTGCCAGTAAATAAAGAGCGGCGCGCCGATGATTTCCAACGCGGTGAAGAACACGACGCCAGGGAAGGCGGGCGTTGTCAGGCCCGCGTCAATTGGATGAGCGTGATCTCGGCCGGTGCGCCGAGCCGCAGCGGCGGCCCCCAGTAGCCCGTCCCGCGGCTCACGTACAGCCACATCTCCTCGAGCCGGTGCAGCCCCGCGACGAACGGCTGGAACAGCCGCACGAGCAGGTTGAACGGGAAGTACTGGCCGCCGTGCGTGTGCCCCGACAGCTGGAGATCGAAGCCCGCCGCGCGCGCGGCGAACGCGCTCTTCGGCTGGTGGGCGAGCAGCACGCGCACGTCGCTCTCGGGCGCGCCGGCCATCGCCGCGAACGGATCGGACGCGTGGCCCGGCACGAGCCGGCTCGCCGAGTGGTCGGTCACGCCCGCGAGCAGGAGCCGCCCCGCGCCCTGACTGATCACGCGATGGGAGTTCACGAGCGCGTCGAAGCCCAGGTGCTCGAGCTCGCGCACCCAGCCCGCGGCGTCCCAGTAGTACTCGTGGTTGCCGGTGACGAAGAACTTCCCGTGCGGAGCCGTGAGCCGCCCCAGCGGCGCGACTTCCTCGCGCAGCGCGGGCGGCAAGCCGTCCGCCACGTCGCCCGTCAGCGCGATCAGGTCCGGGTGGAGCCGGTTCGCCGTCTCGACGATGCGCTCCACGAAGTCGCGCTTCAGGGTCGGACCCACGTGGAGGTCGGAGAGCTGCACGATCCGGAACCCCTGAAGGTCCTGGGGGAGTCCGGCGATGGGCACCTCCACGCGCACCACGCCCGGCCGCCGCGCACGCCACGAGCCGAGCAACAGCACCACGAGCGCGCCGCCCACGACGCCGGCGGCGAACATCCCGGCTCCCACCCACGCTCGCAGGTGCAGGAGGTCGCCCGCCAGGACGAACACGATGAGCAGGGACGACAGCCCCATCGCCGTGAAGCCGACCCGCTCGAGCGCGCCCGTGAGCGGGCCGCGTCGCGAGCGCGCGGCGAAGAACGCGGCGAATGGCGCGAGCGCGAGCAGGGCGATCACCCCCCACCCGAGCGCCCGCCACCCCAGGGCGAGCGGAGCGTGCGCCAGCAGGCGCTGCCCCACGTACACGTGGAACAGCGCCCACAGGCCGCCCACGATCATCAGGCGTCTCAGCACCGTCGGGCCGCCGGCTTCGTTGCGAGCACCATGAGCGGGATAACACCGATCAGACGCCCGAAGTTCACCGGGTCTCTTGCCGCGGATCGCCGGGGGGATTAGTGTAGTTTGGCCGGTAATTAACTAAGTATATGAGACTTTTAGTTGATTAGGGAATGTCGACCGCCGCCGTCAAGCCCCCGACCACGCGCGCGGAGCTCCTCGCCGCCCTGAACGAGGCGGCGCGGCGCCAGAGCACCGCGACGGTCCTGTTCCACGCCGCCGTGGCCGAGCGCCTCGGGCTCTCCGCCACCGATCACAAGTACGCGGACTTGATCGCCCGCCAGGGACCGATGACCGCCGGCGAGCTCGCCGATCGGGCGGGACTCACGACGGGGGCCATCACGGGCGTGCTCGACCGCCTGGAGCGGGCAGGGTGGGTCCGGCGCGAGCGCGACCCGCACGACCGGCGGCGGGTCATGGTGCACCTGATCCACCATTCGGCGATCATGCGCCGGGCGACGGCGCTGTTCCAATCGCTCGCCCGCGCCTCGACCGAGGGATTTGCCGAGTACAGCGACGCGCAGCTGGCCTTCCTGCTCGACTTTTTCAGCCGGGCGGAGGCCTTGATGCAGCGGGAGACGGCGAAGCTGAAGCAGACGAAGCAGAGACGCGGTCGCTAGCGCGCTGCCTGCTTGAGCGCGGCGAAGTAGTCCCCGATGCGCGCGGCGTTCGCCCCTACGTCGCTCTTCCCCACGCGCGACTTGGAGCGCATGTCCACCACCGCGCTGTCCGCCCCGCGCGGTGTCACCCGGATCACCACATCGTCCTTGAAGCCGAACCACGCAGTCGTAGCCGTCGCCTCGATGCGGCCCCCCCCGCTCCCCCGGCCCCCCCCGCCCCCCCCGGCCGAGTCCCTGCCCGTCACCTCCCAGCCCGACATGCCCATCGCGGTCGCGTGCGCGAGGCCGTAGGCCTTCGCCGCGGAGACCGGGAGCACCAGCGAGCCCAGGTCGGGATAGCCGCGGCGCACCGAGTCGGCGAATCCGGCGGGATAGCTCATGTCCTTCCCATAGCCCGGGGGGTTGGTGAGGTCGGTCGCGACGTCGTTGATGGGCGGCACGCTCCGCGCCAGCCGATACTGGCGATAGAACAGCACGCCGGGCACCGCGCCGGCGACCACGCCCAGCAGCGCGAGTGCGGCCCCGCGCGACTTCGTGCCGATGGCGAGCGCCAGCACGACGAGGGAGACGACACAGGCGACGATCGCGACCACGCCCCCGTAGGCGAACAGGTAGCGCAGGGCCACCCGCAGGCCCCACCACCCGTGCCGGTAGCCCCAACCCGAGGCGACCTCCATGATCAGCCCGATCAGCGCGAGGCCCAGGCCGACACGGGCCGCCCATAGTGTCGCCTCTCCCGTACCAGCGCCCTGTGACTGCATCTCCATGGGTCCTCCTTTCCCACGCTCAGTAAGTCACACCCTTGCGGATCGCGAACCCCCAGCGACTGCCCGAGAAACCCTTCCCGAAGCGATAGCCGATGGCGAACTCCGCCACGTCGCCGCGGACGGCGCGCGTCGGGCCGATGCGCAGCGACACGCCGAGGTCCCCTCCCAACCGCGCCGGCTCGTCCACGTACCAGGCACCACCGTAGTCGAAGAACGGCGCGACACCCACGCCCATCAGCCCCCACACGTCGTCCGCCACCAGCACCCGATCCTCGACGGCAAGCCAGGCCATGCGGGTACCAGTGAACTGGTGGATGCCGAACACGCGCGGTCCCTTGTGGTCGTTCCAGAGATCGAACGGCGCATCCGGCGCCGGCCGACGGAGGCGGGCGCCCTCGAGGTGGAAGATCAGGGTCTGGCCGCGCAGGTTTTGGCTCGCGACCGTGAGCGCGCCCGCCACGCGACCCGAGTCGGGCATCCCCGCGGTGAACACCCCATTGCCCGCCGCGTTGAGCACGGCGAACCCGCCGGGCCACAGGGCCGAGAGCTGCGCGGCCACCTCCGTCCCGATGCCGGCGCGGTCGGACGGATAGCCCCACGCCCGCGGCGCCGCCCATACGCCGACGTGGAACAGCTGTGACAGGTCCACGTCCTCGCGCCGGGCGTAGGAGTTGAACCGCTCCAGCACTTGGAAGCGCACGTGCCCGACGTCGAGCCCAGCGCCCACGGTCCCAAACGTCGAGCGGGGAAACACGGTCGGCGCTGGCACTTCCGGCGCGAAGTCCTCGCGCCGCCACCGCCCGCTCACCCAGAGGCGCAGGTAGTCCCGGCTCGTCGCGTGGGGCGCGAGGCCGGCGGTGACGCCGAACCGCAGCGCGCGCCGCTCGATTGAATCGATGCGCACGCCGTCGCGGAACACCAGGACGCGCTCCGACGCCGCCTGGCCATCGATGCTGAGCGCGTGCCGGGCCGCCGTCTCGTAGAACGGCACGCCGACGAGCCAGTCCCCCCGTTTCCCGTCCGTCTTGGCGCTGTACAGCGCCTGGAGCCGGACGCGGCGCGAGAAGAAGTGGGGGCTCACATACCCGAGGGTGAAGATGTTCCGGTCCGGCGTGTGGTTGTATACCGCGATCAAGGACGTGGCGGTGCCGAGCAGGTTGTCCTCGACGAGCCCCGCGAGCCACGTCACGTCCCCGCCGGCGGCGGAGTAGCCGAGCTGCGGTTTGGTGCTCCAGCCATCGGTGGTCGCGACCCGCAGCGCGAGGCGCCCGTCCAGGCGCGTGGTGTCCATCCGCACCCGGCTGAAGACGTACAGGCTCCGGAGCGCCCGCTCGCTTTCCGCCACCCGGGCGGAGTCGTAGCGATCCCCCGGGTTGACGAGCAGCGCGCGCCGGATCACGCCCGCGCGTGTCGTCACGTGCAGCGCGTTGGCCGCGTGCGCGAGGAAGCCCGGCGCATCGTCCGCGAGGTTGAACACGTTGCGGTTCACCACGATGATCGTGTCGATGGTCTGGGCGGATAGCCGGATAGACGGATAGACGGATAGAAACGCCACCGCCACGGCGAGTGCCGGTCCGCCTATCCGTCTATCCGGCCTACTTGACCAGATCAATGCGCTGATGGAGCGAGTAGGTCACGTGACGAGCGGGATCGTTCCACTCCGTAAAATACAGCGTCGCGTCGACCCGGCCCGTGATCTGGCGGAGCCCTCGGGTCGCCACTCGAAACGTGCCCCGCACCGAATCCGGCCGGAGCGGGCGGCAGAAGCACGTCACGGTCGCGTACGCCGGGATGCGGGCGGCGGGGGGGGGGCCGAGGGTGTACGGCACGTCCTGACGCAAATCCCGCACCCGGCCGAAGTCGAGCCCGAGCGCGAGCTCGTACTCATCTCCCTCGGCAGCGGAGGGATTGAAGTCGTAGCGCGCGAGCCCCACGTCCCCGCCTCCCTGCGTCGTGTCGATGCGCAGGCGCACGAGCGTGAGCGTGGGGTCGCGCTCCACGACCAGGCGCGCGTGCCACTCCCAGCGGGCGGAGGTCTGCAGGCCGAGCGTGTCGCCGGGGCGCGAGGTGGCGTCGCAGGCACCCAAGAAAAACGTCGAGAGCAAGAGCGTC
>QHTX01000029.1:0-1611 GCA_003220975.1 Gemmatimonadota bacterium | reverse complement strand
CAGGAGACGCGTAGAAAAGGTGCCGGCTCGGCCGGCGGGTGTCCGTATGATGCGTCATGACCCTACAGGCCAACGCCGGTCAACTGCTGGTTCACAGAGTGGCTTCCGAGGTTGCCAAAGATTGCTTCGCTCTCGCGACGACGTTCAGGGGGCCGGGTGCCTACGCCCGCGGAGACCAACTGGTTAGGGCGGCGCTCTCGATCTGCTCGAATATCGCCGAGGCGTGCGGTCGGGGCACGATCCCGGAATTCCGCCAGTTCCTGCGCTACGCCCGAGGCTCGGCGCACGAACTCCGCGCGCAAGTCCGGATTGCTCGGGAGTACGATCCAGCTCGGGCGCTACACTGCAGAACGCTCGAGAGTCGGACGACCCTCGTGATAAAGCTGCTGACGCGCCTCCACGACAGGCCGCCGCCAGACCGCTGATGCACCAACGTTTGTCCTCGACGACGCTCCTCGACGAGGTGCCTCTCGACGCAGTCTAGTACTGCCCCAGATACCGATTCAGCTCCCATTCACTGACCTGCCCGATGTACTCTTGCCATTCCTCGCGCTTGGCGTCGAGGTAGCGCTCGTAGATGTGGTCGCCCAGCGCCTCGCGGATCACCGCGTCCTTCTCCAGATAGTCGAGCGCTTCGTGCAGGTCGCGCGGCAGGTCGTCGATGCGAAACCGGCGGCGCTCGCGGTACGACATGCGGGCGATGTTCTTGTTCACGGGCTCACCGGGATCGGTCCGCTCCTGGACGCCGTCCAGGCCGGCCGCAAGCTGCACGCCGAGCGCGAGGTAGGGATTGGCCGAGGGGTCGGGCATACGGTTTTCGCAGCGCGTCGCCTCCCCGCGTTGCGCCGGCACTCGGATGAGGGGAGACACGTTCTGGGTGGACCACGAGACGTTCACGGGAGCTTCGTAGCCGGGGACGAGCCGCTTGTAGGAGTTCACCAGCGGATTTGTCACGGCGCAGTAGCCGCGCGCGTGCCGCAGCAGGCCTCCGATGTACCAGCGGCCGACCTCGGAGAGCTGAATCGGCCCCTGGGAGTCGAAGAAGGCGTTCTTCCCTTTGGCGAACAGGGACTGATGCGTGTGCATCCCCGACCCATTGCGGCCGTACAGCGGCTTGGGCATGAAGGTCGCCACGAGGCCGTGCCGCACCGCGATGGTCCGCACCACGAAGCGCAGGCTCGCCAGATGGTCGGCCATCGTGAGCGGGTCCGCGTAACCCAGGTCGATCTCGTGCTGGCCGCGGGCCACCTCGTGATGGGACGCCTCCGAACTCAGCTTCATCTCCTCCAGCGCCGCCACGATGACGCGCCGCGCCTGCTCTCCGCGGTCCACCGGGACGAGATCGAAGTAGCTGCCGGCATCGAGCGTCCGAGTCGTCGGCTCGCCACGCTCGCTCTGCTCGAAGATGAAGAACTCCACCTCGCACCCGACGCGCATCGTGAAGCCCAGCTTGGCGGCCCGCTCGATCTGTCGTTTCAGGGTCGTGCGGGGACACCCCTCGAACGGCCGCCCGTCGGGATAGCGGATATCGCAGATGAGCCGCGCCACGACGCCCCCCCCGCCCCCCCCGCCCCCCCCGCCACCCCCGGCCGTCCCATCGGTGCCATCCGA
>QHTX01000028.1 GCA_003220975.1 Gemmatimonadota bacterium | reverse complement strand
AACGCGGAACGCGGAACGCGGAACGGGGACTGGACGACGTCTACGCGGCATTGCGCAGCCGTTTTCCGGAAGCGAGCGCCGATACGCAGGACGGCCTGCGGCTCGCGTGGCGGGACCGCTGGCTCCACGTGCGGCCGTCGAACACCGAGCCCATCATCCGGCTCATCGCCGAGGCGCCGACGGGCGCTGAGGCGCAGCAACTCGTGGACGAAGGACGACGCTCATGTGCGGCATCGTAGGCTACACCGGGGCCCGCGACGCGGCCCCGCTGCTGCTCGAGGGGCTGAAGCGGCTCGAGTACCGCGGCTACGACTCGGCGGGCATCGCGGTCGTGGCGGACGGCCGGATCGAGGTGCACAAGGCCCCGGGCAAGATCAGCGCGCTCGAGAAGGAGCTGGGCGCGGCGCTGCCGGCCGGCCACGCGGGCATCGCCCACACCCGCTGGGCCACGCACGGCGCGCCCAACACCGTCAACGCGCACCCGCACACCGACTGCGGCGGCACGCTCGCGCTCATCCACCCGCTCCGCGCGGCCCTCACCAAGCGCGGCCACGTGTTCCGCTCGGAGACCGACACGGAAGTGCTGGCGCACCTGATCGAGGAGCACGTCGCGAAAGGGAGCCCGCTGGTCGAGGCGGTGGCGGGCGCGCTGCACCAGGTGGACGGCACGTACGGGATCGCGGTGCTCTCGACCCGTGAGCCCGACACGATCGTGGCGGCGCGGCACGGCTCGCCGCTGCTCGTGGCGATCGGCACCGGCGAGAACTTCGTGGCTTCGGACGCCTCGGCCGTCCTCGCGCATACGCGCTCGGTCGTGTATCTCGACGACGGCGAGATCGCGGTGGTGCGCCCCGGCGACTACCGCATCCTCGACCTCGACTCGGTGGAAAAGGAGAAGGCGGTGACGCGGGTCGACTGGGACCTCGCTACCGTCGAGCGCGGCGGCTACGCGCACTTCATGCTGAAGGAGATCCTGGAGCAGCCCGAGAGCGTGCGCAACACGCTGCGCGGCCGCCTGCTCGAGGAGGACGGGACCGCGAAGCTCGGCGGGCTCAACATCGAGGACGAGCAGCTGCTGCAGGTGAATCGCATCGTGTTCACCGCCTGCNNCGGCGCTGATCGGCGAGTACATGATGGAGGAGCTGGCGCGCATCCCCTCTGAAGTCGAGTACGCCTCCGAGTTCCGCTACCGCAACCCCATCGTGGACGAGCGCACGCTGGTCGTGGGGATCTCACAATCGGGCGAGACCGCGGACACCCTCGCCGCGCTGCGCGAGGCGAAGCGGCGCGGCGCCCGCACGTTGGGCCTCGTGAACGTGGTCGGCTCGACCATCGCGCGTGAGGTGGACGGTGGGATCTACCTGCACGCGGGCCCCGAGATCGGGGTCGCCTCGACCAAGGCGTTCACGAGCCAGATCGCGGCGCTGGCGCTGCTCACGCTCAAAATGGGCCGGCTGCGCGCGCTCTCCATCCTCCAGGGACGGGAGGTCGTGCGCGCCCTGGGCCGGCTGCCGGAGCTGGTGGAGCGCGTGCTCGCCCGGGCGCCCGAGGTCGAGCGGATCGCGGAGCGGATGATGCGCGCGCAGAACGTGCTGTATCTGGGGCGCGGCTACAACTTCCCCGTCGCGCTGGAGGGCGCGCTCAAGCTCAAGGAGATTTCCTACGTCCACGCCGAGGGCTACCCCGCGGCGGAGATGAAGCACGGCCCGATCGCGCTGATCGACAACCTCATGCCCGTGGTGTTCATCGCGCCGAAGGACGCGGTATACCAGAAGGTCGTGTCCAACGTGGAAGAGGTGAAGGCGCGGGGCGGGCGCGTGATCGCGGTGGTCACCGAGGGCGACACGGGGCTCGCCAAACTGGCCGACCAGAAGATCGAGGTCCCGGAGACGCTCGATCTGCTCACGCCGGTGCTGACGGTGCTGCCGCTGCAGCTGCTCGCGTACTACATCGCGGTGCGCCGGGGGTGCAATGTGGACCAACCGAGAAATCTGGCGAAGTCGGTGACGGTCGAGTGACGAGAACGCGGAACGCGGAAGTCGGAACGCGGAACAGATGCCCGACCTGCCGTTTCGCGTTTCGCGTTCCGCGTTCCGCGTTGGGAGGCGGCGGGGTGGTATGAGGGTGGTGGTGCAACGCGTCTCCCGCGCCGCGGTCCGGGTGCACGGGCGCGTCACCGGATCCATCGGGGTGGGGTTTCTCGTCCTCGCCGGCTTCGCGCCCGCCGACAGCGAAGAGAGCCTCATCTGGATGGCCGACAAGGTGCTGGGGCTGCGGGTGTTCGGCGACGCCGCGGGGAAGATGAATCTGGCGCTCGCGGACGTGGGCGGGGCGCTGCTGGTGGTGTCGCAGTTCACGCTGTACGGTGACGTGCAGAAAGGCCGGCGGCCGAGCTTCGTGGACGCGGCGCCCCCGGAGATAGCGATCCCGCTGTACGAGCGGTTCGTGGCGTTGCTCAGGGAGCGGGGAGCAGGGAGCAGGGTGCAGGTGGAGACCGGAGAGTTCGGGGCGATGATGGAGGTGGAGCTCGTGAACGACGGGCCCGTGACGCTGGTGCTCGAGCGGTGATCGTCCTCGCGAGCGGGAGCCCGCGGCGCCGCCAGCTGCTCGAGATGCTGGGGCTCTCGTTCCGCATCGTGCCGCCGGCAGTGGACGAGAGCCGCGCCCCCGCGGAGCTTCCGGAGGGGTACGTGACGCGGCTCGCGCGCGAGAAGGCGGCGACGGTGGCGGCGCGCGAGCCCGGCGCGGTGGTGCTGGCGGCCGACACGACCGTCGTGATGCGGGGCCACGTCTTCGGGAAGCCGGAAACGCCCCAGGAAGCGGCCGCGATGCTCAAGCGGCTCGAAGGGCGCCAGCACCAGGTGATGACGGCCGTCGCGGTGGCGCAGGACGGGCGACTCGAGCATGCGCTCGACGTGACCGACGTGACGTTCCGGCGCCTCTCCGACGAGCAGATCGCGGGGTACGTGGCCACGGGCGAGCCGCTCGACAAGGCCGGCGCTTATGCCATCCAGGGACAGGGCGCCGCCCTGGTGGAAGGGATCCGCGGGGACTTCTTCGGCGTGATGGGGCTGCCGCTGCGGCTCGCGCTCGACCTGCTCGAGCGGTTCGGGGTGCCCTACCGCTTCACCCGGTAGACCAGGACCTTCTTCGACTTCCCCTTGACCTGGATCGGCTCCAGGGCCTCCAGCGTGGGGGGCTTCTTGAGCTGCTCGTGAAAGGGCTCCGAGATGAGAATCTCGTTCGGGCCCGCCGTGCGGCAGAGCCGCGAGGCGGTGTTCACCGCGTCTCCGATGACCGTATACTCGAGCCGCCGGTCCGAGCCGATGTTCCCCGCGAACACCTCGCCGAAGTTGATCCCGATCCCGACGCCCAGCTCGGGCCGGCCCTGGTCCTTCCATTTCGTGTTGAGCTTTTCGAGCGCGGCGAGCTGGTCCAGCGCGCACGCCATCGCGCGGTCCGCGTCGTCTTCGTGGGCGATGGGGGCGCCCCACAGCGCCATGATCGCGTCGCCGATGAACTTGTCCAGGGTGCCGCTGTGTTCGAACACGATTTCCACCATCTCGGTGAAGTACTCCGTGAGGAGCGTGGCGATGGCGTCCGGGCTCATCATCTCGGACAGCGGGGTGAAGCCGCGGATGTCCGAGAAGAAGATCACCACCGGCCGCTTCTGGCCACCCAGCTGGACCGCGCCCTCCTGCTGCGCGATCTGCGCGGCCAGATTGGGCGCGAAATAGCGCTGGAAGTTGGAGAGCACGAGCGCCTCGCGGCGCAGCCGCTCGGAGCGTTGCGAGTTCTCGATCGCCACCGCCGCGAGCGAGCCGAACGCGATCAGGAACTTCAGGTCGTCGTCCGAGAAGGAGTGCGTCGCCGTGAGGTTGTCGACGTAGAGGATGCCAAGGACCTTCTGGTCCGTGCCGATGAGCGGCGTGCACATGGCGCTCCGCACGCTCTGGATCAAGATCGATTTGCCCTTGAAGCGCTCGTCGGCGGCGGTGTTGTCCGAGAGGATCGCCACGCGGTCGTCCACCACCCGCCGCGCGATGGACTGGGGAACGTGCTTCGAGGCCGACGACTGGGCGGTCCGGCCCTTGGAGATGCGGGGCACCAGCTCGCCCGACGGCTCCTCCAATAGCAGGATCGACACCCGGTCCACGTTCATCACCTGGAAAGTGAACTCGACGACCTTGTCGAGCAGCCGGTCGAGCTCCTGCTGCTTCGACAGCTCCTTGGAGATCTCGAGCAACAGCTCGAGCTTCTTCTCGCGCAGCTCCTCGAGCGATTTGGCCGTCACCTTCAGGTGCGAGGCGCCGGACGGCGACGCGGTGATGATCGCCGGGACGCCCCCCGACACGCTCACCGGCAGCTGCCGCACGATGGTGCCGCCCGCGGCCCCCCCCTTCGCGCCGGCGAACTCGGCCGAGGCGGACGGCACCACCTGGGGGCGCCGCGCCGGGGCGCTCACTTCCTTCACCCGAAAGGCGACTTTGCCAAAGGTGATGACGTCGTTCTCGCCGGCGAGCGCCTCCGTGACCCGCGCGCCGTTCAGGAAGGTGCCGTTGGAGGACCCGGCATCCTTGACCTTGACGCCGCCGTCGGTGAGGATCAGCTCGGCGTGTTTGCGGGAGATGGTGGGGTCGTAGATCGGCACGTCGCTCGTGACCGCGCGCCCGACGACGATGGTACGCCCGGGCACGAGGTCGATGGCCTGCTCGCCCGTCGTGCTCAGCAGCTTAAACACAAGGCGACAATATACTTCAGGCCCCTCCCTTAGCGAGGGCCAGCGCCTTGAGCACCGCCTGTGCCTTGTGCTCGGTCTCCGCGAACTCGCGCGCCGGATCGGAGTCCGCCACGATCCCCGCGCCCGCCTGCACGACCACTCGATCCTTGAGGACCAGGGCCGAGCGGATCGCGATCGCCGTGTCCAGGTTCACGGCGCCCCAGCCGACGTAGCCCACCGCGCCGGCGTAGGGCCCGCGGCGCTCCGGCTCGAGCTCGTCGATGATTTGCATGGCGCGCACCTTGGGAGCCCCGGTCACGGTGCCCGCGGGGAAGCACGCCTTGAACACGTCGAGGGCGTCGTACCCGTCGCGCAGCGCCCCGCGCACCTCGCTCACGAGGTGCTGCACGTGGGAGTAGCGCTCGACGGCGAGCAGATCGGTCACCCGCACCGTGCCGAACTGTGCCACGCGCCCCACGTCGTTCCGCCCCAGATCCACCAGCATCATGTGCTCGGCGCGCTCCTTCTCGTCGGCGAGGAGGGCGCGCGCCAGCGCCTCGTCGTCTTCCCGCGTCTCCCCGCGGGGACGCGTGCCCGCGATGGGCCGCACGGTCACCTCGCCGCCTTCCACCCGGACCAGCACCTCCGGGGAGCTGCCCACGAACGCGAAATCGTCGAACTGGAGATGGAACAGGTACGGGGCGGGGTTGAGGGCCCGGAGGTAGCGGTACAGGAGCAGCGGGTCGACGGCGCCCGGCGCTTCCTGACGGCGCGACAACACGGTCTGGAACGTGTCCCCCGCCGCGATGTACTCGAGGATCTTCGCCACGTCGCGCTCGAGCGCGGCGCGGGGGTAGCGCGACTGCGTCGCGATGGGTGGGACCGCGTCGCTCAGCGCCAGCGGAGCCAGCGCGTGGCGGCCCCCCAGCCGCGCCACGATCTCGGACAGGCGGGCCTCGGCGGCGTCGTACAGCCGCAGCCGCTCCGCCGTCGACGCCGCCGCTCCCGGTGGCACCTCCACGTTCGCCACCACGATGGCCCGCCCGAACAGGTTGTCGAGGATCACGACCGTGTCGGCGACGAGCAGCATGGCGTCGGGAATGGCGAGCGTGTCGGCGGGGGGACGCGGCAGGCGCTCGACCGTGCGCACCAGGTCGTAGCCGAGGTAGCCGACCGCGCCGCCCGTGAAGCGGGGCAGTCCGGGCACATCGACCGCGGGCAGCGCCCGCATCTGCTGCGCCACGTGGCCGATGGGATCGTCGGTCTCACCCGCCGCCTGCCAGCCGGTCGGCCTCGTCCACCGCTCGATCGCGCGGCCGCGGTAGCGCCACACCTCGCGCGGCTCGGTGCCGAGGAAGGTGTAGCGCGCCCAGCGCTCGCCACCCACGAGCGATTCGAGCAGGAATGCGAACGGCGGCCGGGCGACCTTGACGAACGCCGCGAGCGGGGTGTCCGCGTCGAGCACCACCTCGCGCAACACCGGGACCATCCCGCCGCCCCCCCCCGCGGCGCGGGCGAGGAACTCGGCGCGGGGGTCGCTCATCGGCCGGGGAGCGGGGTACACGAAGGATGCGCCGCTTCCCGGCCGCCGTCCTGGGGCTCGCCGCCCTCGCCCTTCCCCTGCCCGCAGCCGGCCAAGCGTGGAACTCCGACGCCGCGCTGGCGCTGGCGCGCCGCGCCATCGCCCGGCGCAGCGGGGCGGCGCGCGACACGGCGCTCCACGACTACAAGGCCCAGGCCCACGGCTTCCTCTTCTTTCTCGGCGCCTTCGGGGAGGGACTCGCCGACCCGCCGCGCCTCATCAAGGCCGACCAATTGGAGCTGGAAGTGTACTGGCGGGCCCCCGCGAGCAGCAAGCAGCGCGTGATCGGCTGGCGCGACCGCGCCGAGCTCCCCACCGACATCAACTACCACCGCGACCACCTCGGCATCATCCAGAACGATTTCGGCCCCGCGATGCGGCTCGGCGAGGGGGACGAGGTGCGCGACGTGCCGCACCCGCTCTCCCCGCTCGGGCTCGACGTGTACGACTTCGCGCTCGGCGACACCACGACCATCGTGTTCCCGGAGCGCGAGGTGCGGGTGGTCGCC
>QHTX01000027.1 GCA_003220975.1 Gemmatimonadota bacterium | reverse complement strand
AGCCCCAGGGCGCGAATGCCCGTGCCGGCGTCGAGGATGACCACCTGGCCCCCGGAACTCTCGACGGCGACGCACGGCGTGTTGCCGCCGTAGCGCGCCGTGTGAGGTCCGGGAGTGGGGATCGAGCCCCGCGTCCCCCAGAACGTCACCGTGTAGGCCATGCGTTGCGGCAACGCGACTCCCTCGCGCTAAGCTACGGAAAGATATGGAGGTAGGACAAGCGAGCGCCTCACCGGGGTGCGGTGACGCACCTCACGACCGGCCTGCCGATGCCTCGAGGGCGGCGCGGTCGCGGATAAGAATCTCCCGGCGGCTGATCTCGATGTGGCCCTTCTCGACCAGCTCGCGCATCGTGCGGCTCACGGTCTCGCGCGACGAGCCGATCATCTGCGCGATGGTGTGGTGCGTGAGGCGGCGGGTGATGCGGTCCGAGCCCGCTTCGTCGGCGAGGTCGAGGAGCAGCTGGGCGACGCGTCCGTTCACGTCGAGCAGCACCAGGCTGCCGACCTTCTCGTCCACGCGCCGCAACCGCCGCGACAGCTCGCGCAGCAGCGCGAGCGCGATGCCCGGCGACTGCTGCAGAATCGCCTGGAAGTCCTCGCGGCGGATCACGAGCAGGTTGGAATCCTCCATCGCGATCACGTGCGCCGACCGGGGCTCTTCGTCGATGAGCGACATCTCGCCGAAGAAGTCGCCCTCGCTCAGCACCGAGAGGATCACTTCGCGGCCATCCTCACCGATGAGCACGACCTTGACCTGTCCCTTGGCGACCACGTAGAGGGCGTCTCCCGGGTCGTCCTCGAACAGAATGACCGAGTTCCGGGGGTAGCTACGCTCGCGCGTGATCTCCGCCACCCGGTCGAGCTCGGGGGGCGCCAACTGGCTGAACAGCGGGACCTTCTGGAGGATGGCCGTAACCGACACGCGCGCTTTCCCTAGGGCTTTGAGGGGTGAGGGACGGGCAAGCTTACGTCCGCTGCCAGTTCGGCGCAAGAGCGGACGCTTGCCGCCAACTCGTGATGCCAGTTATATTTCCGCGTTTCGTGCTGTTCGACTTCTAGGCAAGGATGTGGAGCTTGAAACCCGGGATTCACCCCACGTATCAGCGGGCCACCGTGCAGTGCGCGTGCGGCAACAGCTTCGTCACGCGCTCGACCGTGCCCCTGATCCACGTCGAAGTCTGCGCCAAGTGCCACCCGTACTTCACCGGCAAGCAGAAGCTGGTGGACACGGCCGGGCGGGTGGAGCGGTTCCGCCAGAAATACGGGGCGCCCACGCCCCCCCTCGGCGACAAGGCTACCGGCTGAGCGATGGAGGCCCGACTCCGCCAGGCGCTCGCGCGGGCGGAGGAGGTCGCCCGCCAGCTGGCCGACCCCGAGACCGCGCGGAATCCGGCCAAGCTGAAGCAGCTCGGCCGCGAGCACGCGCAACTCGACGAGATCCGCCAGACGCACGATCGCCTGGGGCGCCTTGAGGCCGAGCTCGCCCAGGCGCGCGAAGTGCTCGAGGATCGCGACCCCGAGCTGTCGCAGCTCGCCCGGGCCGACGTCGAGCGGCTGCGCCCCGAGGTGGAGCGGCTGCGCGCCCACCTCGCCGAGCTGCTGACCCCCCGCGATCCGCTGGACGACCGCGACGCGATCGTCGAGATCCGCGCCGGCACCGGTGGCGACGAGGCGGCGCTGTTCGCCGCGGAGCTGTTCCGGATGTACACCCGGTTCGCCGAGCGGAAGGGCTGGAAGGTCGAGGTTGTGTCGCTGTCCGAAGGGAATCTCGGGGGCCTGAAGGAGGCGATCTTCGCCGCCCGGGGGCCGGGCGTTTACGGCACACTGCGCTACGAGTCGGGCGTGCACCGGGTACAGCGGATCCCGGAGACCGAAGCGCAGGGCCGGCGACATACGTCCGCCGCCACGGTGGCCGTGCTCCCCGAGGCCGAGGAAGTCGACGTCAAGATCGAAGAGAAAGACCTGCGGATCGACGTGTTCCGCTCGCAGGGACCCGGCGGTCAGAGCGTCAACACCACCGACAGCGCCGTCCGGGTCACACATCTCCCCACCGGCCTCGTGGTGCAGTGCCAAGACCAGAAGAGCCAGCTCCAAAACAAGATCAAGGCGCTCGAGGTGCTGCGCTCGCGGCTGCTCGACAAGATGCTCGCTGAGCAGGAAGCGGCGCGGGCCCGGGAGCGGCGCGCCCAGGTCGGCACCGGCGACCGGTCGCAGAAGATCCGTACGTACAACTTCCCGCAGAACCGGGTCACCGACCATCGCATCCACTACACCGTCCACAATCTTTCCGAGGTGCTGGACGGCAATCTCGACGATGTGATCAACGCGCTGCGGCTCGCGGGAGAGAAGGAGCGGCTCAGTGCTTGAGCGCGCGGTGCGCGGCTCCGCGTCCTCGATCGCCGCAGCGCTGGAGGAGGCGGTCGCGCTGCTGGAGCGAGCGGGAGTGCCCGATCCCCGGCGGGAGGCCACGACGTTGTGGGCTGCGGTCGCCGGAGACGGGACTCGGCGGGGCGACGTCTGGCTGCGACGCGACCGGGAGCCCTCGCCTGAGGTGGCGCGGCGCTTCCGGGAGGCCGTCGAGCGCCGCGCGCGTGGCGTCCCATTTGCCTACGCGGTCCGGAGCGTCGGCTTTCGCACGCTCGAGTTGCAGATCGACTCGCGCGCGCTCATCCCGCGGCCCGAGACAGAGGGGCTCGTGGAACGAGTGTTGGATTGGGCTCGCGGCGCGGGGGAGAGGGAAGAGGGAAGAGGGAGGGGTGGCGTCGCGGCGGATATTGGAACGGGCTGCGGGTGCATCGCGTTGAGCCTCGCCGTCGAGGGTGAGTTCGACCGGGTGATCGCCGTGGAGCGCTCGGCCGCCGCCGCGGCGCTGGCGCGGGAGAACGTGGAGCGGGTGCGCCCGCCGGTGCCTGTGGAGGTGCGCGAGGGCGACCTGCTGGCGCCGCTCGGGGGGGGCGCGCGGTTGCGCGCGATCGTGTCGAACCCCCCGTATCTCACGGACGCCGAGTACGCGAGTCTCGAACCCGGCGTGCGGCTGTTCGAGCCGCGCGAGGCGCTGGTGGGCGGCGGGGACGGGCTGGCCGTGACCCGTGCCCTCCTCGCCGGTGCACGCGGGCTGCTCCAGCCCGGCCGTGGCCTCATCGCGCTCGAGATCGACGAGCGGCGTGCGGCCGAGACCGCGGCGCTGGCCCGGGCGCACGGCTGGTCGCAGGTCGTGGTGCGCGAGGACCTGTTCGGGCGGCCGCGGTTCCTGCTGGCCCACTCGTGAGGAGGACGCGGTGATCGACCAGAAGGCGGGGGAGCTCGGCCGGTTGCTGGGCCAGAGCGACGAGTACAAGGCGCTGGTCCGGGCCAGCGAGCGGATGAAGGAGGATGCGACCTGCCGGCAGCTCCTCGCCGAGGTCGAGCGCATCGCGCAGGACATCGAGCGGGCCACCCAGGAAGGGCGCGAGCCCCCGAAGGACCAGGTCGAGCAGTACGACCGCGCCCTGCAGAGCGTGCAGGCCAACCCGGTGTATCAACAGGTCGTGGCGGCGCAGGCGAATTTCGAGAAACTGATGGCGAAGGTGAACGCCCGCATCTACGAGGGCATGAAGCAGGGGGCCGCGAGCCCCATCATCACCCTGGGTTGACGGTGCCGGGCCTGTTCATCGCGGTGGAGGGCCCCGAAGGGGCGGGGAAGACGAGCCTGGCGCGCGCGCTGGCAGCGCGGCTGGTCGCCGGCGGCCGGCAGGTCGTGTCCGTCCGAGAGCCCGGGGGCACGCCGGTGGCCGAAGCGGCCCGCAAGGTGGCGCTCAAGTTTCCGCACAAGATGGCGCCCGCGGCGGAGCTGTTCCTGTTCCTCGCGGCCCGCGCGGACCTGGTCGAGAAGGTGATCCGCCCCGCGCTCGCCGCGGGTCAGGTCGTGCTGGCCGACCGGTTCGACCTCTCGACCATGGCTTATCAAGTGGCGGGGGGCGGGTTGCCGGCCGCCGCGGTGGCCGAGGCCAATCGCCTCGCCACCACCGGACTTGTGCCGGACATTACTTTGGTGCTGGACGTGCCGGTCGACGTCGGGCGGCAGCGGCAGCGCGCCGCCCGCAAGGTCCAGGACCGGTTCGAGCGGCAGGACGACGCGTTTCACCGGCGGGTGCTGGAGGCGTACCGCCGCGCGCAGGGTCCCGGGGTCGTCCACCTCGACGGGACACAATCGAAGCAAGCCGTCCTGGACGCTGCCTGGCGCGAAGTCCTGGCGGCGGCGCCACTCTCAACACGAGGGGTCTCATGAAGCTCAGGAAGACGCTGGTCCTCGTCGCCGTCGCCGGCGTGGCGCTGGCCACGGGCGGCTGGCTGTTGCAGCGGGAGGCCGCGCCCGTCGGGTCGGTGTACCAGCAGGCGCGCCTGTTCGAGGACGTGCTCGCCCACGTGGCCGACTACTACGTCGATTCGATCGACGAGCGCCGGCTGTATCAGATGGCGATCGATGGGATGCTCGACCAGCTGCACGATCCGTACTCGGTGTTCCTGAAGCGGGACGACTTCCGGGCGCTCAGCGAAGCGACGTCGGGCAACTACGGCGGCCTGGGCATCCAGATCGACGTGCGGGACGGCTGGATCACGGTGGTGGCGCCGCTGCCCGACACGCCGGCGGAACGGGCCGGCATCCAGTCCGGCGACCAGATCATCGCGCTCGACGGCCGCCCGACCGAAGGCTGGAAGAACGATCAGGCGGTGAAGGAGCTGCGCGGTGAGCCCGGCACGGCAGTGGAGCTGAAGGTGCGGCGCGTCGGCGTCGAGCAGCCGCTCACCTTCAAGCTGAGCCGCGCCACGATCCACATCCGCTCGGTCCAGGTCGCCATGCTGCTTGACGATCGGGTGGGCTACGTCGCGCTCAACCCCGTGAGCGAGGCTTCGGCGCCCGAGCTCGCCGATGCGCTGAAGAGCCTCACCGAGAAAGGCATGAAATCGCTGATCCTCGACCTGCGCGGCAACCCCGGCGGCCTGCTTGAGCAGGGCGTGGCGGTGAGCGACCTGTTCCTCGACCCCGGACAGGAAGTGGTCGAGACGCGGGGCCGCGCGCCGAATTCGTCCCGCGTGTACCGCGACGGCAAGCCCCAGCCGTGGCCGGGTCTGCCGGTCGTGGTGCTCGTGAACGGCGGCACCGCGAGCGCGGCCGAGATCATTACCGGTGCGCTGCAGGACCACGATCGGGCCGTCGTCGTGGGGACGCCGACGTTCGGCAAGGGGCTCGTGCAGTCGCTGTATCCGCTGACGCCGGAGGTGGCGCTCAAGCTCACCACGGCGCGCTGGTACACGCCCAGCGGGCGCACCATCCAGCGCAAGAGCAAGAGTGAGGAAGACCAGCTGGCGCAGGCCGAGGCCGCCGAGCTCGGCCGGGACACGAGCAAGGTCGATTCGTCGCTCGTGTTCCACACCGACCGCGGCCGCGTCGTGCGCGGCGGCGGGGGCATCCGTCCCGACCTGTTCGTGGTGCCCGACACGTTCACCGCCAAGGAGCGCGCCTTCATGAAGGCGCTGGGGAACAAGATCCCCACGTACTGGGATGTGCGGGCCGGCTACGCGCTCGAGGCGAAGGCCGCGGGACGCGTGAAGGGCCCGGACTTTCAGGTCTCCCCCGATATGGTGGACGACGTCATGCGGCGGCTGCGCGCGCGCGGCGTGACGCTGCCGGACAGCGTGCTCGCGGGCGCGCGCACGCTGATCTCCGACGACCTGGGGTACGAGATCGCGCGCTACGTGTTCGGGCGCCCCGTCGAGGTGCGGCGCCACATGAATGAAGACCGGCAGGTACAGGCCGCCGCGCGTCGCGCCAAGTCGCCCCAGGACCTGCTGGCGATAGCGGCAGCGCAGGCGCCCGTCACGCCGCGCAACTAGGTGGATAACGGCCGGTCCCGCGTCATCGGCGACGCGGTCGTCGGGATCATCGGGCCCGGTCGTGCCGGGATCGGGCTGGCTCTGGCGCTCACGCAGGCCGGCTACCGAGTATCGCTGTACGGACGCAACAAGAAGCCGGTTCCGAAGCCGCTCACGCTGACGGTCGGCCCTGCCGACCGGCCGCCCGCCTGGATCTCCCAGGCGGGCGTCGTCATTCTCGCCGTCCGCGACGACGCCATCCGGCCGCTCGCCGACGCGCTGGCGCAGGCCCGCGCGATCCACGGGGAGCAGGTGGTGCTGCACCTCTCGGGGGTGCAGGGCCAGGAAGCGCTGGCGCCGCTCGTCTCCTCGCGGGCGGCGCTCGGCTCGCTGCACCCGCTGCAGACGATCGCGGAGCCCGAGCGGGCGCCGGAGCGGCTCAAGGGCGCGTGGGCCGCGGTCGAGGGCA
>QHTX01000026.1:5882-9298 GCA_003220975.1 Gemmatimonadota bacterium | reverse complement strand
CCTCGGCGTCTTCGAGGTCGCGGTGCGCCCCGCCGGCGAAGGAGGAACGGGGGGGGCGCTCGCGGGGTGCACCACGAGCCGCGACGCGCTCGCCGCGCTGCGGCGCATCGCCGCCGACGCCGGGCTCGCCGCCGACGTGCGGCTGCTGCCCGACGCCTCGGTGAGCGACGAGCCCGCCGCCGTGGTGACCGCCGCCGCGGCGCCGCTGCTGCGTGAGCCGCGTGCGTCGGCCGAGCGGGTGAGCGAGGCGCTGCACGGCGAGACGCTAGCGGCGCTCGAGCGCCGCGAGGGCGCCTGGCTCCGCGTGCGGGCGGCCGATGGCTACCACGCGTGGATCCCGGCGGCGTACGCGGCCACGGGCTCGTCCGACTGGGCGGCGGACTGGGAGGGTCGGGCGACCGCGCGCTCGCTCGGCGCCGAGCTGCGGTGCGAGGACGCGCGCTTCCGACTTCCCGTCGGCGCGCGGGCCGCGCGGGCAGGTGGAGACGGCGGACGGGCGGATGTGGAGCCTCGTCGCAGGGGCGGTGCGTTCGGAGCTCGAGGCGCGGGCGGAGGCGCGGCTGCTCGCGCCGCCTGAGTGGGCGCTGCGCTGGTACTCGGGCGCGCCCTATGCGTGGGGTGGTCGCACCGAGTGGGGCGTCGACTGCTCGGGCTTGGTCCAGGCGACGTACGCGGCGCGCGGCGTCGCGCTGCCGCGCGACAGCGACCTGCAGGCGCTCGCGGGCCGCGAGGTGCGGATCGACCCGCAGGGCGTCGGCTACGAGGCGGGTGACGTGCTTTGCTTCGCCGACGGTCGGCGCATCTCGCACGTAGCGCTCTGGGCCGGGGCGGGGCGTATCGTGCACGCCGCGCTGTCTCGCGGGGGCGTCGCCTCGGACGACTTGTTTGCCGACATCCCGACGGCGAAGCGGCTGCGGGATTTCTTGGTAGTGGTTAGGCGGATAGTCGGATAGGCGGATAGTAAGATTCCGCGTTTCTATCCGCCTAACCGCCTATCCGCCTATCTTTCTCGCATGCGCCTCGTTCTCTTCGACATCGACGGCACCCTCCTCTGGACCGACGGCGCGGGCCGGCGGGCGATCCATCGCGCGCTGCTCGACGAGGCCGGGACGGCGGGACCGATCGAGCACTACCGCTTCGACGGCAAGACTGATCCGCAGATCGTGCGGGACCTGCTGTCGCTCGCCGGCCATCCGGCGGCGGGGGACGACGCCCGCATCGCGGCGGTGTGCGGCCGCTATGTGGAGCACCTGCGCGCCGAGCTCGCGAAGCCGACCCAGGCGACGAAGCTGATGGCAGGCGTCGCCGAGTTGCTTGCCGCCTTGGGGCCGCCGGAAGCGGCGGGGCGCGCGCTCGTGGGACTGCTCACCGGCAAC
Organism: Gemmatimonadota bacterium; assembly: GCA_003220975.1. Taxonomy (GTDB): domain Bacteria; phylum Gemmatimonadota; class Gemmatimonadetes; order Gemmatimonadales; family GWC2-71-9; genus AG41. The sequence continues at coordinate 7,922 of QHTX01000026.1, read as the reverse complement.
CTCGCGGTGGGCGCCGCGCTGAAACTGGAGTCGGCCGGGCTCGACCCGGCGCGTTTCCGGGTGGGCGCGTACGGCTCGGACTCGTCCCGTCGGTCGGACCTGCCGGCCGTGGCGGCGGCGCGGGCCAACGCGCTCACCGGGCGGACGTTCCGGGGTACGGAGGTGGTGATCGTGGGCGACACGCCGGACGACGTGGCGTGCGGCCAGCCCATCGGCGCGCGCAGCGTAGCGGTGGCCACCGGCTCCTACGACGTCGCCACGCTGAACGCAGCGGGCGCGACGTACGTGTTCGCGACGCTCGCTGACACACCCGCGGTGCTGGAGGCGATCCTCGCGTGAGCGCGGCCCCGGGTGCCCCGGCGGACGAGCTGGAGCTCAAGGCCCGCGTCGAGCACCCCGAAGCCCTGCGTGCCGCGCTGGCGCATGCCGGCGCGGCGCTCGAGTTCCAGGGCGACATGATCGACCGGCGGTTCGACCGTCGCGGCGCGCTCGGCCGGCGCGACGAAGTGCTGCGGTTGCGCGTCTTCCGGCCCGCTGAGGGGTCGTCCGCGGCCGCCTACGGGATGCTCGGCTGGAAGGGCCCGCACTCGAAACAGGACGGCTATCGCCACCGCGCGGAAGCGGAGGCGCGGGTCGCCGATCCCGAAGCCGTCGTGACGATTCTCGAGCGCCTGGGCTTCACGGTGTCGCTCCGCATCGAGCGCCGCGTCGAGGTGTGGCGACTGGGGGACGCGGTGCTGCGGCTCGAGACGTATCCCGCGATGGACGTGCTGCTCGAGGTGGAAGGAGAGCCGTCCGCGATCGAGCGCGCGATCGCTGCCACCGGGCTGCCGCGCGAGCGGTTCCTCCCCGAGTCGCTCCCCTATTTCGTCGCCGCTTACGAGGCCCGGACCGGGCGCGCCGCCCTGCTCGCGCGATGAGCGCCTCTCCCCCCCCGCTCAAGATCCCGATGCCGCTCCGCGTTCCGGAGCTCGCGCCGTCGCTCGGCCGCCTGCTCGTCCCACGGCGGCTCGAGCCGCCTTGGGTGCCCCTCGACGACGTGCGCGAGGAGCTGGCGACGGGCGTGCTGGAGCTCGGGGGCGAGGCGCGCGCGGCCGCGGTGCGCGAGGAGCGCGAGCGCGTGCTCGACGCCGTGAGCCGGCGCGCGTGGCTCGGGGCGTGGGAGCGCGCCGTGCGGCGGGCGGGAGAGCGAGTCAGCGCGGCGGTCGACGCGGAGTTGGAGCACGCCGCGCGGCGGGTGCGGATGCCCCGGCTGCTGCGGCGGGGGCGTCTGCTCTCGCCGTCGGAACAGCGCGCCATCGCGGCGCGCCTCGCGTCCGGGGGCGAGGGCCTCATTGCCGCCCTCGACGCGCTCGACGCCGCCGCCGCGCAGGCGCGCGACGCCAGCGTCCTCGACAAGGTCGCGCACGCGGAGTGGCAGGAGGCGCTCCGCACGGCGGCGCGGCGGCTCGAGGCCGCGTGGCTCAGCCTCGAGGCCGGCGTGGCGGACGAGCAGCGGCGCTGGGCCGGGGAGGTCGAGGCGGTCGCGCGCTGGCGGCCGCCGCTCTGGCCCGTGCTCGCGCTGGGAGTGCCGCTCGCTGCGGCCCTCATCTGGGTCGGGCTGGTGCTCGGCGGCTACCTCCCCGCGCCCGCGTGGCTCGCGGCGCGCCTCGGATTCTGACGTCCCCCCGCTCCCCGTGAGCGCGATCGGGGTCGGTGTCGATCTCGTCGAAGTGTCCCGCGTCGCGGCGATCATCGCCGACAAGGGGGCGCGGGTGTTCGAGCGCCTCCTCACTCCCGCCGAGCGCGCCTATTGCGAGAGCCGGCCCGATCCCGCGACCCACGTGGCGGTGCGGCTCGCCGCGAAGGAAGCCGTCTACAAGGCGCTCCAGGGGAGCGACGTGGCGCGTGGGATCGGGTGGCGTGAGATCGAAGTCATCCGTGCGCCCGACGGCCAACCCGACGTGCGGCTCACCGGCCTCGCCGCCGAGCGGGCCCGCACGCTGGGCGTGAGCCGGGTGCTCTTGTCGCTGTCGCACACCCATGAGGCGGCGGTCGCCG
>QHTX01000026.1:0-5829 GCA_003220975.1 Gemmatimonadota bacterium | reverse complement strand
ATCACTCTAGTTTCTTGACACCTCGTTCCTGAGACTCTTCCCATCTACCGCAAGCCCTTTGTCTTCTTGCTGTTGAGCGTCTGTGTCGCGGCCCTCCCGGCCCCGGCGGCAGCGCAGGGGAGCGACTCCCTATCCGTGGCGCGCCGCATTGTGGCCGCAACCTCCCTCGCCGCCAAGGAGTATGCGACCGGCGTGCCGGCCCGTGGCGGCCGGGTGCTCGCGCCCGCCGAGGTGGACGAGGCCAAGCAATTCCTCGACGGGGCCCGGGCCGACGTCGGGGGACTGCCGGCCGCCGTGCGGGCCGCGACGGACAGCGGGCTCGTGGCGCTGCGGGCCCTGATCGAGCGGGTGGCTCCGCCCGACTCGGTCGCCGAGCGCGCCGCCACGCTGGTCCAGCGCATCGCCGCCGCGGCGGGCGGCGCGCTCGACCCCTTCCCGCTGCGGCCCCCGGCGCTGGCGCGCGGGGCGGCGGTCTACACGGAGCAGTGCGTACAGTGTCACGGTGCGACGGGGCTGGGCGACGGGCCCAAGGCCAGGCACCTCGAGGGCCCTCCGCCCGCCAGTCTCGCCGACCGCGCCGCGATGGGCACCGTCTCGCCGGTGGACGTGTACCGCAAGGTCACGATCGGCGTAGCGGGCACCGCGATGCCCCAGTTCGAGGAGACGCTCTCGCCCGAGGATCGCTGGGCGGTCGCCACGTACGTGGCGACGTTGCGGGCGGACGACCAGCGGGTGCGCGAAGGCGAGGGGCTGTACACGGCGCAGTGCGCGTCCTGTCATGGCGGGACGGGCGGCGGGGACGGGGTGCTCGCGGCGTCGCTGTCGGTGCGGCCGCCCGCGCTGCGGGACCTGGCGGTGCAAGGCCGGTTCTCCGACGGCGAGCTCGAGCAGTTGATTCTGCGCGGCCGGCCGGGCACGCCGATGCCCGGCTTCGCGCGCGCGCTGGACCGGGAGCAGGCGGCCGAGGTCGTCGCCTTCCTGCGGGTGATTGTCACCGCCGAGCGCCAGCGGTACCAGGCGTCGCCCGCGGCCGCGACCTTCGCGGCGGTGCGGCGCCAGCTCGACTCGGCGGTGGCGCTCCGCTCCGACAAGCTCGCATTCGACGCGTACCTCACCTTCGAGCAGGTGGAAACGGACGTCCGGGCGAAGAACGCCGCGCTGGCGGGCGAGCTGGAGGACGCATTCGCCGCGTTGCGCGCGCGGGCGGCGGCGGGCGCCGGCCCGGCCGACCTGGACGCCGTTCACGCGCGGCTCCTCGGAGGGCTCGAGCGGGCCGAGCGGCTCGTGGCCGACAGGAGCTCGGGCGCGAATCTGTTCATGCAGTCGTTCGTGCTGCTCTTGCGGGAGGGGTTCGAGGCCATCCTCATCGTGGCGGCGCTGATGGCCTTCCTTGCGAAGGCGGGCGCGCTGGAGCGGCGGCGGCACGTGGCGCAGGGCGCCTGGGCCGCGGTCGCCGCGAGCGTCGTTACCGCCGTGGTGGTCGAGCTGCTGTTCGAGATCACGCCGGGCCAGCGCGAGACGCTCGAGGGCGGCACCATGCTGCTCGCCACCGCCGTGCTGTTCTACGTGAGCTACTGGCTGCTCTCGAAGATCGAGGTGGCCAAGTGGAGCGCGTTCGTGAAGGGACGGATGGAGGACGCGCTCTCCACCGGCTCGGCCTTCGCGCTGTCGTCGGTCGCGTTCCTGGCCGTGTACCGCGAGGGGTTCGAGACGATCCTGTTCTACAAGGCGCTGCTCACCTCGGCCACCGGCGCGGGCACGGCGGCGGTGCTGGCCGGAGTCGTCGTGGCGTCCATAGCACTCGTCGGCGTGTTCGTGGCGATCAACCGATTCGGCGTGAAGGTGCCCCTCAAGCCGTTCTTCGCGGTGACGAGCGCGATGCTCTACTACATGGCGTTCGTGTTTGCGGGGAAGGGGATCGCGGATCTCCAGGAGGCGGGGCTGGTGCGCACGAGCGTGGTGGAGTGGGCCCCGCGCATCCCCGTGCTCGGGATCTATCCGACCGTGCAGTCGTTGGCGCTCCAGCTGCTGCTCATTGCGCTGCTGCTGGTGGCGGTCATCTTTCTGCACCGCAATCGCATTATCGCTTCCCAGGAGCGGCGGCGGCCGTCTTTTCCGTAGGCCGCTGGAGCGCGGCAGTGACGAGCGCCGTCACGGGCTCGCGCCACCGCCGCAGCAGATACACTCCCATGAGGATGAGCCCCACGCTTGTGAGCTGGGCGAGCGAGAGCGGGCCGAACACCCGGTCGTCCTTGGCGCGCACGAATTCCACCAGAAACCGCTCCGCGCCGCCGAGCACCAGGTACATCCCGAACAGCCATCCCGTGCCGTGGCGGTGGTCGCGCCGCCGCCAGAGCCACCAAAACACGAGCAACAACAGCGCCGTCTCGTACAGCTGCGTGGGGTGGACCGCGATGACCTCGGCCGGGTTCGTGCCGGGCGGAAACGTCACGTGCATCTGCTCCAGGTTCGCCACGGTCGTCGGGGGAAGCCCCTCGGGGAACTTCATCGCCCACGGGAGGGTGGACGGGATCCCGTAGTCGTCGTTCACGAGAAAGCAGCCGACGCGCCCCAGGGCGTGCCCGAGCGGCACGGCGGTCGCCGTGAGCTCGCAGGTCCAGCGCGCCGGGACACCCTTGCGCCAGCCGTTGAGCAGGACGGCGACGACGCCGCCGAGGAAGCCGCCGTACCAGACGAACCCCCCGCGACGGAACAGCGAGTCCCACTCTCCCGAGAACAGCACGTACCACAACTTCGCCCCGATGATGCCGCCGATCACGGCGGCAAAGATGATGTCGGCGGCGTAGTCCTCGTTCATGCCGCGGCTCTTCAGGTCGACCTGGATCGACCACATCGCCATGAAGAAGGACACCATCATCATCAGGCCGTAGCCCGTGATGGGAAGGGGCCCGAGGTGGAGCGTGAACGGATAGATCGTCATAGGCGCGAGGAGTGAGAGGGCGAGACGCGGGCCGGGGGAGCCGGCTCGAGTCCCGGCAGCGGCAGATCGGCGCGGGCGTCGAGGGTCCAGTCGCTGCGCTCGCCCAGGCCGAGGCGGTACCAGCCAGCGCGCGCGATCATCGCGGCGTTGTCGGCATTCAGCCGTGGGCTCGCGACCGCGACGCGCGCCCGTCCGGAGAGCCGCTCGGCGGCGAGCGCGGCGAGGGCGCGGCTGCACGCCACGCCGCCGCCCAGCACCGCCGTTCGGTAGCCGGTGGCGCGCACGGCGCGCTCCAGCTTGGTGACGAGCACGTCGAGCACCGCGTCCTGGAACGCCCGGGCCAGGTGTGGCCGGTCCCGCTCCAGATCGCCGCTCGCCCGGACCGCGTGCAGCACGGCGGTCTTGAGCCCGGAGAACGAGAACTCAAACCCGTCGTCCCGCATCGGGCGCGGGAACGTGAAGCGCGCCGGGTCGCCGTGCGGGGCCAGCCGCTCGATCGCTGGCCCCCCGGGATACTCGAGGCCAAGTAGCGTCGCGACCTTGTCGAACGCCTCGCCCGCCGCGTCGTCGCGCGTCTGGCCCAGCAGGCGGTAGCGCCCCCAGGCCGGGACGTCGAGCAACAGCGTGTGACCGCCCGACACGAGCAGTGCGACGAACGGCGGCGCCAGATCGGGATCTTCGATCGCCGGCGCGAACAGGTGACCCTCCATGTGGTGCACGCCGATCAGCGCGCGCCCCCCGGCGTAGGCGAGGGCCTTGGCGTACACGACGCCCACCAGCAGGGCGCCCGCGAGGCCGGGCCCCTGGGTCACCACGACGGCGTCCACGGCGGTCCAGGTCACCCCGGCTTCGGTGAGCGCGCGGGCCACGACTGCAGGCAGCGCCGTGAGGTGGGCCCGGCTCGCGAGCTCGGGCACCACCCCCCCGAACACTTTGTGCACGTCCTGCGACAGGATGACGAGGCTCGCCAGCTCCGGCCGCCGTTGCTCGCCGACGAGCACGGCGGCGGAGGTCTCGTCGCACGACGTCTCGATGCCGAGGACGACCTCAGCCACGGCCGGTCCGGCGCTTCAGGCCCACGGAGTCGGGCACGGCACGCGCCCGGACGCCCGGCGGTGCGGTGACGGTGAGCCGGGCGTAGGCACCCGGCCCCGCCTTGCCGACGAGGTGCGCCACGACGCGCACGCTGTCCTTGGTAAGCGTATTCACCTTTGATTCGGGCCCCCGCACGGACACCGACACCCGCTCGGGCGACAGCAGGAAGCCGGTGAAGCCCGAGGCCGCCGTGGTGACGGGGACGCCCGGGATCGAGCGCTCGATGACCGCGACGACTTCGCCGGCGACCCGCACCTCCTTGGGCGAGATGCGCACGATGCCGAGCAGTGCGGTGTCGATCGGGACAGTGCGGAAGAACGGGCCCGTGACGCTCGAGATCTCGATCGAGAGGGTGGTGACGGAATCGATCCGCGCCAGGCTCTTTTCCGGCCCGATGAGGTGGGCGAGGTTGGGGACGATCGAGAACCCGCGCAGCACGTACCCCGAATCCGCTTCGACCTTCACGCGCGGTGCGATCTTCACGTCCTTGGTGCCCACCGAGTCCAGGACCACATCGAAGTCGCGGGGCGTGATGTCCGCCACCTGCACGTCGGTGCCCTTGGGAATCTCCACGTCGGCGGGCTGCAGGTGGACGTGCCACACGGACGCCGAGAACGTGTCCGGCACCACCCGGTGGATCACGTGGGAGATCGACCGGAGCTTCATCACCTCCGTCCCCTTGCCGATGATCACGACCGTGACGTTCGCCGGCTGCTGCCGGATGCTGCGACCGGGCGGGACGGCGACGGCGACGTGCATCGCGAGGCTCTGCGTCAGCGGCTGCTGCGCGGCCACCGCGACGTACAGCATGATCGCGAAGAAGATGGCCGCGAGCTTGATCGGCCAGTTCCGCACGAACAGCTGACCGATGCTAATCGCCATCGGGGCGCTCCGCGATCAATCGCCGGATGAGGGCTTCGTTCACCGGGCCGTCCCATTCCGAAGGCCCGATCACCTTCTTCACAATCACGCCGTGCCGGTCGATCACCCAGCTCTCGGGCACGCCCGTCGTCTGGTAGGACCGCTGGATGGCGCCGGACTGATCGTGCAGGATGTCGAACGAGAGCCCCAGCTCGCGCGCGAACGCGGCGACGACCGAGTCGCCGCCCTCATCGACGCTCACCGCCAAGATCTTGAAGTCCTCCCCTCCGCCGAGCCGTTGATGCAGGCGCTCCATGGAGGGCATCTCGACGCGGCACGGCTGGCACCACGTCGCCCACACGTTGAGCAGGACCACCGTGCCGCGGTAGTCGGCCAGCGTGACGCGGCGGCCGGTCGCCAGGCTCGTGGCCCGGAACTCGGGGGCCCGCGATCCCACGGCGACGAGATCGATCTGCGGCCGGATCTTGATGACGAGCGCGGTGCCGAACACGAGCGCCGTCACGATCCCGATGCCGACCGACCACTGACGCGGGTGGCTCATACGGTCACCAAACAGCGGCGCTTGAGCTCCCGCACTTCGCGCCCGGGGTCGGGGCTCGCAAACACCGCGTTGCCGGCGACGAACGTGTCCGCCCCCGCCGCGTGCGCCGCCGCGATCGTGTGCGGGGTGATGCCCCCGTCCACCTCGAGAAACGCGCGCGAGCCGTGCGCGCTCAGGAGCTCCCGGGCGCGCCGGATCTTGTCGTTCGACGCCGGCAAATACGTCTGCCCGCCGAAGCCGGGATTCACGGTCATGAGCAGCAGCAGGTCCAGGTCCGTGAGCACTTCCTCCGCGAGCGCGAGCGGCGAGGCGGGGTTGAGCGCCAGGCCGGCGAGCATCCCCCGCTGGCGCGCCGCCGCGAGCTGCCGCT
>QHTX01000080.1:516-16599 GCA_003220975.1 Gemmatimonadota bacterium | reverse complement strand
AGAGCGCGAGGACGATCTCGAAGTTGTACATGGCGCGCGGGCTCCCCAAAGTTAGCTTCCGGCGTGGCGCTCTCCACCTTCCTGTTCGACCTCGACGGCACCCTCATCGACTCGATCGAGCTGATCCTGCGCTCCTACCGCCACACCATGCGGCTGCATCGCGGGCACGAGCCGCCGGACGACGTCTGGATGACCGGCCTCGGCACCCCGCTGTCGGTCCAGTTCCGGCATTTCACCGATGATCCGGCCGAGATCGAGGCGATGGTCGCGACGTACCGGGCCTACAACCTCGCGCACCACGACGAGCTGGTGCGACCGTACGCGGGCGTGGTCGCGGCCGTGCAGGCCCTGCGGCGCCCCGGGAGGGCCCTCGGACTGGTCACGAGCAAGATGCGGAGCGGCGCGCTGCGGGGCCTTCAGGTGGCCGAGCTGGCGGACGCCTTCGACGTGATCGTGGGGTCGGACGAAGTGACGCATCCCAAACCGCACCCCGAGCCGGTGCTGGCGGCGCTCGCCCGGCTGGGGGCCGAGCCCGAGACCGCCGTGTTCATCGGGGACTCCCGCCACGACATCGAGTGCGGCCGCGCCGCCGGCGTCAAGACCGCGGCGGTGCTGTGGGGACCGTTCGACCGGTCGCACCTCGCCGATCTCGCGCCGGATTACTGGCTAGAACGACCGGAGGACCTCAGTTTACTGACGACTGACAACTGACGACTGGGAGGATCATTGCGCTTCGTCCCCTTCGAGCTCGAGCGCTGGCAGAGCACCTGGGAGAACCAGGTGCGCTACAACCTGTCCGAGTCGGGCGTGCACCCGCTCTCGATCCAGGAGCTGCTCGGCCTGGCCGGCGCCTCGACGCTGCCGCTGCTCGAGGTGCGGCTCGGCTACAGCCAGTCGAACGGCACCGCCCTGCTTCGCGGCCGGATCGCCGCCCTGTACCAGGGTGTCACCCCCGAGCAGGTGCTCGTCACCACGGGCAGCGCGGAGGCCAACTTCCTCGTCTGCTGGCGGCTCATCGAGCCGGGCGACAACGTCGCCGTGATGCTCCCCAACTACCTGCAGACCTGGGGCCTCGTGCAGAACTTCGGGGCCGCGGTACGCGGCTTCGCGCTTCACGCGGAAGCCCACTGGGAGCCGTTCGCCGAAGAGGTGCGCAGCGCGATCACGCCGGGCACGAAGCTCGTGGTCGTGACCAACCCCCACAACCCCACCGGCCACGTGCTGTCGGGCGAGATGCGCAAGCTGATCGTGGACCGCACGGCGGAGGTGGGCGCGTGGTTGCTGGCCGATGAGGTGTACCAGGGCGCCGAGCGCGACGGCGCCACGACGCCGTCGTTCTGGGGCAGCTACGAGCGCGTGCTCGTGGCGAACGGCCTCTCCAAGGCATACGGTCTCCCGGGCCTGCGGATCGGCTGGCTGGTCGCCCCGCCGGCGTTCGCCGCGGAAGCGTGGGCGCGGCACGACTACACGGTCATCGGCCCGACCGGCGCGAGCGACCATCTCGCCGCCGTCGCGCTCGAGCCGCGCGTGCGCGAGAAGCTGCTCGAGCGCACCCGCCGTATCCTCAAGTCCAACTACCCGGTGCTCGAGGCGTGGCTGAAGCGCTTCGGCGACACGTTCACCTGGCATCCGCCGGACGCCGGGGCGATCTGCCTCGCCCGGTACCGCCAGGGGATCAGCGCCCTCGAGCTGGTGGAGAAGGTGCGGGCGGAGCACAGCGTCCTCCTGGTGCCGGGCGACCACTTCGGCCTCCCGAACCACATCCGCTTCGGATTCGGCGAGGAGCTCGATCACTTCCAGGAAGCACTCGCCGAGACCGAGCGAGGCCTGAAGCGGGTCTTCACCGACTGACATGCGGGTCGTCCCGCTCGGGGCGTTTCGGGACAAGGTCTCCTTCGCCGTCGCCGTGGGCGCGGTCGAGCGGGGATTCAGGGCCCTCGGTTTGGGCGAAGCCACGCTCCCCGATCCGATGGTGATGGAGCTCCCCGCAGAGCAAGCCGAGGTGCACGTGAAGGGAGCGCACCTCAAGGGCGGGCGTCACGTCGTCCTCAAGGTCGCGACCGGGTTCTACAAGAACCGCGCGCGCGGGCTGCCGTCGGGGGATGGACTGTTCCTGTTGCTCGACGCGGAGACGGGTATCCCCGACGTCCTGCTCGAGGAGCACGGCTACCTGACCGACCTGCGCACCGCCGCGGCGGTGGCGCTCACGCTCAGGTATCTCGCGCCCAAGGACGCGAAGGCGGCGCTGCTGATCGGCGCCGGCGCCCTGGCGCGCCTCACCGCCCGCGCCATGATCGCGGAAATGCCGCTCGAGCGGCTCACCCTGTGGAACCGCACGCGCGAGCGCGCGGACGCGCTCGCGCAGGAGCTCGCGCCGCTCGTCGAAACGCGCGTCGCGCCGGCGCTCGAGCACGCCGTGCGCGACCACCGCGTCGTGGTGACGGCGACGGCGAGCACCACGCCGCTCGTCCACGCCGCCTGGGTCGCCCCCGGCATGCACGTGACGTCCGTCGGCACGGGAAGCCCCGAGAAAATCGAGCTCGAGCCCGCCGTGCTCGCCCGGGCCGACAAGCTCGTCGCCGACCGCGTGTTCCAGACCGAGCGGTACGGCAACCTGCGGCACGCCGTCGCCGCCGGCGCGGTCACGCGCGACAAGGTCTATGCGGAGCTGGGAGACCTCGCCGCGGGCCGGCGCGCCGGGCGCGAGCGCGACGGCGAGATCACCGTCGCGGACCTGACCGGCGTGGGCGTGCAAGACGCCGCCATCGCGCAGGCGGTCGTGGAGGTGCTGGGGCTGTGACGCGGCGGTCAGAAGTGGGAGGCGCGCGCTATCGTCTCGTCGACTTCCTCGGGTTCACGCCCCTGGCGCACCGGCCGCCGCTCCCCCGGCGCTGGTGGGTGTACTGTGCCGTGGCCTATCTGGCCCCGAGCCTCGTGCTCCAGGTGGTGCGGGCGGAGGACGTGCCCTATCGGGACCTCGTCTGGCTGCTCACCCTCGTGCCCGCCTACCTGCTGTCCCTGACCTACGGCCTGCGGGGTGCGGTGGCCGGCCTGGCGATGGGCACCGTGCTGTTCACCGCGATCCAGTTCCTCGTGGCGTTCAATGTCGAGGCGGAGGACTGGCGCGTCACGGTGCCGATCTACACCGCCTACGGCACGATCGCGATCTCCGTGGGCTGGCTGTCGGAGCAGCTCCACCTGTTCTACGCGCGCGCCATCCAGGGTGAGCGGGTGGCGGTGATCAGCCAGGTCGCCTCGAGCAGGACGCGGTGCTGACCCACCCGGAGGACCAGCAGTCACTGCAGAACATCCTGACGATGACGCGCCGGATCAGCAACAGCATGGATCGGCTGGTGAACCTCACGCACGCCCCCGTGACGCAGTACATCGATGGCGTGCCGATGATCGATTTGTCCCGGCTGAGCAAGGCCGACGACGCTTCAGTGGACTAGCACCCGCAGCACCAGATACGCCAGCCCCGCGATCCCCGCCGCCGCCGGGATGGTGAGAATCCACGCCCAGACGATCCGGCCGGCCAGGCCCCACCGCACGGCCGAGATCCGGTTCGCCGCACCGACTCCTGTGATGGCCCCGGTGATCGTGTGCGTCGTGCTGACGGGAATGCCGAAGTGCGAGGCGAGTGAGATCGCTGCCGCCGCGCCGGTCTCAGCGCAGAAGCCACCGCACGGTTTCAGCTTGGTGAGACGCTGACCCATCGTCTTCACGATGCGCCAGCCGCCTGCCATCGTGCCGAGCGCGATCGCGAGGTACGCGGCGAACACCACCCAGGTCGGGACGCTGTCAGCGGAGGTGACGTGAAACGCCCGGATCGGGAAATCCTTCAGCACGCTCTGCTCGGCCACGAGCAGGCTCACGATGATCCCCATCGTCTTTTGGGAGTCGTTGCTGCCATGGCTCAAGGACATACTCCCCGCCGACACCAGCTGTAGCAGCCGGAACGCCTTGTCCACGCGACGGGGCAGCGCCCGCCGCAATAGCCACGACAGCCCCACCGTCAGCACGAAGGCGACCGTAAGCCCGAGGAGCGGGGACACGACGATGAACGTCAGCGTGGAGATCCACTTGCCGGGGAGGACCAGCGCCGCCGTGCCCGCCTTCGCGATCGCCGAGCCGGCGTAGCCGCCGATCAGCGCGTGCGAAGAAGAGGATGGCAACCCGGCGTACCACGTGATGAGGTTCCAGCTGATGGCGCCGACGAGCCCCGCGAGGATCACGCTGGCGTCCACCACCGCGGGATCCACGATCCCTTTGGCGATGTTCTTCGCCACCGCAGTCCCGAAGATGAACACGGCGGCGAAATTGAAGAACGCCGCCCACACAACGGCCGCCGTGGGACTGAGCACTCGCGTGGAGACCACGGTCGCAATCGAGTTCGCACTATCGTGGAACCCGTTGATGAAATCGAAGGCGAGTGCAATCAGGACGATCGCGAGGACGAGGGCGACGGAGTCGGCCATCAGGCGTGCTTCAGAGTGATCGACTCCAGCACGTTCGCTACGTCCTCGCCTTGGTCCAGGGTCATTTCAAGATTATCGTAGATCTCCTTCCACTTGATCACTTCGAGCGCATCGCGCTCCTTCTCGAACAGCTGGCCGAGCGCCTCATGGTAGATCGCGTCGCCTTCCTCCTCCAGCTGCTTCGCCTCGACGCAGAAACGCATCACGTCGTCGCCCTTCTTGAGGCGGCTCACGCCTTCGGCGAGCACGCCGACCATCCGCTGAATCACCTCGGTGAGCTGCTTCACGCCCTGCGGCGCCGCGCCGAGGTGGAAGATCTGCGAGCGCCGCGCGGTGCCGTCGATGGCGTCCATCACGTCGTCCAGGTCCGAGGCGAGCTGGTGGATGTCCTCGCGGTCGAGCGGCGTGATGAAGGTGCGATCGAGCCGGTTCACCACTTCGTGGGTGATCTGATCCGCTTCGTGCTCGAGCCGCTTGATCGCCTCGACGTGCGGGGTGCGCCGCTCGGGCGCGGCCTCGAACAGCTCCCGCAGAAAGCGCGCCGCTTCCTTGTTGCGGTCCGCGACCGCGACGAACAGATCGAAGAACTCCTCTTCCCGAGGCAGCAGGCGCACGGCGGGCCTCCGAGATGTGGGTAAGAATCGCCCGAGAACATAGCGGCCCGCGGCAAGAGCCACTAGGTTACGGCGCCCGACACCAGGACCGACAGGGGACCACGGGGATGGCAACCACGCAGCAGCCGCAGGCCGACTTCGTCAAGGCGATTTCCCGGCTCGACGCCACGGCGCTCGTCGTGGGGTCGATGATCGGCTCAGGCATCTTCATCGTCTCGGCAGAGATCCTGCGGGAGGTCCACGCCCCGGGCCTGCTGCTCGTGGTGTGGGCGGTCTCGGGCGTCGTCACCCTGATGGGGGCGCTGACCTACGGCGAGCTGGCGGCGCTCTTCCCCGGGGCGGGCGGCCAGTACGTCTACCTGCGCGAGGGGATCTCGCCGCTGTTCGGGTACCTGTACGGCTGGACGCTGTTCGTCGTGATCCAGACCGGCACCATCGCGGCCGTGGCGGTGGCGTTCGCCCGATTCACCGCGGTGTTCTGGCCGGGCCTCACGCCGGACGTGTTCCTCGGCACGACCGTGCACTTTCCCCTGCCGATCGGCGACGTCGCGGTGGGACTGTCACCCCAGCGCATTTTCGCCGTCGCCTCCGTCGCGGCGCTGACCTGGATCAACGTGCGTGGGGTGAGGACGGCGGCGATCATCCAGACGTCGCTCACCACGATCAAGACCGCCGCGCTCGCCGCGCTCATCCTCCTCGGGCTTTCGATCGGGAGGCACGCCGACGCGCTGGCGGCGAACTTCGGCGCCAACTTCTGGGCGACGGGAAGCGCGACCGTCGGCCTCGGCGTGATCGGCGCCGCGATGGTGGGATCGCTCTTCGCCATGGATGCCTGGAACAATGTCGGGTTCGCGGGGAGCGAGCTGAAGGAGCCTCAGAAGGACCTGCCGTTCGCGATGGGGGCGGGCGTCCTGATCGTCACGCTCCTCTACCTGCTCGCGAACGTCGCGTACCTGAACGTGCTGCCCGCGGCGGCGATCGCGGCAGCCCCGCAGGACCGGGTGGGCACGGCCGCGCTGCAGGCGATCCTCGGCGACCCCGGGTTGAAGCTCATGGCCGCGGCGATCATGATCTCCACCTTCGGGTGCAACAACGGCCTCATCCTGTCGGGCGCGCGCGTGTACTACGCGATGGCGCGGGACGACCTGTTCTTCCGGTCCGCCGGGATCCTGCACCCGCGATTCAAGACGCCGGCCGTCGCGCTCGTGGTGCAAGCGATCTGGACGAGCGCCCTGTGCCTCTCGGGCACCTACACCCAGCTCCTCAACTTCGTGATCTTCGCCGCGCTCGTGTTCTACATGCTGACCACCGTCGGCCTGTTCGCGCTGCGCGCGAAACGGCCCACCGCACCGCGCCCGGTGCGCGCGCCGGGCTATCCGTGGCTCCCCGCCCTCTATCTCGTGATGACGGGCCTCATCGCGGGCGACCTCCTGACCCAAGACACGACGCGCACCTACAGCGCGCTGGGGCTCGGCCTCGTGCTGCTCGGCGTGCCGGTGTACTTCGGGTGGCGGGCGATGGTCAAACGGGCGGCGTGAAGCGCGGGTAGCTGCCCAGCACCATGACCACCGCGCCCTGCGCTTCCAAATCGCGCAGGGCCGCGGCCATGGCGCCATCCGCCGCCCGCGCCTCCACGTCCAGGTAAAAGAGATACTCCCACGGCGTCGTGCGGTCGGGACGGCTCTCGAGCTTCGTGAGATTGAGCCCGGCCGCGGCGAAGGCGGCGAGCGCGTGGGCCAGCGTTCCCGGCCGGTGCGGCAGCTTGAGCCGCAGCGTGGTCTTCGCGGGCACACCCGCGGGCGGCGGCGCCGGCTCGCGCGCCACCGCGAGAAACCGCGTCTGGTTGTGCGGCTCGTCCTCCACCCGCTCCGCGAGCACGGCGAGTCCGTAGCGCCCCGCCGCCAGCAAGCCCGCGATCGCGGCGAGCGACGGATCGCCGCGCCGCGCCACCTCCGCGGCGGCGCCCGCCGTGTCGTAGAACGCCATCACCTCCACCTCCCCGCCGAGCCCGCCGAGGAAGCGCTCGCACTGCGCCAGCGCCACCGGATGCGACAGCACCCGCCGCAACCCGCCGCGCTTCGCACCCGGCACGCCCAGCAGGCAGTGGTGCACCGCACTCACCACTTCGCCGACGATCGCGAGGGCCGACTCGGCGATGAGGTCGAAGTTGGTGGCGATCGACCCCACGAGAGAGTTCTCGATGGGCAGGATGCCCAGGTCGGCGCGCCCCTCGAGCACCGCCCGAGCCACGTCGCGGAACTCGCGATGCGGCTGCGACACGGCGCCGGGGTGCAGCAGCAGGAGTGCTTCTTCCGAGTAGGCGCCCAGCTCGCCCTGAAATGCTATCCGCTTGTTTATCATCGGCTTAGACTAACCGACCCGAGCTCTTGCCGATAGCTGCGCGGAGCGTCATATTCGAGCCGCGCACCCGAAGAAAAACCGAACCTGTGGAGCGGTCATGCAGCCGCCAGGAGAACTGCCGCACCCGTCCCCGGTCCCGGCGCCCGCGTCACAGTCGTCGCACTGCCCCGACTGCGGCGGCGGGCTCACGCGCCAATCGGGATGTCTCGTGTGCGTGCAGTGTGGGTGGGCGAGGTGTGGCTAGGCGGATAGGCGGATAGGCGGTTAGCCGGATAGAGGGCCCGATGACGATCAAGTCTACGCTGCGGAGTGAGCAGCTCACGTTGCTATCCGACTATCCGGCTATCCGCCTATCCGCCTTACCCGTTCTCGACCAGCGCCTTCGCGGCACGACGTTCGTGGGGCTCGCGCCCCGGTCCATCCTCAACTCACCGCAGCAGACCGGCGTCGACTTCTGGTCGCTCAATCCCTACATCGGCTGCGAGTTCGGGTGCACGTATTGCTACGCGCGCTACGCGCATCGGTACGCGGTCGAGCGGGCGCGGGACGCCGGCAAGCTCAGCGAGGCCGAGTTCCACGACTTTCGCGGCCCCCATGGCTGGGAGGCGTTCGAGCGGCGGATCTTCGTGAAGGAGCGGCTGCTGGGAGCGCTGGAGGCGGATCTGGGACGGTACATGCGGACGGCCCGTCCGCCTGACGGCCCGACCGCCCCGATTGTCATCGGCACCGCCACCGATCCCTACCAGCCGGCGGAACGACGCTTCCGGCTCACGCGGCAGGTGCTCGAGCGGCTGGCGCGGTGCGAAGGTCTCAACGTCGGCATCATCACGAAGAGTCCGCTGATCGCGCGGGACGTAGACGTGCTGCGGCAGCTCCAGGAGCGCAGCGATCTCGAGGTGTACATCTCCCTCATTACGTTGGACGCCCGCGTGATCCGACAGGTCGAGCCGCGCTCGCCGCTCCCCGCGGTGCGGTTGCGGGCGCTCGCGCGCCTGACGGCGGCGGGCATCAACGCGGGTCTAATCGTGGCGCCGGTCCTTCCGGGGATCACGGACGACCGTCCCCACCTGGAAGCGCTCTTCCGGGCGGCCCGGGAGGCCGGCGCCAGGTTCGTGCACGCGGGCCCGCTGCGGCTGTACGCCGCGGTGCGCGACCGCTTTCTGCCGGTGCTCGAGGCGCACTTTCCCGATCTGGTCGACCGCTACCGTCGTGCCTACGGAGGAGGCCGGAGCAACGCGCCACGCGACTACGCGCGGGCGCTGGCGGCGCGCGTCAAGCGGCTTCAGGCGCGATGCGGATTTCCCGTGAACGACGGAATGATAGACCGCTATCGCCCGCGGCGACCGCGGGGAGGCCAGGGCGAGCTGGGCCTATGACCCCGGCGCGGCCTGCTTCGCCCACATCTCGGCCAGCGCGCGCACCGTGCCGGGCGTGTTGCCCTCGGCGCGGTTGTTCACATGGATCAGCGCCTCGATTCCCCGACCGTGCGCCTCCCGCATCAGCCGCAACAGATCCCGCCGCAGCTCCGGCTGCGGCTCGCGCACCTGGTCGTACGGCTCGAACCGCCGCACCGCTTCCGCGTACTTGCGCCCCGGCTTCATCAGGGCGCCCCCGCCCCCCCCGGCCCCCCCGGCCCCCCCCAGCGTCCAGGGCAAGTCGAGCTGGGTGCCGATCGGCGGCATCTCGGTCCACGAATTGAACACGTGCGCCACGCCATGGCGCCGCAGCACCTCACCGTGCGACGCCGTGAACAGCTCCGCGTTGCGCAGCTCCACCGCGTAGTGGAAATCGCGCGGCAGCTGGCCGAGGAACTGGTCGAGCCGCTCCGCCCACTCCACGGCGCCGACCAGATCCGGGCCGCGCATGGCCTGAAACTGAAACACGAAGGAGATCGCTTGGCGCCGGAACACGCGCGTGTACGGCTTCAGCACCTTGTCGAGGAAGAGCCGGGCGTTCAGGAAGTCCGGATTGAGCTGACCGGCGTCGCTGCCCCAGCGCCGGTCGCGGATGAAGCGCCGCGCCGTGATCCGGTCCCATACCTTGGCGTTGCACGCGTAGCCCTGCGGCAGCACCCGCGCATAGGCGTCGAGAATCGTCTCCGAAGGGGATTCGTAGAACGCGGTGTTGACGCCCACCATCCGGAACAGCGGATAGCGGACGTATTCTTCGAGTCGCGCCGCGGGCTGGGCGCCGCGGTACACTCGATGATACACGTCACCCGCCCAGCCGTCGGTGGACCAGCCGGACGTGCCAAACTTGATGTTCTCCGGGACCGCCGCCGCAAGCGCCAAGAGCTCCGGCTGCGGCGGCACTGGGACGGTGCCGGGGACGGGTCCTGCGCCAGCCGGGTCCATTGTCACAGTTACGCCCGACCGGGCGCCGCCGTTTAAGACTCGTCGCCGGTGAGGGCCGCCGCCAGCGCCCGAATCGTGCCCGGCGCGTTGCCCTCGAGCCGGTTGTTGACGAGAATCAGCGCCTCGATCCGCCGCCGCAACGCCTCGGCCACGACGCGCAGCAGATCCTGTCGCACCTCGGGTTGCGGCTCGCGAATCCGGTCGTACGGCTCGAACAGCTTGACCGCGTCGGCGAAGCGCCGTCCCGGACGGAGCAGCCCACGTGCCACCGTGAACCCCGCGGGGAACGTCCACGGCAGCTCGAGCTGCTCGCCGATCGTCGGCATCTCGCTCCACGAGTTGAACACGTGCGCCACACCGTGCGCCGCGAGCACCGCTCCATGCCCCTCGGTCAACAGCTCGGGCGTCCGCAGCTCGATGGCATAACGGAAGTCGCGCGGCAGCTGGCGCAGGAACCGATCGAGCTCCTCCGCCCACGCCGCCGGCTCGGGTCGGTCCTTCCCCCGCATCGCCTGAAACTCGAACACGAAGCAGCCGGCGTGGTCGCGAAACACCCGCGCGTACGGCCCGAGCACCGCTTCCTTGAAGAGATCGGCGTTGAGGAAGTCGGGGTTCGACACCCGATCAATGCGTTTCGCCGTGATGCGATCCCACACCTTGCTCACGCACGGGAAGCCGGGCGGCAATGACCGCGCGTAGGCCGCGAGCACCTCTTCGGACGGCGGGTCGTAGTACGCGCTGTCGATGCCGACCGTGCGGAACAGCGGATACCGCGCGTATTCCTCGAGCCGGCGCGCCGGCTGCGCGCCACGATAGGCCCGGTGGTAGACGTCTCCGGTCCAACCGTCGTAGGTCCAGGTGGACACTCCGAAGCGGACGGAGGATGGGATGCGGCTGCCCAGCTCGACCAGATCTCGAGCCGGCTGCGGGAGGGCAGCGACATCGTCGAAGATGCTGGGGTGCTGGGTTCTTGCCATTGAAGTCAAAATATACCAACAGGTTATCTCTCTGGTAACCGGCCTTGCGGCCCCGTCGATCTTCGGGATATATTCGGGTCCCCATTTAGAGCTTGGCAATGACCCGGACACCCCACCTGGCGAGCGCTTCCGCCGCGTGTTGCTGGATCCCGTTGTTTGCGCTGCGGTGCGAAGCGGCGCGACGATCGGAGCCCGGGTCCCCTCCCCAACCCGGCGCGCTGCTCTCATCCGAAGATCCCCGCCGGCTGTGGCAGGTATCGCCGCTCGCCCGGCACGCGGGGGTGAAGCCGGGGATGACGGTGAGCCAGGCGATCGGACTGTGCGCCGCGCTCAAGCTGTACGAGCCCGACCCGGTGCACTACGACGAGCAGTTCGCGCGGCTGCTCGCGGCGCTCGCCCATGTGAGTCCGGTCGTCGAGCCTACCGAGCTGGGGCTCGCGTACGTGGGGACGGACGGGTTGGAGGGGCTGTACGGTGCGCCGCAGCGGATCGTGGAAGCGATTCAATTGCGGATTGCGGAATGCGGATTGCGGATTGGAAATTCACGCGTCGAATCCGCAATCCACAATCCGCAATCCGCAATCAGGGTGGGGTGGGGCCGCGGCAAGTTCGTCTCCTGGGTCGCGGCCACTCGCGCGCGGCCGGGGGAAGCGGTCATCGTACATCCGGGGGTAGAGGGGAAGTTTCTCTTCTTCCAGCCGCTCGCCGTGCTGCCGCTCGATCCCGACACGCACCGCCGGTTGCGCCAGCTCGGCCTCAAGACGCTCGGGCACCTGGCGGCGCTCCCCGAGGACGCCATCGTGTCGCAGTTCGGCCGGACGGGCCGCCGGCTGTGGCGGCTCGCGGCGGGCCTGACGGCCGAGCCGGTGATCGGGCGCCCGACGCCGGAGCCGATCACGGCCACGCTCACCTTCTTCTCACCGGTCGCCGAGCGGGAGATGCTGGCGCACGCGCTGGACCAGCTGGTGGCGCGGGCGCTCCGCGATCCGCGTCGCAGCGGCTGGCGGGTGCAGGTGGTGCGCGCGCGCGCCGAGCTCGAGCACGGCGCGTCGTGGCTGGTCGAGGCGACCCTCAAAGATCCCACCGCCGACCGGGAGCGTGTCGCCGCGCCGCTCAAGACGCGGCTCGAGCAGGCGCCGCCCGTCGGCGCGGTGGAGCGGCTCGCCGTCGAGTTCACGGCGTTCGCGCCGGGCACCGCGGAGCTGCAGCTGTTCGCGCGGGACGCGAGCGCCGCCGCGCGGGCCGGGCGGCGGCGCGCCCTCACGAGCGTCGCCCAGGAAATCAAGCTCCGGCTCAAGCGCTCGTACCTGTATCACGTGATCGAGGTGCAGCCGTGGTCTCGCCTCCCCGAACGACGCTACGCGCTGATCGACTATGAACCGTGATTCGATTGCGGATTTCGGATTGCGGATTGCGGAATGAAGACCGACCGGCTCCGGGCAATCAACACGCCCCGACGCGTGGAGGTAGAACTCGGAGCTGCAGGGCTCCCTGTGATGGTGGAACGCCGCGCCGTCGAGTCCATGGGTGAGATCTGGCGCATCGACGATGAGTGGTGGCGCGCGCCGATCCACCGGCGCTACGTCGAGACGATCCTGGAAGGCGGGAAGCACGTGGTGCTGATCGAGGACCTAACGACAGGAGAGTGGTGGGTGCAAAAACCGTAGCAATTTCGGATTGCGGATTCTGCGCTCGCAGTTCCAATCCGCAATCCGCAATTCGCAATCCATGTACATCGAGCTCCACTGCCACTCCGCCTTCTCGTTTCTCGACGGTGCCTCGCTCCCCGAGCAGCTCGCGCTCACGGCCTCCCAGCTTGGGCTTCCGGCGCTCGCCCTCACCGATCACAATGGCCTCTACGGCTCGATGGCGTTCGCGCAACAAGCGAAGTCGCTCGGTCTGCAGGCGATCACCGGCGCGGAGCTGACGCTGCTCGACGGGTCTCACGTGACGCTGCTCGCGGAGACGCCGGAGGGATACGCGAACCTGTGCCGGCTGGTCACCGAGGCGCATCTCGGCCGGCCGGACCGGCGCGACCCGCGGCTCGACTTCGCGGCGCTCGAAGCCCGGCATGCGGGGTTGATCGTGCTATCAGGCTGCCGATCGGGTCTCCTGCCGATGGTGCTCCAGCGCGACGGGAAATCCGCGGCCCGCCGGCTCGCCGAGCGCTGTCGTACGGTGTTCGGGCCCGAGAACTTCTTCGTCGAGCTGCAGCGCAATCATGTGCGGGGCGACCGGGCGCTCACCGCCACGCTCTCGGACCTGGCCGACGCCACGAGTCTGGGCGTCGTGGCGACTGGTGATGTGCACTACCACCACCGCGCGCGCCACCGGCTGCACGACGTGCTGGTGGCGATCCGGCACCGCACCACGCTCGACGGCTCGCACCACGTGCGGCGCCCCAACAGCGAGTTCTACTTGCGACCGCCGGAGGAAGCCGCGGCGCTGTTCGCTGACTGTCCCGATGCTGTCGCCAATACGCTCGCGATCGCCGAGCGCTGCCGGGCGTTCGATCTCACCCGCGATCTGGGCTACCGCTTCCCCGACTTCCACGGCGCCGACCGTCTGCCCGCTCCCCGTGCCCTGACAGAGCTCTGCCACGCGAAGCTCGAGGAACGCTACCCACCCGGCTCTGAGCACCGCGACGAAGCCGAGCGGCGGCTCGCCTCAGAGCTGACACTTATCGAACACCATCGACTCAGCGGGTTCTTCCTCGTGTACCACGACCTGTTCGACCTGGCCCGCGCGGTGGCGGCCGACGTGCGGCGCGGCAGCCGCCGGGCCCACGGGAACCTGCTCCCGGGCCGCGGCCGCGGCTCGTCGGTGTCGTCCGTCGTGTGCTACCTCCTCGGTCTGTCGCACGTCGATCCCGTCGCCACCCGGCTGTTCATCGGGCGGTTCCTGAACGAGAGCCTCGCCTCGGTGCCCGACATCGATCTCGACTTCCCGCGCGAGATCCGTGAAGAGCTGATCCGGCGGGTTTACAAACGTTATGGCGACGAGCACGTCGGCCTGGTGTGCTCGTTCCCCACCTACCGCCTGCGCTCCACCGTGCGCGAGATCGGCAAGGCGCTGGATCTGCCATTGGGGGAGATCGAGCAGGTCGCGAAACTGGCGGACCGGCGGTCAGGGGGATTGGCGGACGAGCTGGAGCAGCTTCCCGGCTTCGAGGGTCGGGTGACCGCCCCATTGTGGAAGGAGCTGTGCGAGCTGGCGGAGGAGATCGCGGGGCTCCCCCGCCACGTGTCGCAGCACGTCGGCGGGATGATCATCTCGAGCCGGCCGCTCGTGGAGCTCGTGCCGCTCGAGCGGGCCGCGATGGAGGACCGCGTCGTGTGCCAGTGGGACAAGGATTCCTGCGACGACGCGCGTTTCATCAAGATCGACTTCTTGGCGCTCGGCATGCTGTCGCTCGTCGAGGAGTGCGTCGAGCTGGTCGCCGCGCGCTCAGGGGGAGGACGGCCCCCCGACCTCTCGCGCATCGACATGGCCGACGCCGCCGTGTACGACCGCATCTGGGCGACACCGTCGGGCTGTTCCAGATCGAGAGCCGCGCCCAGATCCAGATGCTGCGGCGCACCCGGCCGCGCACCCTCGAGGACCTGGCGGTCGAAGTGGCGATCGTGCGTCCCGGCCCCATCGTGGGCGGCGCGGTGAACCCGTACGTGCGGCGCCGCGAGGAGCAGCGCCGGGCGGAAACCGCCGGCCGCCGCTACGAGCCGCCGCTGGACCACCCGCTGCTCAAAGAGTGTCTCGCGGAGACGCTCGGCGTGATCCTCTATCAGGACCAGGTGCTGCAGGTGTGCCAGGCGCTCGCGGGGTTCACGCCGGGCCAGGCGGAGGCGCTGCGGCGCGCCATGAGCCGCCGGCGCAGCCGCGAGCTGATGGCGGGATTCTGGGAGGAGTTCCGCGACGGGGCGACGGCACGCGGCGTCCCCATCGCGACCGCCGAGCGGGTGTTCTCGCAGGTGATCGCCTTCAGCGAGTTCGGTTTCCCCAAGTCGCACGCCGCGGCGTTCGGGCTGCTCGCCTACCAGTCGGCGTGGCTCCGGCACTATCACCCGGCCGAGTATTACTGTGCGCTCTTCAACAACCAGCCGATGGGATTCTACTCGCTCGACGCGCTGGGGCGCGACGCCCAGCGTAACGGCGTCACGATCCGGCTGCCGGATGTCAACTTGAGCGATGTGTATTGCACGGTTGAGGGCGGCAGGGACGGCAGGGACGGCAGAAACGGTGCCGCCTCTGCCGACCTTGCCATCCATGCCGCCGCGCGGGTCGGGCTCGGGTTCGTACGGGATTGGGGTGAGGATGCGGCGCGCGAAGTCGTGGAGGAGCGCGATCGAAACGGTCCCTATCGGGGTGTCGGTGACTTCGTACGCCGCGCGCCGCCCCGGCTCAAGCGGACTGCGATCGAGCACCTGGTGTGGGTGGGCGGGTGCGACGGCTTCGGGCTCACGCGGCGCGAGCTGCTGTGGCAGGTGGGGTTGTGGCTCCCGCCCGATGCGGAGCGCGGCGGCGAAGCGCGCGGCCGCCGCCAGCTCGAGCTCGCGCTCAACCACCCCCACGAGCGCCTGCGCTTCGGCGGGCTCGCGGCGGCCGAGCGGCTGCTCGCCGAGTACCAAGTGCTGGGGTTCTCCGCGAGCGGCCATCCCCTCTCGCTGTTGCGCTGCGCGCTACCGCCCACGGTCGTGCAAAGCGACAGGCTTCCCCGACTCGAGCACCGAGCGTGGGTGGAGCTGGCCGGGCTCGTTGTGGCGCGCCAGCGCCCCGAGACGGCGAAGGGGTTCATCTTCGTGCTGCTCGAGGACAAGGCGGGGATGGTGAACGTGATCGTGCGGCCCGACGTGTACGAGCGGCACCGCGCCGCGATCCGCGGCGAGCCGCTCCTGTGGGTGCGCGGCAGGCTCGCGAAGGACGACGGGACGGTGAACGTGATCGCGGAAGAGGCGAGGGGACTGCAAATCAATTGCGGATTGCGGAATGCGGAATGCGGAATCGAAGAGCCGCCCGTCGAATCCGCAATCCGAAATCCGCAATCCGAAATGACCTTCTTGAAGTCCATGCGCCGCGTGGCGCCGGAGTCGAAGGACTGGGGTTAGCTTTATAATGCACACGACTTGAGGAGTGAAACAGCGATGCCGCAGCGCGAAGTCGCCACCCTGGCTGGAGGCTGCTTCTGGTGCCTCGAGGCCGCCTTCCAGCAGCTCAAGGGTGTCGAAAAGGTCGAGTCAGGCTATGCGGGCGGGCACGTCGCCAACCCGTCGTACGAGCAGGTCTGCACCGGGACGACCGGCCA
>QHTX01000080.1:0-485 GCA_003220975.1 Gemmatimonadota bacterium | reverse complement strand
CTGCACCGGGACGACCGGCCACGCCGAAGTCTTGCAGATCACCTTCGATCCCGCGATCATCTCGTTCGACGACCTGTTGCACGTCTTTTTCACGATCCACGACCCCACGACCCTGAACCGCCAGGGGGGGGACGTCGGCACGCAGTATCGCTCGGCGATCTTCTACAACAGCCCCGAGCAGAAAGCCGTGGCGGAGCGGGTCATCGCGGAATTGCAGGCCGAGGGCGTGTGGGATGATCCGATCGTGACCGAGGTGAAGCCGCTCGAGATATTCTATCCCGCGGAGGAGTACCACCGCGACTACTATCGCCGCAACCCGAATCAAGGCTACTGCCGCGCGGTGATCGCGCCCAAGGTGGCCAAGGTGCGCAAGCTCTACCTGGAAAAGTTGAAGCAGCCGGTCTGATGGCCGTCGCGGCCCACACCTCCGACACGGCGCGCGTCGAGGCGTTCAGCGACGGCGTATTCGCCATCGCCATCACCCT
>QHTX01000079.1:393-6292 GCA_003220975.1 Gemmatimonadota bacterium | reverse complement strand
CAACAAGTTGAGAATGAGATCGACGCTGGGTCGCTTCTTGGTGACGTCGTCCTGCAAGTAGGCGTAGAGGCGCTCGTAGCGGAGGTCGAGCTCCGGTGCCACGGCGACCAACAGCGCCCCAAGGTCGAGCGGCTCGAGCTCGAAATTGTCACGCAGGCGCGTCAGCGGTGAGTCAGGGGACAAGTCGCCAAGCAGCTCGTCGGGCACCCCCCGGCCGGCGTGCAGGACCGGCTGCAGCGGCTGGCGACTAAGGAGCCGGTCGACCTCAGGCTCGCCGACGTACAACCCACGATGGGGATCGGTCGCCGCCTCGGGGCCGTACGCCGCCCGCGCGGCCGCGACCGCCCGGGCGAGCAAGTGCTCCAACCGATGTAACGCCGGGAGCAGCCCGGTGAGCGCTTCAGCAGCAGCGGTCACGTCACGTCGCCCCTTCGCTACCGCCCGGTTCGCGATGGATCAATGTTCGAGGATCGGGGGCCGGCAGGAATAGTCCAATCGGCTCAACTGGGGCACAGTCCGGGGGACTAGACCGCACCGCCCTCGGGCCCCCGGCGCGGCGCCGGGGTCTACATCATCTCTCCCCGCCGGATCGTCCACATGTCGTCGGCGAGATTCCGGTTGGCGAGATACTCGTACGCCATTGTGAAGTAGCCCTTCATTCCCCAGGCCGCGCCCCACGAGTTGCGCGCGATGAAGCGCCGCTCCGCGTCGTTGTAGCCTACAGCGAGCACGGCGTGACCACCGGCCACGCGCTCACCGGGCTGGGGCAAGGGCACCACGCCCGTCTGCGCCACCTGCTGTGACTCGAAGCTCTCATACACGGTGAACCCGAACACAAACGGAAAGCCTTGAGCGAGACAGGCGCGCATCTCGTCGACACTGAGAATCCGCTGGTATGAGGTCACCTGATGCTGTAGTGCTTCCTTATAGCACAGCGCCGTTGGCTTGAGGGCGAACCTGGACACCACGTACGGCCATTTCCGCTCCGAGCAGACGCCCTGCTTCACGACCGTCTTGATGCCGTCGCGGATCATCGCACCCGAGTCGGACTTGGTCGTGTGCTCGATCGCTCGCTCGTTGTAGTAAATGAAGAGGCGGCTCACGTTGACGAAGCGCACCTTGTTCTTCCGCTCCAGGAACTCGACGGCGCCCGCAATCGCGTTGCCCGTGCAGCTGCCCAGTTGGCCCTGGTTCTCGACCGGCGAGCAGAGGGGTCGCAGGTCCGCGCTCGTCGGCAATCTCGCCGGAACCGGCTGGACGGCGCCGTACAAGATGTCCCGCTGATCCGGCAGATCCGGAACCCAACCGTAGCCGGACGGCTTGGGCTGCCGTTGCGACGCACGTCGCTTCGCTTTTGGCACGGCTGACTCCTTTCGCGCGCCGAACCTGCGCTATCCGACTTGCCCCGACATCCGCCCCCGCGACGTGCCCCGCACCCGTGCCGCCGCCTCCCCCCGCCGGTGCACCTGCAGCTTCTCGAGGATGTTGTGGACGTGATTCTTCACCGTGGCCACTTCGATGCCCAGGGCGCGAGCTATCTCCTTGTTGGACAACCCGTTATCGATGAGGCGCACGATCTCGCGCTCGCGGTTGGTGAGCTGCGCTCGGGGAAGGTCGCCGCCATGGCCGGCAGCGAGCGCCGCAACCCGCCGCAGCAGGCCGGCCGCGACCCGAGGCGAGCAGATCGCCTCGCCACGGGCGACGCTCTCGATGACCGTCACGAGATCGTCGATCGACGCCTCGCGCGCCACGTATCCCGCCACGCCCGCCTCGGCGCACCCCAACACGTCGTCCTCGTCCTCGACCACCCCGAGCGCGATCACGCGGCTCAGCGGGGCGCGCTCCAGGATGACCCGCACGACGCCACGGCTCTCGGGCATGGCCATATCGACCAGAATGACATCAGCTTGCAGATCCGGAAGCGCGGCCAGCGCCTCGTCCCCGCGAGCAGCGGTGGCGACGACGCACAGCCCTGCGTCACGGCCCAGAACCTGGGCCAGTCCCTCGCGGTAAAGGCGCGTGTCGGCGACGATCGCGACGCGGATCATGGCGTGCGACCGCCCCCGGGGTGGTGAGTGACAGTCCTATCGCGAATCATCTAGGGCGCTCACCCGCCGCACAGCCACATCTCCGAGCAACGCCAGCTTCGGACCGGCAAGGGCCCCGGCCCGACGACTGACCATCAGTATTGTGACGCGCATCACCTTCCGCTAGGGCGTTTTTACGGCACGATAGGGCGTTTTTGCGACACCCCATCGACGCCGTGAACGTGGTGAACCCGAGGCGGCCAGCGCAACCCGTTGGGCGGATGTGAATTGGTTCCCTATCCCGTCGTCCCGAACCCCGCCGCGATGCAGTTGATGGAGAGCAGCAGCGCCGCCAACGCGTCGTCCTGTCCAGCCCGGTAGCGTCGCAGCAGCTCGGCCTGCTGGCGGTTCACCTGGTTGAGCATCGGCAGCCGGCTCGCGAGCCGCCGCCGGAACTGCGGGAACCGCTCTGCGAGCTCGGTGCAGCCGGCGACGCGCCGCACGGCGTCCACCGTGCGGTGATACTCGTCCGCTACGAGCGTGAAGATCTCGGCGCGCACCCAGTCGTCCGCGACCAGCCCGGCGTACTCGCGGGCGATGTCGAGATCGACGTACGCGAGCGTCTTCTCCACCTCGTCCAGGATCAGGCGAAACAAGCGGAACTCGGCGAACATGCGCTGGAGCAGCGCCGCCCCGCGGCCGCCCCGGACTTCCAGGAAGGTCGCGAGGCCGGTGCCCACGCCGTACCACCCCGGCAGAAAGTGGCGGTTCTGCGACCAGGCGAACACCCAGGGGATCGCCCGCAGGTCCGCCAGCGTCTTGGCGCCGAAACGTCGAGCCGGGCGGGACCCGATGTTCAGGAGGGCGATTTCCTCGAGGGGGCTCGCCGCTTGGAAGTAGCCGACCAGGCCGGGATGCTCGACCAAGCGGCGGTATGCGGCGTGCGCCGCCCCCGACAGCGCTTCCATCGCCTCGTCGAATTCGGCCGTGGGAACCAGCGCCTGCTCCCGCTCGGACTTGAGCGAGTGCTCGAGTACGCTGGCCGCGAGCAGCTCGGTCTGGTACGCGGCGGTGCCGCGGTTCGCGTACTTGAACGACACGACCTCGCCCTGCTCGGTCATGCGGAGTCGCCCCTGGATCGAGCCGGCGGGCTGCGCCGCGATGGCGCGGCCGGTGGGGGCGCCGCCGCGGCTGACCGAGCCGCCGCGTCCGTGGAAGAAGGCGATCGGCACGCCGCACTCCCGTCCCAGGCGCGTGAGCCGGAGTTGAGTCTTCGCGAGCTCCCAGTTGGCGGGCAGGAAGCCGCCGTCCTTGTTCGAGTCGGAATACCCGATCATGACCTCGAACACGCCGCCCTGCGCACGCACGCTGCGCCGCACCAGCGGCACCTGCAGCAGCTCGCGCACGATGTCCGGCGCCCGTCGCAGATCGTCGATGGACTCGAACAACGGGACGATCGGTAACGTGCAGCTATCGGTCCCGGCGGCGTCCGCGAACAGCCCCGCCTCCTTGGCGAGCAGGTAGGCGCCGAGCACGTCCTGCACGTCGTGGGTCATGCTGAGGATGAAGCTGCCGAACGCTTCGCGATCGAGCTGCTCGCGCATCTCACAGATCAGCCGGAACAGCTCCAGCGTCTCCCGGGCCTCGGCCGGCGGCTCCGGTGGCGTCCGGCCCGGTCGCAGCGGTCGCGCCAGCTCCGCCTGCAGCCACCTCCGCCACGCCGCGGACACCGGTGCCGGCGGATCGCCGTCGTTCCGCGCGCGCCACAGGGCCGCCAGGGCTGCGCTGAGGCGCGGAGAGTTGTCGCGGATGTCGAGCCGGAAGGTGCTGAAGCGGAAGGCCTCGACCTCGCGCCGCACCGGGCGCACGAGCAGATCGGCCGCGTCGCGACAGCGTGCGGCGGCGAGGCCCGCCTCGAGCGTGCGCAGGTCACCGATGAGATCGTCCGCCGTGGCATAGCCGCTGTCCCCCTCCGCGCTCGCGAGCGAGCAGTCGAGCCGGCGCAGCATGCAGGCCACGAACTGGCGGAACACCTCGCCGCGGTTCCGCTGCGCGATGCGCGCGCCGTCCCCCGCGCGCTCGAGCTGTCGCGCCAGCGCCGCGCGGAAGTCGGGCGAGATCGGCGCGGCGCGCTCCGTGACGCTGAGCCCCCGCAGCAGATCGCCGAGCCGCTGCCGGTACCGGCGCAGGCTGGCGAGGCGGTTGTCGTGCAGCGTGCGACGGGTCACGTCGTTCGTGACGAAGGGATTGCCGTCGCGATCCCCGCCGATCCAGGAGCCGAACTGGAAGAAGGGCGGCACGGCGAACGTCGCGTCCGGATAGGCCCGCGCCAGCGCACGCTCCAGCTTGTCCCCCAGCTCGGGCACGACGTCGAACAGGTTCTCGGTGACGAAGTACAGCCCCCAGGCGAGCTCCTGCTCCACCGTCGGCTTCTCGAGGCGCAGCTCGCCGGTGAGCCACAACAGCTCGATCTCCGTGCGGAGGTTGTCGATCAGGGCGCCGCGCTCGCGGGGCGTCCAGCGTGGCGCCTCGAGGTCCACCAGCCGTCGATAAATGCGGCGGTGCTTCTCGAGCACGGTGACCCGCTTCGCCTCGGTCGGATGGGCGGTGATCACGGGCCGCACCCGGAGGCTCGCGACCGTCGCCCGAACCTCGTCCGCCGGGATGCCCGCGGCCGCCGCGGCGGCGATCACCTGGGCGAACGTGCCGCGCAGCTGGTCGTAGCCGCGGTCGACCTCGCTCTGGCGCCGCTGGCGCATCGCGGCGTTCTGCTCGGCGATGGAGAGGAGCTGGAACCACATGCCCTGCGCCTGGATCGCGCGGGCCACGAGCTCGGGCGACGCGCCGGCGTCGAGCTGCTCGCCCCGCAACACGCGCTCCAGCTCGGGCTGGTGCGCCCGAATCACGTCGACGAAGCAGTCGAAGAGCAGGTCCGCCGTGCTCTTCAGGTAATCAGGCGGCTGGGTCACACCACGCGGTCGCGCGGCGGGGCGCCGGCGAAGAAGGCCGTCAGGTTCTCGAGCGCCCGGAGGCCCATGGCGGCGCGGGTCTCCGCGGTGGCGCTGCCTAGGTGGGGGAGCAGCACCACGTTCTCGAGCGTCCGGAGCTCCGGGGGCACCAGCGGCTCCCGCTCGAAGACGTCCAGCGCCGCACCGGCGATCGTGCCGCGCTTGAGCGCCTCGACCAGGGCGGCTTCGTCGACGATGTCGCCGCGCGCCGTGTTGATGAGAAACGCGCCGCGCTTCATGAGGGCGAGGCGACGGGCGTCGATGAGGTGGTGCGTCTCGGGCGTCGCGGGAGAATGCAGCGACACGAAGTCGGCCTCGCGCAGCACCTCGTCGACGCTCGCCTTCGGCTCCGCGCCGAGCTCGGCCGTCACGGCGGGTGGCGGCGGGTACGGGTCGTGGAAGATCACCCGCATCCCGAAGCCGTGATGCGCGCGGCGCGCCACCGCCCGCCCGATCCGCCCCAGACCGACGAGGCCGAGCGTCTTGCCGCTCACCTTCGTGCCCAGCATGTGGGTTGGACCCCACCCGGTCCAGGCGCCGGCCCGGACCTGGCGCTCCCCTTCCCCGGCGCGCCGCGCCACCATCAGCATGAGCATGACCGCGTCGTCCGCCGTGTCGTCGGTGAGCACGTCGGGCGTGTTCGTGACCACCAGGCCGCGGGTCTTGGCGGCGTTCACGTCGATGTGATTGAATCCCACGCCGTAGTTGGCGAGGATCTTGGCCCGCAGCGGCTCCGTGGCGAGCACGGCGGCATTCAGCCGGTCGGTGACGGTCGGAAGCAGCGCGTCCGCGCCGCGCAGCGCATCCTGCAGCTCGGCCGCGGTGAACGGGTGATCGTCTCGGTTGAGGCGGGCGTCGAACTGT
>QHTX01000079.1:0-319 GCA_003220975.1 Gemmatimonadota bacterium | reverse complement strand
GTGCGCGAGCGCCTCCGCCACCGCCGTCCCGAGCGCCGCCGGGCTCGGCGCGACGACGAGGCCGGCGGACCGCATGATCTCGGCCTTCTCCGCCGCCGTGTCCCCGAACGCGGAGATGATCGCGCCGGCGTGCCCCATGCGGCGGCCCTTGGGAGCGGTGAGCCCGGCCACGTAGCCGATCACCGGCTTCGTCATGTGCTCCTTCACGAATACGGCGGCGTCCGCTTCCTGTGGCCCGCCGATCTCGCCGATCATCATGACCGCTTCGGTCTCCGGGTCCTGCTCGAACAGGGCCAGCATGTCGACGAACGAGCTGCCG
>QHTX01000078.1 GCA_003220975.1 Gemmatimonadota bacterium | reverse complement strand
CGGAACACGCGCACGCCGCTCCCCTCGAGCGACGCCACGCTCGCCGCCGGCGCCTGGGGCGACGCCATCACCCAGGTCGGCACTTCGCGCGCGGTCTTCACGAGGTCCGCCGTCTCGTTGAGCATCGCGCGGCGGTCGAACACGACGCGCACGGGAGTCTTGCGCGGCGTCACGTTGCCCCGCACGGTGAGCTGCGGGTTGTCCCGCAGGGCGGTGGTGCCGCCCACGGCGATCGCGTCGAACCCGGCGCGCAGCCAGTGCACGTACTCGCGCGCCGCGTCGCCCGACACCCAGCGCGAGCTGCCCGCCGCGTCCGCGATGCGGCCGTCGATCGACGTCGCGAGCTTGAGCGCCACGAACGGCCGCTCCGCCTGCTCGCGGGCGAACAGGAACGGCGCGTTGAGCGCCGCCGCCTCCTCGGCCAGGAGGCCGAGCGAGACGACCACGCTGTGCGAGCGCAAGACCCCTGCCCCGCCGCGCGCCAGCAGGTCGGGATCGCGGATCGCGGCCACGACGCGCCCGATCCCGGCGGCGACGATGGCGTCGGTGCACGGGGGCGTCTTCCCGTGGTGCGCGCACGGCTCCAGGTTCACCACGAGCGTCGCGCCGCGCGCGCCCCCCCCGGCAGCCTCGAGCGCCACGACCTCCGCATGCGGTCCGCCGAACTCCGCGTGATAGCCCTCGCCGACCACCTTGCCGCCCTGCAACACCACCGCGCCGACGAGCGGGTTCGGCGCGACGCGCCCCCAACCACGCCGCGCCAGCTCGAGGGCGCGCTCCATCGCCACCCGCTCCGCGAGCTGGTCAGAAGCCGAAACGAAAGCCGAGGCCGCCGAAGACATGACCCGCCTTGGGATCGAAACCGGAGTAGTTCGTGCCGAGCTGCACGTCGCTGCCCGTCTGGTAGCCAATCTCCCCGACCAGCTTCCCGGCGGGGAGTGTCAGGCCGGCATCCGCGAACAGGGCCCGCGGCGAGCTCGTCGCCGGCAGCCCTATCTCAGCCGTCCTGATGCCGTAGGTCCCCCACCGGAGATGAGCGGTGCTGGAGTAGTGGTCGAACCCGATGCCGGCGGCGACGTCGAGCGCGAGCAGTCGCATCCCGGCGGTGATCCGAACGTTCGTCGCCTTGAGGTCACTGTCGAACGCAAAGTGGTCGCCGCTCGGCAGGTCGCCGAAGTACAGGCGCGGCAGCGTGCGGCGCATCACGCTGACGGAAACCGTCGGGATCGGAAACCTGCCGTTCATGATACCGATCCGCGCGCCGTACCCGACGCCGAGCGGCAGGCCGCCGATCCTGGTGGCGCTCTTATCCACCGCTAGCTTGTCGATGGTGCCGGGCAACAGCGTCGCCGAGCCGAGCAGGTCGAGTGCCAGAAGGCCGCCCCGCAGACCCCGGAAAATGCCGAAGCCGCCCGTGACGACGGAGGCGGGGACCAGCCCCGAGATCGCGCCCTGGCTCCCGTCGGGGTTCGGGATGGCAGCGCTCACGCCGGTGACGCGCACGGAGGCGAAGGCGCGCCCCAACCCCCCGAGGACGCCGATGGCACCGGGCTCCGGGTCGCCGCCGCTGATCGCGATGCCGCCGACGCGCTGAGCGGTGTGGTAGGCGTCGACGGCCAGCTCGCAACCGGGACGCAGCGCGGGGTTGAACAGGCCGGAGCACTCGTTCTGCGCGGCGAGCGGCGCGGCGGCCAGCGCGAGACCGATGAGTGGGACGGCTCCCCGCATGGCGACCTCCTAGCGTTCCGCGAACCGCACGCCCGTTTGGCCGGCGACGACCTCGCCGATGACCCACGTGTCGATGCCCGCGTGGCTCGCCGCGGCGGCGGCGGCGGCCTCGACATCGTCGCGCGCCAGGACCGCGATCATCCCGACGCCCAGATTGAACACCCGGCGCATCTCACCGAGCGACACCTCGCCCGCGCGCATGAGGACCCGGAACACCGCGGGCCACTGCCAGGCGCCCGCTTCCACCACCGCCTCGCAGCCCGGCGGCAAGACGCGCACCAGGTTTCCGGCGATGCCGCCGCCCGTAATGTGGGCGAGGGCGTGGAGTCGCGGGAGCACCGGGGTCACGGCGGCGGCATAGCTGCGGTGCACGTCGAGCAGCACCTGGGCCACGGTACGGTCGCTCTCGGGGAACGGGTCCGCGACGTCGAGCCCCAGGCGGTCGAACACGATGCGCCGCGCCAGGGAGTAGCCGTTGGTGTGGAGCCCGTTCGAGGCGTACGCGAGCAGCACGTCCCCGGCACGCACCCGGTCGCCGTGCAGCGCGGCGCGCTCTTCCACCACGCCCACGATGGCGCCCGCGAGGTCGTACTGGCCGGGCCGGTACAGGTCGGGAAGCTGTGCCGTCTCTCCGCCCGCGAGCGTCATGTCGTGCGCGCCGCAGCCGCGCGCCACCCCGGCGACGATCGCGGCCGCCGTCTCGGGCTCGAGCGTGCCGGTCGCGATGTAGTCGAGGAACGCGAGAGGCCGCGCGCCGTGGACGAGGATGTCGTTCACGCAGTGGTTCACGAGGTCCTCGCCCACCGTGTCGTGGACACCGGCGCGCGCGGCGACCAGCACCTTGGTGCCGACGCCGTCGGTGGAGAGCACGAGGACCGGGCGCTCGTAGCCCGGCGGCAGCCGGACCATCCCACCGAACGCGCCCAGCGCGCCGAGCGCGAGCTCCGTGCGCGTCTGCCGGACGAGCTCCGCGATGCGGCGCTTCGCCTCGTCGGCCGTGTCGAGATGGACGCCCGCCGCGGCGTAGCGATCGGTCACGCGCGGTTCGCCTCGTCCATGTCGAAATGCACCAGGTCCCTGAAGGCCCGCACCCGCGCGCGCACGTCGGCGAGCGTCACGTCCGCGAGCCCCTCCACGCCGAAGGCCTCGACCGCGAACGAGCCGAGCGCCGCGCCGTACACCATGGCGCGGCGCAGGCTCGCATCCGAGAGGTCGCCCGTGGACGCGAGATATCCCATGAACCCGCCGGCGAAGGCGTCGCCGGCGCCGGTGGGGTCGAACACTTCCTGGAGCGGGTAGGCGGGGACCTTGAACGTCGCCTCGGCGCTCACGAGCAGCGCGCCGTGCTCGCCCTGCTTCACGACCGTGAGCCGCGGTCCGCGCGCGAGGATCCAGCGGGCCGCCCGGTAGATGTTCCAGTCGCCCGACAGCTCGCGCGCCTCGGAGTCGTTCACCATGAGAATGTCGATGTGGCGCAGCAGCTCGAGCAACAGGTCCCGCTTCGAGTGGATCCAGTAGTTCATCGTGTCGCAGGCGACGAGCTCGGGGTGCTTCACCTGGTCGAGCACGCCGAGCTGCAGCTCGGGGTCGATGTTGCCGAGGAACACGTAGCGGGCGTCGCGGAACTTGGCCGGCAGCTTGGGGCGGAACTCCGCGAATACGCCGAGCCGCGTCTCCAGCGTCTCGCGGCTGGAGAGGTCGTACGAGTATTTCGCCTTCCAGCGGAACGACTCGCCCTGCGCCCGCTCGACGCCCGACAGGTCCACGCCGCGCGCCTCGAGCGCCCGGAGGGCGCCGGGCGGATAGTCCGTCCCGATCACGCCCACCACCTGCACGGGGTGGAGGATCACGCCGGCGGCGCTGAAGAACACGGCGGAGC
Source organism: Gemmatimonadota bacterium (assembly GCA_003220975.1). Classification (GTDB taxonomy): domain Bacteria; phylum Gemmatimonadota; class Gemmatimonadetes; order Gemmatimonadales; family GWC2-71-9; genus AG41. The sequence goes on along the minus strand of QHTX01000078.1, from coordinate 9,304 downwards.
CGCCGGGGGCGTCCGCCGTCTCACCGAACGGCGTCGCTACCGAGTCGAGGGCGATCGAGCCGACCACGAGCAGACCCACGCTCACATCCGATCCGGGGCGCTGATCCCGAGCAGGTGAAGGGCGTTGGCGAGCACCTGACGCACGGCGGCGGCGAGCACCAGGCGCGCCGCCTCTTCGGGCTCGCCTAGCACGCGGTACTTGTGATACCACGCGTGCGCGAGCCGGGCCAGCCCCTCGAGATAGCCCGTGACCCGGTGCGGCTCGAGCGTCTCCGCCGCGCGCGCGACGATCGCCGGAAACGCGGCCAGCTCCTTCAGCAGATCCGCCTCTTCCGGCTGAACGAGCACCCCCAGGTCCACGCCCTCGGGGCGCACGGCGGCGGGCTCGCGCGCCGCCACCCGGAAAATGCCGCTCATCCGGGCGTGCGCCATCTGCACGTAGAAGACGGGGTTCTCCTCCGTCTGGCTCTTGGCGAGGTCCACGTCGAAGACCAGGTGCGAGTCCCCCCGCCGCATCAGGAAGAAGTAGCGCACGGCGTCGCGCCCCACCTCCTCGACGAGCTCGCGCACGGTCATGTAACTCCCGGCGCGCTTGGAGATCTTCATCTCCGCGCCGCCCTTCATCACGGTCACCATTTGGTGCAGCACGTACTCGGGATAGCCCGCCGGGATGCTCATCTCGAGCGCCTGGAGCCCGATGCGCACGCGGGTCACCGTGCTGTGGTGGTCCGCGCCCTGGACGTTGATCGCGCGCGCGAAGCCCCGCTCCCATTTGTCGACGTGATACGCGACGTCCGGCAGGAAGTAGGTGTACTCGCCGCCCTTCTCCGCCCGCTTGCGCATCACGCGGTCCTTGTCGTCGCCGAAGTCCGTGGTCTTGAGCCACAGCGCGCCGTCCTTCTCGTACGTGTGGCCGGCGGCCACCAGCCGGCGCAGCGTCTGCTCGACCTTGCCGCTCCCGTACAGCGACGACTCGAGGAAGTAGACGTCGAACTTCACGCCGAAGGCCTGCAGGTCCGCGTCCTGCTCTTTCCGGAGCTCCTGCACCGCGAAGCGCCGCACCGCCTCCAGATCGGCGCCCTCCGCGTCGCCGGGATGCGCGGCGACGTAGCGCTCGGCGATGTCCCGGATGTACTCACCGTGGTAACCGCCCTCCGGGAGCGCCGCCGGCCGGCCGCGCAGCTCCTGGATCCGCGCCTGCACGCTGCGCGCCAGGCTCAGAATCTGCGCGCCGCCGTCGTTGTAGTAGAACTCGCGCGTCACGCGCCAGCCCGTCCACTCGAGCAGCGACGCGATCGCGTCGCCCAGGGCCGCCTGGCGGCCATGGCCGACGTGCAGCGGACCGGTGGGATTGGCGGAGACGAACTCGACGTTCGCGGGCCGGCCCCGCCCCGCGTCGCCCCGGCCGTACCCCTCGCCGGCGGCCAGCACGGCCGGGAGCACGCGCGCCAGCTGGGCCTCTGCCAGGAAGAAGTTGATGAAGCCGGGCCCCGCGATCTCCACCTTTTCCACGTAACCGGCGGGGAGCTCGAGCGCGCGGACCAGCTGGTCGGCGACGGCACGCGGCGGCTTCCCCAAACCCTTCGCGAGGAGGAGCGCGAGATTCGTGGCCGCGTCGCCGTGGGCCGGGTCGCGCGGAGTTTCCAGCCGGAATTCGGGGAGCGCGGACGCACCGATCTGCCGCGCCGCACGGGCAAGCGCTTCGAACAGCGGCTCGTGCGCCTTCACTTGTCGCCGGAGTCTTTTTTCTTCTTGTTCTTGGCGCCGTCGGCAGGCTTCGCGTCAGCGGGCTTCGGCTCCGCAGCCTTCGCGTCCCCCTCCGGCTCTTTCCGTGTATCGGCCGCGCGCTTGTAGTCGGTGGCGTAGAAGCCCGAGCCCTTGAAGACGAGGCCCACGCCGCCCGAGATCTGGCGCTCGGCCATCTTGCCGCAGGTCGGGCACTTCAGCCGGCGATTGTCGGTGATCGTCGGATAGAACTTCTCGAACACATGCCCGTGGGCATCGGACAACAACTTAGCGGCGCGATGCGAACGGGTCAATGCGCGCCGTGGCCGCGCCGCTCACGAGAGCGTCATCCACGCCGCCAGGGTGGCCGTCTTTTCGTCCGCGCGCCACGGGCCGGCGACCGCGCGGCCGAGGTCGGTCACGGCACGCTTGAGCCGGGCCGCCGGCCGCTTCAACGTCGCCGCCGCGGCGGCGTACACGGCGCGCTCCACCACGGTCGAGCACGGCAGGCGCCGCGACCGCACCGCGCGGTCGAGCGCGGTGCGGAACAGCCGCCCCTCGAGCGCGTGGGCGCGGATGTGGTCGTTCGCGATCTTCGCCGGGTCGATCTGACTCCCCACCACGAGCGCGACGCGGCGCACCGCATGGCCGCCGGCCCGGTAGTCCGCGAGCAGCCGAGCGACCGACTGCCGCGTAACCTGTTCCACGATCCTGCAGAGCCGCCGCTCGACCTGCTTGGCCACTCCGGCCCGCGCGTCCATGACGGCGTGGTACGGTTGGCGCGAGGCCGGGACCGCGGGATCGCTCAGCTCGATGGTGCGTCGGTCCACCACGCGCGGCGCCCGGGCCGGACCGGCCACGAGCACCGCCGTGGCCCACCCGGATTTCACGCGCACGCCGAGCGCGTGGGCCGCCCGGCCGCTCACGGCGACAGCGACATGTCTACGTAGGTGGTTTCCGGGGGAGGCTTCACGATCGTCAGCAGCACCTGGAGGCCCGTCGTGTCCCGGGTGGGAAGTCCGCTCCCGGCGTCCGGCCGGAACCTCACGTCCAGCGGCGCGCGGGCATCGGGAACGTTCTGAACCGCGAGGCTCACGAGATAGTGCCCGGCGTTATCCGGCCGCGTGGAGTCGGTGATCACGAGCGGTGGCCCGCTGGATGGATACTGCGCGGTCGCAATGACGGTGACCACGGTGACTGGCGCCCCGGCCGCGGTGACTGTCCCCGCGACCACGCCCCGCACGATGAAAATGTTGCCCGACGGCAACTCCGTGGCGCAACCGACCACGAGCAGCAACGATGTTGCGACGGCGACGCTACGCATGGAAGCTCGCAGGGACAGAGGAGTGCGTCACAAAAAAGGTGCGCCCGGGAGCTTGGGAGCGGAAGAGGGGACGCTCCCGCCGCCGGTCTAGCGCACGAAGCTCACGTATCCGGCGAGGTTGGCGATCGCCCCGATGCGACCCTGCTGGCTGAACCCGATGCGGCGCGGGTTACCGCCAACCGGTAGCGTCTGGGCCAGCTTGCGCGAATTGAGGTTGAAGATCTGCACCACCCCCGCACTCGGAATGGTCACATAGGCCTGCCCGTCGTCCGGCGTCACGCCGATGCCGAATGCGCCGCCCGCGAGCGGAATCGTCGCCGTCACCTCTCCCGTCAGCAGCGTGATCTCATTCAAGTATCCTGCCTCATTCGCCACATAGAGGCGGTCGCCCTTGCGGGTCACGGCCATGTCCTGCGGGGTGCCCCCCACCGTAAAGGTGCGGAGTACCGTGCCGGTGAACATGTCGATCTCCGAGACCGTACCGCCGAAGGCAGCGCTTACGTAGATGATCCGTCCGTCAGGGTGCACCGCGAAGGCGTTGGGCAGAAACCCGACCTGGACGTTTCCGATGATCTGTTGGCTTTGGGTATCGATGATGTACACGGTCGTGCTGGCGGTGGCGACGAACAGCCGGCTTCCGTCAGGAGAGACTCGCACCACGAGCGGTGATCCGGCGGGCGTGAAAATGGTAGATACCTGCTGGGCGGAGGCGACGTCGATCACGCCCACGTTCTGGCTGCCCTGGTTGGTGACGTAGGCAGTGTTACCGTCGGGAGAGAACGCAAGCCCGGTCGGGCTCTCGCCGGTCGGAATGAAGCCGTCCAGCGTACGGGTCTGCGTGCTGGTGATACCGACGCCGGCGTTATACGCCTCGGTGAAATACGTCAGCCCGTCGTCGCGCACGGCGATGCCGTAGGCGGGCGGGGTGGGCACGCTGTCGAGTACCAGGCCGGTCGGGTGTGTCGGCGGCTGCCCGCAGGCGGGACCCTGAGCGTCCATCACCACGCCCGGTGTCGCGGGTGGGAATGCAGAACTCGGCTGAGTGGTGGGTGCATCGGACCGGCACGACGAGACAGTGAGCGCGGCGCTACACAGGAGGAGACCTGCAACCGTGGTGCGATGCATGAGGGCCTCGGCGAGTTGGGGTAGTGAACTCTGGTGGCCGGGCAGCGTCACGTCGGCGCCGCAAGTTGCGGACGAGCGAAGCACACTACGTCTCTGACCGCGACTTGTTGTGTTGGAGCAACGAGCGTATCAGTGCGAAGCGCCTAGGGATACGGGCGAGCAGAACGGCGTGCCGCGTCGGCGCCACATCAACAGCGGCAGCCCTCTAGCCCAGATAGTCGCGCGCGATGCGGCCCCCGGCGTACATGCCGAAACCGGTGCCGACGAGGCTGAGCACGAAGGCAGTCATGACGCCGACGCGGGCGCCGAGCCACCAGCCGACGGCCCCGCCGACGGTCGCGCCGATCAGGGCGAAGAGCTTGGACATGAGCCTATCGCGGCCACAGCCATCCGAACGTGCCGGCCGTGAGGAGCGCGTAGATCAACCCGTCTACCGTCGCCTTGATCGTCGTGACCCAGGAGCGGTGGTACCAGATCGACATCTGCCACAGCGCCACCGAGTACGCTACGAAGGCGGTGACCCCGGCGAACCGGAAGACCTGCAGGTACGCCGCGCCGGCGGGCAGCGCGCGCCCCGCGACGTACGCCGCGAAGCACCCTACGACAACGGAATAGAGGAACCACATCACCAGGTTCTTCCCCATCGACATGGACCCGCCCGGGAACACGGTGAACATCACGACCGGGCCCTTCTTGAACTTTTCGACGAACTGCGGGGAGCGCATCTCCTGTCTGCTGGATGGGCGGGGCATCATGTAATCTCCCGGCGGGATGGCCAGCGGGCGGAGCGCATCCATCACGCGGTCTTCGTTCGGCAGCTTGGGGTAGTCGCTCTTGTGCCAGGGCAACACCGTGTGGATGACCGAGCTGAGCACGAAGACGAGCACCGACGACAGCAGGATCGGGAGCCACAGTGCGGAGAGCCCAACCATGACGACCTCCTGTGAGGTGGCGAGTGAGCCGAAAATGGTGTGTGGGGAGGTTGGGGCGCAACTCAGGGTCAGCATCGATCACTCGAGCTGTCCCTCAGCTCGCGACCTTCGCCGGCTAATAGACGCCGGGAACGAGCCGGGCGGAAATCGACAGGCGATTCCAGGCATTGATGGCCGCCACCGCCAGCGTCAGGGCGCACAACTCCTTCTCGCTGAAGTGCGGTCGGACTCCCTCGTAGCCGTTGATCTGCGAGGCCCTGAGTCTGGCCAGATGAAGCAGGGACTCTTCCAGTCCACATCCCTGGAGGTACTGATCGAGGGCGTCCATGGCTTCGTACACGCCCGGGGCGGCCTTGGCGTAGTGGAGGCGTGGTTTCATGCGTTCTCCCGAGAGCGGGGTGGATGGAGCACGTCGCAGATCGTTTCCACTAGTTTGTCTTCGCGGTCTGGGTCCTCCGATTGCCTAGCCCAGATCGTAGGTGAGGGTCATCGGATGCTCCATGCCGTGCCCCACCGCGGTGGCGCCCTCGCCGCGCAGGCCGCGAAGCTCTCCCGTCCCGGAGCCGGGCACCACGGAATAGGACTCCTTCGCCACACCGCCCTCGAATACGCCGGTGCGCTGCAGCACGAAGGTGCCGGCCTTCCCGGCGAGCCGGCCGACCACACGCTCGAGCCCGACGAACGTCGCCGAGCCGTCGCTCCGGTACATCATCAAGTACTCCACCTGCCCCTCGCCCTCGATGTCACCCGTGAAGGTCTTGGTGACGCTGGCCCGAGTGAGCTTGGGCAGATCCTTGCCTTCACTGTAGGGCTTCTCGTCCCAGTTCTTGATGGCGAACCGGGCGTTGGCACCTCTTTGCATGTTTCCACCTAGGGTGTGATGAGCCGCTCCCGTCCGTCCTTGAGACGCTTGGGGGCTCGGTTGCGCCAGGCGATCACGAGCGCTTCGTGAACGGCGGCCTTCTTGGCAGCCTGCAACCGGACATTTGTGGCACCAGCGCGACCCCAAGCACCCTTGACGGGCGCGAACGCCACCGGTTGCGCTCGGACGAACAGCTCCCGCTGCTCGGGCGTGAGCTTGACCATGCCCCACCCGCTGCGAGGATAGCCCAGCGTCGCGAAGATCCGGCCCCCGACGCGAAAGTCCGGGTGGCCCATGTGAGCGGCTTCGGACACCTGCGGTAAACTCAGCGCGATGCTTCGAAACTCGCGGACCGTCATGGCGTGTCAGGCGGCAAACTGCGCGGCCCTAACGCGCCGAGAGCCGAAGCAGGCGCCACGCCCAAAGGCCGAGGCCTGCTGCGACGACGCCGATCGCGGCCTCCAGGATGAACCAGGGGTTAAGCTGTGGGCGACGCGGCGGCCGGCGCAAGGTCGTGAGCGTGAGTCGGTCCGCAACAGAGCATGCCTACTGGCGCTTAGGAGCGGGGCAGGCGAACGTCGCAGCACCTCTATCGACAGGTCGAGATCGAAATCCATAGTTGGCGCCTAACGGAAGTCATTTTGGCGGCAACGAGCCCGCGCGCCGTCTCGGGAATCACGGCATCACTGAGGACAATGAGGCTGCAGCGCTCGGGCACTCCCCGGTTCGCGTCGGTCGGACCTCGAGAATCTGGTCGACGAGAAAGTAGTGTCGGCTGTAATAGATGCTGCCAGAATCCTCCCGAATTCCACGGAGGCGAACGAACAGGCGCTGGTACGGGCTCGTGGCGTTCAGCCCGTAGCGCGTGACCAGCGTGGCATCACTGACGTGCCAGATGGTGGTGGGTAGGTCGCAAGGGACGAGGTTCCCCTCGTGGTCGTGGACGTAGAGGCCGCGGACCTCGATCGGGCGTTGGCACGCCAATAATAGAAGACTGGAGCTTACGAGGAGGCTGAGTACCCGCATGGGTCGCCACGAAAGGATAGGCGATCCGTCCCCCAGCGCAACTGTCAGGGACGTCGGTTAGTTGTGGCGACGGCGGCCGACCGGTCACCCACGTCCCGCCGACCTCACCAACAGCGTCGTTGAAGGGGAGCTGGCCGTCACCTCGCCGCCTGAAGTAGAACCCTAGCGCTGTGGGTCCGCTCGGCGCGTTCCCGGTCCTTTCGCCAGCAGCCGTTCGGCGAAGTCCAGCCGCTCCTGCGTCTCGCTCAGCTGCTGCTGCAGCGTGTCCAGCTCGGCTTCGAGCGCTTCGAGCCGGGCTGGGAGCTCGCTCCGGTCCGGGCGCTGCCGCAGCCGCTGGGCCCATAACCCGAACCCCAGCGCGAGCGCCGCGTGAATCGTGGCATGCCACGGCTCGGCCACGATCGCGACACTGACCAAGTTGAAGACGCTCAGCACGACGGCGATCGGGTACCAAATCGCGGGCTTGAAGGTCATGGCGACATCCCTTACGGCGATCACCGCCTGTTAGCTTCAAATGCTGTCATTCGGCACCTTGCTGAACGTGCCGCCGTCTCACGGATCGCGCCTAAGGTGCGGCGTGCGGCAGCCCCACGCTACAGATCCTTCCGGAAGCACCGCACAAGACCGACCTCGATGAACCCGAGCGCGCGGTGGGCAGCGGCACTGACCTCGTTGTCTGGCTGCGCGTCCGACGCAAATTCACTGCAGCCCTGCGAACGTCCCCACTCCTCCGCCGCCACGATCAGCGCCTGGCCGACGCCGCTGCGACGAGCCTTCGGCACGACGAACCATCCCTCGAGGTACGCCACACGGTTGCTCCCGCAGCCCTCGGCGTACGCACGAATCGATAGCTCGGCGAGTCCGACCGGGCACCCTGCGCCATCCTCAGCGAGGAGGACTGCGAGCGGCTCCCGCGCGTCGCCCGCAAAGAAGCGGTCGATGTCTTCACGGTGCTCGGCTTCGGAGCCCTCGGGCCAAAGGGCGCGGCGCAACTGGAGCCACGCGGCGGCGTCCCGCGGTTGGGCGGGTCGAACAGTGATCGTCGAACAGTGATCATTGAAGGGCGTACCGCTGCCTCCCCCTAGCCGCCCGGGTTCCATACGAACGAGTCCCGCGCGCTATACAAGACCTCTCCGCTCCCAGTACGAACCGTCACGACCGCAGACACGGCCGGGGTATCAAGTCGGTTCGTCGCCAATCGCGTGAGAAACCTGCCCTCGATCGTGACGATACCCACCTGAGGGTAGTCACACCGGAGGTGGATCGTAACAGCACTGATGGTAGCCTCCAGGCAGGGCGCCGGCTGCTCAACACCGGAGGTCCGTTGGGCGAATGTGACGAGAGCCTCCGGACGAAGGCTGAAACCGGTGAATTGGAAACGACCGACCGAAAAGCCATAGCCCGGGACATAGTGCCCTTCGGCGTCTGCCTGAAGCGCTGGCTTGCGCGGCTCCACGGCCGGTGGTGGCGCAGGCTGTTCGGAGATGGACCTGGGCGTGCGCAGTCGGCGTAGGACGACAACGCCAACCGCGAGAACGACCGCGACGAGTAGAAGGCGACGCTTGCGGGACACGAGCCTAACGGACCGGGCTTAGCCTCGCCACGAAGACACGTTTCCCACAGCGCTCATCCGCGCTTCTCCCCGGCCCCCAACGCTGAGCGATCCCGGGCCTGGGCCAATAGTCGCTCGGCAAAGTCAAGGCGTTCTTGAAGCTCTGCGAGCTGAGTTGACTGATCAGTCAAGGTGGTCTGGGCGTCGTCCAGCGCGGCGGCGTGCTGCTCCAAGCGCTGCTTGATCTGGGCTAGCTCGGATCGCGAGCCTCCACGTCCGGCTACTGCCCCGGCGATTGCCTTCGCCACCAGTACCATGGTGGTAGCGGCGATTGTCAGAGCCATGATGAAGACGGGTTCACTCATGTCGGGGATGCCTCCAGCGGCTGCAGGACGTTCCGCGCGCCGTGTCGTTGAACGATAGTGCGTGTCCGCCAGGGCACAACACTACACCGAGCCCCACCTTAGGCTCCCTGGACGGCTCTCTCACCCGGTTGTACTTTGGCGGCGCCGATCGAAATTCGCATGATGACAGGATGATCCCACTGCTGCTCATCGCGGCGCCCACTCTAGTCGGAATCGCCGGCTTCGCGGGCCTCCTCCATCTGATCCCCCGGCTCGGCGCCGCCGGGACCGGCATCGGCGCTTGGCTCTGCCGCGCCCCGGGACTAGACCTTGTCGTCTCCCTCTTTACGTGGATCCCCCCCACCGTCCTGGGAATCGTCCTCGGCTGGCGCGGCGTGGTGGGATCGATCGTCG
>QHTX01000077.1 GCA_003220975.1 Gemmatimonadota bacterium | reverse complement strand
CCGTTCGCTCCTTCGCAGATGATCTTGGCTTTGATGTGGGGGGCGTTCTTGCGGGTGATCACATTCTCGGTCGCGGCGGGAATCAACACCTCGCAGTCGACGGTCAAGACCTGCTCGTGCGAGATCGTTTCGGCCTTGGTGTAACCGGCGAGCTGGCGACGCTCCTTGACCCATTTCAGGAGCTCCTGCACGTCGAGACCTTTCGGATTGTACAGCGCGGTCGATTTGTCCGAGACTGCGACGATGACCGCCCCCGCTTTTGCCATGAGGTCGGCGGCGATCGATCCCACGTTGCCGAACCCCTGCACGGCGATGCGAGCACCCTTGAAGCTCATCCCCAGCTTCGCCAGCGCCTCGCGCGTGACAATCATGCAGCCGCGCCCCGTCGCCTCGCGCCGCCCGAGCGAGCCGCCCATCTCGACCGGCTTTCCCGTCACGACCGCGGTCACGGTGTGGCGCTTGTGCATGGAATAGGTATCCATGATCCACGCCATCACGCGCTCGTTGGTATTCACGTCAGGCGCGGGAACGTCCGAGTCGGGTCCCAGGACCTCGATGATGCTCGACGTGTAGCGGCGTGTCACCCGCTCCAACTCGCCCATCGACATAGTGCTCGGGTCGCACACCACACCGCCCTTCGAGCCCCCGAACGGGATGTTCACGAGAGCGCACTTCCAGGTCATCCACGCGGCCAGCGCCTTCACCTCTTCGAGCGTCACGTTGAGGTCGAAGCGGATGCCGCCCTTGGCCGGTCCGCGCGAGGTGTTGTAGAGCACACGATAGCCGGTGTAGACCTCGACTTCGCCGTTGTCGCGCAGGATCGGAACGGATACGATGATCTGTTTTTCGGGATTGCGGAGCACCTTGTAGAGACCACGATCCAGGTTGAGCAGCTTCGCGGCGTGGTCGAAGCGCTCCATCATCGCCTCGAAGGGATTCTCCTCGGCGAGAAAGGTTTGTTTGTCGGGACGGATAATCGCGGGTTCGCTCATACCACCCTTGTGAGTACCCCTTCCAAGACCCGTTCGACGGCGGCGCCGTTCAGGTCCCAGCGCACGGCGAGCTCCGCAACCAGCGGCTCCGGTGCATCCGCCGGCCAGCGACCCCTGAGCTTCACGGCGTCCTTCTCGGTGACTACAACATAATCGCCCGCGGCGGAGGCCCGCGCGAGCCGCTCCACGTCGCCCGGGCCATAGGCGTGATGATCTTGAAATGCTTCGAGTTGCACCCTGGCACCGGTGGCCCGGAGCTGCGCGGCGAAGCTCACCGGGTCGGCGATCCCCGCAGCCGCGAGCACGCGCCGGCCGGCCAGCGCCTCGGGGGCGACCGCCGCCCCCGACCGCAATCCCTCGAGGTGGCTCAAGGCGAGGTGGGCTACGCACACGGGCGTCTCGCGCCGGCGGCGAGCGAGCCAGCCGGCGACGCCCACCGCCGCGTCGAGAGGCGCGCGCTTCCGGGTGACGACGATCAGGTCCGCCCGCTCGAGCGCATCCGACCCCTCCCGCCACGGACCCGCCGGCAGCGGCCACAGCGACAGGCCGACGCTTTCCGCGCTCACTACCGCGATGTTCAGGTCGCGCGCGACCCCCAGCAGCTGGTAGGCGTCGTCGAGCACGGCGAGGTCGGCGCCGCGCCGCTGCGCCGCCCGAGCACCGGCGACGCGATCGGGGTCCGCCACGACCACGGCTTCGGGCGCGAGCCGCTGGTGCACCAGGGGCTCATCGCCGCCGTAGCCGCGCAACAGGATGGCGGGCCGCCGGCCCCGCTGCGCGTAATAGCGCGCGATCCACGCCGCGAGCGGCGTCTTCCCGGTGCCGCCCACCGACAGGTTGCCGACCGCCACGGTCGGGAATGGCAGCCGCGCCACGTGCCGCCAGCCGGCGCGATACATGGCGGCGCGGACCCTGGTCGCCCCCCAGTAGAGTGCGGCGAGCGGGACCAGCGGCAGCCGCGCCACCCGCGCGAGCGGCGCGCCGCCCCACAACCATTGTGCTACGCGGGCGCCTCTCACCCGTCCCTCTTCCCTCTTCCCTCTTCCCCGTAGGTCACCGCCCGCAGCGCTCGCTCCGCCGCCGCCACCCCCTGGCGCAGGCCGTCCTTCCCCGCGCCGACCGAGAGCGGGGCGCCGTACACGACCTCCACCGCGGCGAAGGGCTTGGGGATGCAGAACCGGTCCCACGACCGGATCCACCACGCCCCTCGCTCGGAGGCGCGCGCCCCGGCGGCGACCACAAGGGCGTTGGCGTGCTGCGCCGCGGCGAGCGCGCCGGGCTTCACCCGCTCGGCCGGCCCGTGCGGGCCGTCGGGCGTGAGGGCGACTTCGGCGCCACGCTCGAGCGCGCGCACCAGGCCGAGCAGCCCCACCTCACCCCCGCGCCGGGACGACCCGCGTACGACGCGATAGCCCCACCGCTCCGACAGCTCGGTCAGGTAGCCGCCGTCGCGGTGGCGACTGATGAGGAGCGCCATGCCTTCGCCGCGGCGGTGATACAGCAGCGGGAGGATCCGGCTGTGCCACAGGACGTAGACAATAGGCCGGCCCGTGGCGCGCGCCGCGGCGACGTGCTCCCACCCGCGCACACGATAGCGCCACGTCGCTGCGAGCAGCCGCATGACGCCGGCCGCCAGGCCCACCGTCACCCGACGAGCTCCGCCGCGAGCGCCGCCACGCGATCGGCGGCCCCCGGTGGGCCAAGCCGGTCGCGCACCAGGGCGAGACCCTGGCGCTGCCGCCGCGCCGCGGCGCCCGCCGGATCGAGCAGCGGCAGGATTGTCTCCGCCAGCGCCTGCGGGGTGGTTCACGAGCCCGACGTGCGGCACCCGCAGCACGCGGATCGCGATGGCGAACGACACGGGGTTGAGCCGGTAGGCGATGGCCATGGGGACGTCGGCCAACGCCGCCTCGAGCGTGGTCGTCCCCGATTTGCACAGCCCCGCGTCCGCGGCGGCGAACACGGGGCGCGGATCGCCCCAGTGAATGCGGATGGCGCCCGGGTGCGGATAGCGGGCGCGCGACGTGCCGGCGACGACGACCTGGACGACCGGCCGCTCGGCCAGCACGCGCTCCGCGGCGCCGCGGAACGCCGGCCAGAGCCGCCGCACCTCCTGCGCCCGGCTCCCGGGAAACAGGCCGAGCACCGGGCGCTCGGGGTCGAGCCCGAGCGCCCGGCGGGCCTCGGCCCGGGCCGGCGGCGGTGGCCGGTCCCGCAGCGGATGCCCGACGAACGTCGCGGGCACGCCGTGGTCGCGGAAGAACGTTTCCTCGAACGGCAGGATCACCGCGAGGCGGCTCACGGCGGCGAGCCGGCGCACCCGCCCCGGGGCCCAGGCCCACAGCTGCGGCGCGATGTAGTACAGCACGGGAACGCCGGCGGCGTGCGCCGCCGCCGCGGCGCGCAGATGGTACCCCGGGTAGTCGACCAGGATGGCGAGATCGTAGCGCTTGGTCCGGAACGCCTCGCGCACCCGCGCAAGCAGGCGGAAGTGCGCGGGAAGCTTCCACAGCGCCTCGACGAATCCCACGACCGACATCCGCTCCATGCGGTCGAGCACGGTCGCACCGGCGGCCTCGAGGCTCGGGCCGCCGAACGCCTCGAACGCGGCCGCCGGGAGGCGCCGTCGCAACGCCGTCACCACGGCGGCGGCGTGCGCGTCCCCCGACGGCTCGCCCGCCGAGACGTAGATGCGGGGCGCGCGGCTCACGGCCGCGCGTTGGCGAGGGGCGAGGCCTGGACGGCGTCCGCGACGCGGCAGGCGAGCGCCAGGGCCTGCGCCCCGGCGGCGCCCGACACCACGACGGCTTCCTCGCCGCGCACCGCGCGCAGGAAGCTCTCGAGCTCCAGCTTGAGCGGCTCCGCTTCGGGGGCGTCGAGCCGCACGTGCTCGACGATCTGCTCGAGCGTGGTAGCGCCGATCCCCTGCCACCCCGGCCGCAGCCGGAAGAAGTCCCCGCTCCCCTGCGCCAGGTCGAGGGAGAAATACCCCGTCGGCTGGAAGATGCGGAGCTTGCGCGTGCGCTCGCGGGAGACGCGGCTGGCGGTGACGTTGGCGATGGCGCCGTTCGCGAACTCGATGCGCGCGTTCGCGATGTCCACATGGGGCGTGAGGATCGGGATGCCGGTGGCCCGCACGTCGCTCACGTCGGCGCCCACGAGCTCGAGCACGAGGTCGAGGTCGTGGATCATGAGGTCGAGAATGACGGCGACGTCCGTGCCGCGCGGCTGGAACGGGGCGAGGCGGTCGATCTGGAGGAAGCGCGGCTCGTCCAGGTACGGCGCCGCCGCCCGCACGGCGCGGTTGAACCGCTCCACGTGCCCGACCTGCAGCACCATCCCGCGCTCCGCCGCGCGGCGCACGAGCTGCTCCGCGGCGGCCACGGAATCCGCGAGCGGCTTTTCCATCAACAGCGCGACCCCGCGCTCGAGCACCGCGAGCCCCACGGCCGTGTGGGCGGGGGTCGGCACCGCGACCGTCACCGCGTCCACCCGCTCGAGCAGCGCGCCGAGCGACGGCAGGGCCGTCGTGTCGAGCTGCTGCGCCACCTCGGCCGCGCGCGCCGGATTCTTGTCGTAGATGCCGGCGAACGCGACGCCCGGCATGCGCCGCAACAGCCGCGCGTGGTGGAACCCGAGCGCTCCGGTGCCGATGACGCCGACCCGCACCGGCGCCGTGCTCACACCAGCACTCCTCGCTGCGACCCTTCGATGAACTTCAGGAAGTGCTCGACCTCCGCGACCGCCGGCAGCTCGCCCCGGGCCTTCGCGATCCCCTGGCTCACGGTCATGTCCGAGTTGAACAGCAGCCGGTAGGCCCGCTTCAGGGCGAGCTTCACTTCGGGGGCGAAGCCCGCCCGCTGCAGCCCCACCGAGTTCAGGCCGTACAGATGCACCGGGTTGCCCACGGCCTTCGTGTAGGGCGGCACGTCCTGGTTCACCCGCGACCCGCCGCCCACGAACGCGAACGTGCCGATCCGCACGAACTGGTGGATCGGCACGAGCCCCGAGATGACGGCGCGGTCTTCGATGGTGACGTGCCCCGCCATCTGCACCGCGTTGGCGATGATCACGTCGTCGCCCACCACACAGTCGTGCGCCAGGTGCACGTAGGACATCAGGAAGCAGCGTCGCCCCACGGCGGTCTTCCCCGTCGCCGCGGTCCCGCGGTTGATCGTGCAGTACTCGCGGATCACGGTGGCGTCGCCCACCTCCACCCACGTGTCCTCGCCCAGGTACTTCAGGTCCTGCGGGTCGTTGCCGAGGACGCTGCCGTAGCCCACCTTGACTCCCGTGCCGAGCTTCACGTTGCGCTCGAGCACGGCGTGCGCGGCGATGTGGCAGCGGTCTCCTACGGTGACCCGCGGCCCGATGATGGCGTACGGCCCCACCGTGACGTCCCCGCTCACGTGAGCGGTGGGGTCGACGAGGGCCGTGCGGTGAATCACTTGTCCACCACCGACGCCATCATTTCCGCCTCCACGACCAGCTGCCCGTCCACGTACCCCTCGCCCTTCATCTTGCACGTCTTCCCGCGAAAGCTCAGCATCTCCAGCTCGAAGCGGATCTGATCCCCCGGTATCACCGGTCGTCGGAACTTCACGTTGTCGAGCGACATGAAGTACACGACCTTGTCGTCGATGTTCTGCCCCTCGAAATAGCTCAGCAGCAGCATGCCGCCCACCTGGGCCATCGCCTCGATAATGAGCACCCCGGGCATGACGGGGTGTCCCGGGAAGTGCCCCTGGAAGAACGGCTCGTTGATCGTGACGTTCTTGATGCCGACGATCCGCTGCCGCCCCTCGACTTCGATGATCCGGTCGACGAGCAGGAACGGGTAGCGGTGCGGCAGCACATCCATGATGCGGCCGATGTCCATCTTCGGGGCGCCGCCCCCGGTGCGGCGCGCCGCCCGGGCCAGGGCGTGCGCCAGCGCGATATTGCCGCCATGGCTGGGCCGGGTGGCGACGATGTGCGCCCGGACGCGGCCGCCGGTGAGGGCGAGGTCGCCCAGGATGTCCGCCGCCTTGTGGCGGACGAATTCGTCCGGCCAGCGCAACTGGCCGCCGTCCGCGAGCCCGTGGTCGTCCAGCACGATGGCGTTGGCGCTCGATGCCCCCTTGATGAGCCCCTTCGCCTGCAGCCCCGCGACCTCGCTCGTGAACCCGAACGTGCGGGCCGGCGCCAGGTCGCGCGCGAAGGCCTGCGGCGTCACCGTCCAGGTCCCCGCCTGCCGCCCGATGAGCGGGTGCGGCCATTCGATGGTGACGGTGAGCCGCAGCTCCTTCGCCGGCGCCACGATATAGCTCGCGTCGCCTTCCGTCACGGTGAACGGCGCCTGCACGCTGAGGATCACCGGCTCGCCGCCCGTCTCCGTGGGACCCGCCTGCTCGAGCGCCTCGAAATACGGCTGCACGCTGCCGTCGAGGATGGGCGGCTCGGGGCCGGAGAGCTCCACGATGAGGTCGTCGATCTCGTGCGCGGCGACGGCCGCCAACAGGTGCTCGACGGTATGGATGGTGGTGTCGCCCTTGCCGATCGCGGTGCGACGCTCGATCGCCTCCACCTCGGAGAGCAGCGCGGGGACTTCGGGTTTCCCCTTGAGGTCCACGCGCCGGAACACGATCCCCTGACCCGCGGGCGCGGGCAGGAACGTCGCCTCCGTCTGCGCACCCGTGTGGAGGCCGGTGCCCGAGACGGACGCCTTGTGCCGGATGCTGCGCCTAGCGTTGCGGCTCATGACTCCCGCGGCGCACGAGCGCCTCGACGTCGTCCACGATCTCCGCCAGCCGATACAGCGCGGCCTGAGCGCGCAGGAACTCGCGATGATTGCGCGCCGGGTAGCCGGTCACCGTCGCCCCCGGCTCGATGTCGCCGATCACCCCTCCCTGCACCGTCACCCGCGCCCCGCGTCCGATCGTGATGTGGTCGGCGAGCCCCGCCTGCCCGGCCAGGAACACGTCGTCCTCGACATGCGTGCTCCCGGCGATTCCCGCCTGCCCGGCGATCAGGCAGCGCGCGCCGATGCGGCAGTTGTGCCCGATCTGCACCAGGTTGTCGATCTTCGTGCCGGGGCCGATCACCGTGTCGTCGACGCTGCCGCGGTCGATGGTCGTATTGGCGCCGATCTCCACGTCGTCCCCGATGAGGCAGCGCCCGACCTGGGGGATCTTACGGGGCAGCTCGCCGTTCCTGCCGGGCACGTACCCGAAGCCGTCGGAGCCGAGCCGCACGCCGGCGTGGAGGATCACCCGGCTGCCGACCACCGTCCCGCTGTAGCACACCACGTGCGGGAACAGCTGCACATCGTCGCCCAGCGCGACGCCGTCTCCCAGCACGCACCCGGCGCCGATGCGAGCGTTCTTGCCGAGTCGCACGCCGCGCCCCAGCACGGCGTAAGGGCCGATCGCCACCGGCTCCTGCCACACGGCCCCCGCGCCCACGATGGCCGTGCGGTGCACGCCCGCTTCCCAGGCGGGCTCCGGGTAGAGCACCGGGATGATCGACAGCAGGGCCACGTGGGGGTCGCGCACCAAGACGCGACACCCCGGTCCCGCCGAGCCGGGCTCTACCAGGTCCGGCTTGCAGAGGACGATGGCCGCGCTAGAGCGTTGAAAGTACGGGAGATAGCGCTTGCTGGCAAGAAAAGACAAGTCGTCCGGGCCGGCGCGGTCGAGCGGCGCGACTCCGGTCACCGAAACGTCCGGGGCGCCCGCGAGCTGCCCGTTGGTGAGGGCGGCGATTTCCCGGGCGCTGAGCCGGCGGACGCTCCCCTCTGCAGCCACGGGACCCCGCCGTCCCTACTGGGACTGCTTGAGCCGCGCGATCACCTTGGACGTGATGTCGAGGGTCGGGTCGGCGGCGACGATGACGCCGGGCGCGTCGGCGTCGAAGATCAGCTGGTAGTTGCCCTCGGCGCGGATGCCCTGGATCACGCCGGTGACGCGCGCCTGGATCGGCTGGAGCAGCTCGCGCTGGCGCTGCTGCGCCTTGTCCTGGAGCTCGCTGTTGCGCTGCTCGAAGCGCTGCTGCAGCTGCTGCAGGTCACGCTGCTTCGCCTGCTTCGCCGCAGGGGAGAGGGCGATCGCCTGCTGGTCGAACGTCCGCACGGCAGAGTCGAGCCGCTGCTGCAGCTTCTGCACCTCGTCGCGGTACCCCTGGACTTCCTTGTTGAACGTCGACTCCGCGGCGGTGTAGCCCGGGGTCTGCTGCAGGATCGTCTGATAGCTGACAAACGCGATCTTGAGCCCGGACTGCGCCTGCGCTCGGGCCGCGACCGGCACGGCCAGCGCAAGGCCCAGCCACGCCCACACTGTCACTGCACGCCTCATGACACATCTCCCCAAGAGAAACTGGTACAGGTAGCCCCGCGGAGGCGGGGGTTGGATCAGAAGAAGTTGCCGAGCTTAAAGTGCAGCTTGAAGCCCGGCGCCGGCCGCCCGAGCGCATCGGTGCGGTCGAAGCCGTACGCCCAGTCGATGCCGATCGGCCCGAGCGGCGAGATGATGCTCAGGCCGATGCCGGCGCCCCGGAACAGCCGCGTCGGATTGAATTCCCCGGCGCGGGCCCACACGTTGCCGGCGTCCACGAACGTGCTCACGTAGAACATCTGCGACAGCCGGGCGCCGATTTCGCCCGTCATGGCGAGGTAGGCCTTGCCGAACGCGCTGGACTTCGCCTGGCCGTTGGACGCGGTCGGGTCATATCCCTGCGGCGTGATGGAGAACTCGT
>QHTX01000076.1:8860-15528 GCA_003220975.1 Gemmatimonadota bacterium | reverse complement strand
GAGCGGCACCGGCCGCGCGTCCCAGCAGATACCGTCCTGGTTGTAGGCGGGCCCGTACTGCTCGCACGGACCGAACTTCGAGTCGCGCGACGGCCGCAGGTCGACCTTGACCGTCAGCGGGGCGCCCGGACTGACGATCACCTGGCGCTCGAAGGCGGCGTAGCCCTCCGCTTGCACCGCCAGCTTGTAGACGTTGGGGGGCACCTCGCCCTGCGAGCCGCGGAACGGCGCCCCGTTGAGCGTGACGCGGGCGCCCGCGGGCAGGCCCTGGAGCGTGAGGCGGCCGGGCGTCCCGGGCGGGACGAGACGGGCGCGGGCGGTGTCGGTGGGGCTCCGCGTCGTGGGGGGGACGGAGTCGACGGCCGGCGCGGTACCGGTGTCGGCGAGCAGGCGCTGCGCGACGGTGTCGCGCTGCAGGATCGCCGCGGCGGAGTCGTGCGGCACACCGTGGGCGAAGAACAACAGGCCCTTCTTGTACGCGTACAGCCCCGGGGCTCCGAGCGCCACGGCGACGACGAGCACCCACAGCGCGATGCCGGCCGTCACGGACCGCCGGTGCGGCTCGGCGCCGGGGGGCACACGCGGGAGCGGCGTGGTGGCGGCGCCCGCCAGGCGCGCCCCCGCGAGCGAGGGGATGGCTTTGGTGGGCGCCGTCGCGAGCCCGACGGCGGCGAACGTGCCCCCGGCTTCGAGCGCCTGGACCAGGTCGTCGGCCGTCTGAAAGCGGTCGTCGGGCAACTTGGCCATCATCCGCTTGATGATCTCGAACAGCGTGCGCTGATCGTAGCTCTCGAGCGGGGGGGTCGGCAGCTCCTCCATGATGTGCTTGTAGCCGATGGAGAAGGAGTCCTCTCCGTCGAACGGCACGCGCGCCGTGAGGCACTGGTAGGCGACGACGCCGAGCGAGTAGACGTCGCTGCGGCCATCCAGCGCTTGGGCGCGGGCCTGCTCGGGGCTCATGTAATGCGGCGTGCCGATCGACATGCCGGTGCCCGTGAGCTTGCCGCCGGTCGCCGCCTTCGCGATGCCGAAATCGGTGACGACGGCCATCCCGTGCTCATCGAACATGATGTTGTCGGGCTTGATGTCGCGGTGCACGATCCCGCTCTTGTGCGCGTACGCGAGGGCCCGGGCGACCTGGACGAGGACCTGGCGGATCTCGGCCGGGGGGAGCGAGCCGCGCGCGGCGAGCACGCTCGAGAGCGGCTTGCCGCGCAGGAACTTCATGACGAAGTAGATGACGCGGCCGCTCTTGCCGACGCGGTAGATCGGGATGATGCCGGGGTGCTCAAGCTTGGCCGAGGTGCGGGCCTCGCGCTGGAAGCGCTCGACGAACTCTTTGTCGAAGGCGAGGGAAAACGGCAGGACCTTGATGGCGACGTCGCGCTCCAGCTGCTTCTCGCGGGCCTTGAAGACGATCGCCATGCCCCCGCGCCCCAGCTCCTCGAGGATGTCGTACTCGTCCTGCAGCTGCTCCCGCACCAAGTCGATCTCGGTGACGTCGGGGTGCTGGTCGCGGACGGCGCGGACCGGAGTCGTCGTCGTCAGGTCCAGCCCGCAGGAGCGGCAGAACTTGCTGGTGTCGTCGTTCTGGGTGCCGCAGCGGGAGCAGTACATCCATTCTCCGAGGGAACGGTGAAAGCTAGGGACCGGCCGGAGCGGGTGTCAACTGATTAGCGCGAAACGACGACGAACCGGCACCGCCGAGTGAGCGTCACGTCCGTCGCGGGATCGCGGATCTGCACCGTGAGGACGTAATTCCCTTTGGGCGTGTCGCGCAGGTCGAGGCTGCGACGCACCACGGTGCGCGGTCCGTCCGCGGACGCGTCGAACTCGAGCAGCACCGGCGCCTGTTTCCCGCCGAACAGCCGGCTGAAGAACGAGCGCCCGCCCGTCCGCTCGAGCCGCACGACGGTGTGGTACGGCGCGCCCGGTCCCAGGCCGTACACCTCGTAATACAGCTCGGCCGCTCCCCCCGCAGGAAACTCCGCGAGCGGGTTGAGCGGCACGGTGTCGGACGACGCCACCCACACGAGCCCCGATCCGCGCCGCCCCAGCACCAGATCGCTCGCCGCGAAGCGGCGACCGTCCAGGTGCTCGGCCGTCACGGAGTCGCGCGTCACGAGGTCTCCCGCGTGCTCGTCGAGCTGCTCCACCAACAGCCGGTAGCGGTAGCGGCCGGGAGGGACGGCCAGCCGCAGCTGACCGGTGAGGTAGCTGCCACCCGCCAGCGGCGCGCGCGCCTTGAAGGCGCGGGTGGTGTCGAGCCGCGCCACGAGATCGTCGGCCGTATCGGACACGAACAACCGAAAGGCGAGCGGATACACGACGCGGTCGGAGTCGGACAGCGGTGTGAGCCGCTGTNNAGCCGCTGTGCCGGAATCGCGAACACCACGTGCAGGTCCTGCCCCCCCCCGCCCCCGCCCCCCCCAACCGCCCCGACCACGAACTCGGACGCAACCGTGCCGAGCGGCGCGGCGAACTCGCGGGTGTAGCTGTCGGTCGTGGTGCCGACGGCGATGCTGCGCTGACCGAGCGTGCGCTCGTCGGCGAGCGCCCTGCCCGTGTTCGTCGAGCCGAGGGTGTTGCCCAGGCGAGCGTAGGCCGGGCTGATCTCGGCGCGGGACGCGAACAAGTCGCTCAGGACCGGGTCGAACCGTGGGCGCCGCACCTCGAGCGTCAGCGCCCCGCCGTGGCCTGCCGTGAGCGCGTCGGCCAGGCTCTCCACCAGCTTGAAGTCCTGCACGTCGCCGCGCGCGACGAAGTGGAAGATCAGGTCGCCCTCGGGTGGGGGGCGGCGATACAGCCACGTCTCATTCGGCTCGATGCGGTCGAGCACCTGCTGATACGACGCCCGCTTGTCCGGCGGCCCGTGGCGCAGATAGATGATGCCGCGGTCGTCGAACTCCGCCTGGTCGGAGCGATAGCGCTCGGTGATGTCGTAATGGCGGTGGCGACTCACGAGCCGGAACTCGCGCCACGCGTAGAACCAGCGCCGGTAGTGCTCGGCCAGGCGCTCGCCGGGATTGCGGGCCTCGGCCACGTCGCGGCGTCGCCAAAAGTGCTCGAGCCACTCGGCGCGCGGGCCCGGGGAGGTGAAGCCGTCGAACGGCGTGATCTCGTCCGGGCCACCGACCACGCTCAGGTCGGCGCGGTACAGGGCGAGGGCCTCGGGCGAGCGCGCCGCGTGGGCCCCGGCGAAGTAGGCGCGCCAGCCCTGCGCCGGGCGATTCACGAAGTAATAGGTGCGCGCCAGCTCAAGCAGGCCGAGGCCCGAGTCGGCGCCCGTCGCGAGCGCGGCCCCGAAGGCCGCGAGCGCGGAGTCGGGGTCGCCGACCTCCCGTTCCACGCGCCCGCGCGCGAGCTGCAACCGGGGATTCCGACCGGCGGGCGACGCCGCCGCGAGCCGCACCGCCTCCAGCGCGACGTCGAGCCGGGGCTGGATGCGCTGGGCGAGCGCGGTGCGCGCCAGATCGATCGTCGGCTGCGCGAATGCCGGGTCGGCCTGCACCGCGCGCGCGAACGCACGGGCGGCCTTGGTCATGTAGTCCTTTCCGAGCTGCTCCCGGATGTTCTCGATCGCGATGGACGCGGCCTCGCCTTGCGCGAATTCAGCGAGGCCCAGGCCGTACCACGGGTAGGGCCAATCGGGCGCGAGCTCGCCGGCCCACTCGAACTCGCCCGCAGCGTCGTCATAATGACCCTTGGCGCCGGTGACCTCGCCGAGCCGGTAGGCGAGGAACCCGAGCCGCAGATGGATCAGCGAGTCGTCCCGGTGCCGCTTCGCCAGCTCGATCCCCGCGGCCTCGAGGCGCTTCAGGGCGATCGAGTCGCGCACCCCCGTGAGCGAGTCGCGCAACGCCTCGAGCGCCGCCCGGTCCGCAGGCGACTGGGCGGCGAGGCGATCCGGGACGGCGGCGCTGAGCGCGAGCAGCAGGGGGAGCGCGGCGCGCATGGCGGTATCCATTATACGCCGCGCCGCAACCCCAGTTCGGGCCGCCGGCTCAGAAGTCGGACGCGAACGCGAAGTACACACTGGCGCGCCGCGCAGCGCCGGACGGGGGAGCCGCGAGGGGCTCCGCCAGGCCGAGCCGCAGCTGCAGGAGCAGGTTGTACGTCACGGTGACGGCGCCGGCCAGCTCGACGCCCGCGGAGCGCAGCCGCGTGAGCTGCGGCGACGTGCCGGGATCCCACGCGTCACCCGCGTCTGCGAAGGCGTTGAGCCACACCCGGTCGGCGCCCACGGGCAGGTGACCGAGCGAGCGGCCCACCAGCGCCAGAGGAAGCCGGTACTCGACCGTGCCCGTCGCCGCGCGCGGGCCGGCCAGCTCACCGTAGCGATAGCCGCGGATCGGGAACAGGCGCCTGACCCCGAGCGACTGGCCGAAGGAGAGCGCGACGCTCCCCGAGGACACCCCGCCCACCCGATACAATGAGCCGAGCGACCCGTCGAGGCCGCCGGCGGCGAGCCGCACGGCGAGCACGGAGTGCGCGAACCCGCCGAGCCCTCCTCCGGGTACGTGCGCGTACAGCGCGAGCTGCGAGCGCAGCTCGTTCGACCAGCGGCCGGTCCCGCGCTCTCGCGGCGCCGATACGTGAGCGACCACGAGAACCCGTCCTCGGGCGACACGGAGAGCGCACCAGCGACCACCCGCGACAGCGCCAACGTGGCCGAGCCGCCGATCAGGTCGCGCGCCAGGCACGCGGGGCAGGCGGCAGCGAGGGCGCTGTCGGGCGCCGCGGCGTAGCGAAACCGCTGGACCTCCGCCGCGACCCGCACGCTCGCGAGACTGCGCCAGCGGCGCCGCACGAACGCCGCGCCCACGGCCGCCGCCTGGCTCAGCTCCGAGAGCGTGACGCCCGGCGGCGCCGCCACGTCGAGCCAGGCGCTCGACGCCGAGAAATCAAGCGTGGGGTTGCCGAGCACGTCGCTGAGGAGGATGAAGTCGCCTGTCACACGGAACGGCTGCGGCGCGAGGAGCAGGTCAGCGGCGTACGTGAAGCGGTGCAGCGCGTCCGTCCCGGCGGTTACGGCTCCGCCGAACCGCCCCGTCGGCCGCGCGTTCAAGCCGGTTTCGCGCGCCGGCACCGCGAGGGGGGGCGCGGAATCGAACGGCAGCGGCTCCGAAAACCGGGCGGGGAGGCCGTCCGCGAGCGCGGGCGCGCGCCGCAGCTCCCAGCCCCCGGCCGTGAGCGCCGAGTACAAGAGCGTCCCGTCTGGCAGCGGGGCGGGGCTGCGCGCGCCGAGCGGCTCGGCCGTGAGAGCCTGAGCGATCCCGCCTCCCACATCGCGCCACGCGTACACCTGCGGGAACCCCGACGGATCGGCGACGAACCACAGCTCGCCGCGCGGCGTCCACACCGGATCGGCGAGGACGGAGCGGGACTCGACCAGCACGACGGCAGCAACCGGCGTATCGGCCGGCCAGCGCACGAGCGCCCAGCGCCCCGCGGCGTTACGGGTGCCGGCCATCCAGCGCCCGTCGGGCGATGGGACGACGGCCTCCCACGTCTCGGCCTCCTCCCTCTCCCCCTCCCCCTCCCCCCGGCCTGGGTCTGCCGGCGCCGGCACCGTCGGCCGATTGGCCCCCGGGCGCAACTCGATGGCGACGGAGCGGCCGGCCGGCTGAGTGAGGCGCGCGCCGTGCGTCTCCCGCCGCCAAACACCACCCGGTACCCAACGGTACAGGTCGCTCCGCAGCTGACGGCGCCCCGTGTAATCGAGCTGCGCGACGACCACCGTGTCCCCGTCCCAGCCGTAGCTCGCGTTGCCGTTCACCGCGTGCGCCGCGACCCGCCGGAGCGTCTCCCCATCGAGGACGCGCAGCTCGCTCGCGCCCTTGCCGTCGTCGCCGACCGTCGCGGCGACGTACTGCAGGAACCGACTGCCGTAGGCATAGGGCGCGAAGCCGTCGGACCAGCGCGTGAAGGGCTCCGCGTCCCACGACGAGCGCGAAGCACCGGCCGCGCGGTCTGCTGCGAGCAGCTGGGTGTGGAAGCTGCCCCGCACGCGCCCGCCGTTCGTGAAGCGCGACTCGTAGTACGTCGCGAGTCCCTCGACCAGCCACGTCGGCTGGTATTCGTTCGGGAACAGCCCCGGGGCCCGTCCCAGCACGTGCTGCGCGACGGCCCAGAAGCTCCTCGTGCGGTCGAGGTGGAAGACGTGAGCCAGCTCGTGCGTCGTGACGAGCCGCAGCCAGGTGTCGTACTGGAGCAGCCCGGGATCGGTCGCGGGCGCCGGGGCCAGGATCGTGATGCGACCGGAGGGAAACACCGTAGTGAATCCGTTGGAGCCATCGATGTCGTCGCCCAGCGTGAGGTCCACCGTGCCGCGTGGTGGATGCAGCTCGGAGGCGAGCAGCGCGTACGCCCGCTCCGCCTCGCGCGCCTCGGTGAGCGCGACGTCGCGGTACGCGGGACGGAAGTGGATGCGGAAGTGAGGCGTGTGGAGGGTGCGCCAGGGGCCGGAGGGATCGACCTGAGCCTCGGATCGCCCGGCGAGCAGCGCGAGCGCAACAAGGAGGCGGAGCGGCAGGACGCCGAGAGATCGCACAGGCGCGCAAACTAGCGTCGCCGCTTTCGACCCGTCAATTGCGGAATGGATTGGCAGGCCGTAACTTATGGGCCCTGTGGAGCACGTGCGCCTGTGACCGCCTGCGCTTACTGCG
>QHTX01000076.1:0-8624 GCA_003220975.1 Gemmatimonadota bacterium | reverse complement strand
CTGTTGCCGTTCTGCCCGCAATGCGGGCGGCGGCTCACGGCGCCCGGCTCGGGGCCGAGCTGCGCGCGCTGCGGGTCGACCGTCCCCGCCGGCACGCGATTCTGCGCCACCTGCGGCGCCCCGCTCGTGGAGGCCCAGGCGCGACGCTCGCCCGCCGTCACGCCACGCGCGGGCGCCCCCATCGTCCTCGTGCTGCTCGACGAGGCGGGCAACGCGCAGGAGCGCTTCGAGCGGCGCGCGCCCGACACGACCATCGGTCGCCAGGACGGCGATATCCGTTTCCCCGACGACGTCTTCCTCTCGCCGCTGCACGCCAAGATCTCCTGGGAGCAGGAGGCGCTCGTGGTGCGCGACCTCGGGAGCCGCAACGGCACCTGGGTGTTTCTCGAGGAGCCCCACCGGCTGGTCGACGGCGACCTGCTGCTCATCGGCTCGCAGGTGATCCGGTTCCGGCGGCTCGGCTACCCCGGGCCGCACCCGCCCGACGCCGACGCCACGAAGCGGATGGGCAGCCTGATCCCGAGCGCCGACATTGCGAGCCTCACGCAGCTGCGCTCGGACGGCAGCGCGCGTGACGTCGTCCAGCTCTCGCCGGGGCGCGACGTGATCATCGGCCGGGAGCAGGGAGATTGGCTGTTTCCGTACGATCCGTCGATGAGCGCCCGGCACGCGATCGTTCAGTCCGAGGATGCCGATTTCGTAGTGGTGGACGCGAACAGCCGCAACGGCATCGCGCTCGCGGCCCGCGGCGACATGCCGCTGCGGAACGCGTCGCGGGTCCTGGTGGGCGACAAGCTGCTGCGCATCGAGATTCCCGCGTGAAGATCTGCCCCGTCTGCTCGACCGAGTATCCCGACGACGTGCGGTTCTGCCCCAACGACGGGCAGACGCTGCGGGCCTCCTCGCCGGCGCACGATCTGGTGGGCCAGGTCGTCGCCGACCGCTATCACGTGCTCCACAAGCTGGGCGAAGGCGGGATGGGGCAGGTGTACCTGGCCGAGCACGTGAAGATGGGACGGAAGAGCGCCATCAAGGTGATGAACCCCGCCATGGTGCACGACCCGGACGCGGTGGCGCGCTTCAACCGCGAGGCTGCGAACGCGAGTCGCATCACTCATCCGAACGTCTGCGCCATCTACGACTTCGGGGAGACGCCCGAGGGCCTCATCTACCTCGCGATGGAGTTCATCGAGGGGGAGCCGCTCACCGACCTGATGGAGCGCGAGGGCGCGCTGCCGGTGCACCGGGCGGTGAGCATCTTCGTCCAGGCGGCCGACGCGCTGCAGGCCGCGCATGACCTCGGCATCGTGCACCGCGATCTCAAGCCCGACAACATCATGCTCACCCGCGGGCGGGACGGCGTGGACCTCGTGAAGGTCGTGGACTTCGGCATCGCCAAGGCCGTGGGGGGGGACGATAGCCAGAAGGTGACGAAGACCGGCCTCGTCGTCGGCACCCCGGAGTTCATGAGCCCGGAGCAGCTTTCGGGCGACAAGCTCGACGGCCGGAGCGACCTGTATTCGCTCGCCCTCGTGCTCTTCAAGATGCTCACCGGCAAGCTGCCGTTCCAAGCGACCAGTGTCCAAGAAACGATGATCAAGCGGCTGACCGACGATCCCGCGACGCTCGTGACCGCGCGGCCCGACCTGCGCTTCCCGCCGGGGCTCCAGGAGACGCTCGACGCCGCCCTCGCCCGCGGCCCGACCGACCGCTACCAGTCGGCGGCCAAGTTCGCGAACGACGTGGCGGGCGTGGTCGGGTTGGAGCGCCGAGGCGGTCTGGTGACGCCGCTGCCCGCGACACGCGACCACGCTGAGGAGAAGACGCAGCTGCTCGAGCCGGCCCCCCCCCTCCCCCCCCCGAAGCGGCGCTCGCTCGTGCCGATCATCGCCGGGGCGGTGGTGGTGCTGGGCGGGGCGGGCGCGGCGGTCTCGCTGCTGGGCGGCGGCAGGAAGACGGACGACGGGGCGCGGCCGGACTCGACGAACCAGGCGGCGGCGCACACACGCGCGAACCCGACACCGCCACGGGCCACGGGGATCGACCCCGCGCGAGCCTACGAGCTCGCGGACGACCTGTTCGACAAGTTCAGCAACAAGGTGCTCGCGGCCGCGACGATCCGGGACTCGGCGCTCGACATCTACCGCGCGCCCGGGGTCCGGCCCAAGGACCGGGCGTTCGCGGCGTATGTCGCGAGCAACGCCTACGCCCGCCTTGACGACCGGGGCAAAGCATGCCAATACGCCCAGGAATCGGCGCGGCTCGACCCGGACAACCACCCATACCAGGTGCTCCAGAACAGCCTGTGTCAGCCCTAGCGCATGTTCGGACGCTCGTCCAAGCCCGTCAAAGTTGAGGTCTTCGCCAAGACCGACCGCGGCAGGACGCGGGACCACAACGAGGACCGCTTCCTCGTCGCGGACCTGACGCGCCAGGAAGCCTCGCTCCTGCCCGACGTCCGGGAGCACGACGTGGGCGAGCGCGGGTCGCTCTTCGTCGTCGCCGACGGGATGGGCGGGGCGGCCGCGGGCGAGGTGGCGAGCGAGATGGCGACGGACACGATCTACCAGCAGATGATCCGCGCCTGGGGCCGGGAGCGGGAGGCCACGCCCCATCGGTTCGCGTACCGCCTCAAGGAGGCCGTGGAGGTCGCCAACGGGCACATTCACGCCTACGCCAAGGCCCATCCCGAAGTGCGCGGCATGGGGACGACGACGACGGCGGTCGGCGTGTTGAGCGACCACTTCTACCTGACCCAGGTCGGCGACAGCCGCGCCTACCTCATCCGCAACGGCCAGGCGGTGCAGCTCACGAAGGACCAGTCGCTGATGCAGCGGCTGGTCGAAGCCGGGGAGCTGACCGAAGAGGAGGCCGCGAAGAGCGAGCGCCGCAACATCATCCTCCAGGCGCTCGGCCCCGACGCGCGGGTGAAGGTCGACCTCACCCATCAGGAAGTGCGGCGCGGCGACATCCTGGTGCTCTGCTCCGACGGGCTCTCGGGCCAGGTGAAGAAGGAGGAGATCGCCGAGATCGTGACCCGTGCCAGCGACCTCCAGACCGCGGCCGACCGGCTGATCGCGCTGGCCAACGAGCGGGGCGGTCCCGACAACATCACGGTGATCATCGCCCGGTTCGACGGCGCCGGGCTCCGCCCCGCGAACGCGCTCGAAGAAGTGGGCCACCACGTCTATCCCCTGCTCGACACCGAGACCAGCACCGAGCCCGTCCCGGTGTACACGGGGAGTCCCCCGCCTCAGCCGGCGCGTCGGCGGGCGCGGGGAGAGCGCTGGCGCGTCATCACGCTGGTGCTGGTCGCGGCCGCGGCGGTCGCCGCCGCGCTCTACCTGGTCACGCGGAGCCCGTGACCGCCCGGTTCACCTTCCTGTCGGGCGCGCGCGTCGGACAGGTCGAAACCTTCCGCAAAGCCTACATCGGGCTGGGTCGCCACCCGCTCTCCGACGTCCGGTTCGATCCGGAGCGGGACCTGGACGTGTCATCGCGCCACGCCGCCGTCATCCGGCAGGGGGCGACGTTCCTGGTGCGCGACCTCGGCAGCACGAACGGGACCTTCGTGAACGGCCGCCAGATCACCGGGGACGCGGCCCTCAACGACGGCGACGTGATCGCGTTCGGGCAGAAGGGGCCGGCCGTCGAGTTCCACGTCGGCGGCGGCGACGCGGAGGCGGAGGGCGTCACCGCGACGCTGCGCGCGACGGCCGAGCGGATCTCCTCGCCACGCGAGCAGTACCAGGCCCTGTCTCCCCCTGCGCCACGGCGCTCCAGCACCGCCGTGCGGATCGCCGTGGAAGTGGCCCGCCAGACGCGGCAGCTCCGGCTCACGACCAAGATCCTGATCGGTGTGTTCGCCGTGGTGCTCGCCGCGTTCGGCTGGCTGCAGTGGACGGCGCGTCGCGACGCGCGCGAGCTGGCCCGCCTCCAGCTCCGGGCCGACAGCCTGAGTCTCGCGGCCCAGGCGCTGCTCTCGCGCTTTCAGACGGAGCTCGCGACCGTGCGCGACGCGCTGCGGCAATCGCAGGCGGAAGTGGCCCGCCTGCGCACCGAGCTCGCCGCCACGGGCTCCACCGGCGACGCGCGCGTGGTGGCACGCCTGCGGGCGGCGCTCGACACGGCCGAGGCGCGCCAACGCGGCCTGGCTGGCGCCGCGGCCGTCGACTACCGCGCGATCTCCCAGAAGAACCAGGAGGCCGTCGCGCTGCTCGTCGTCGAGTACTCGGAGGCCGAGGTGTTCAGCGGCACCGCCTTCGCCGCCGACTCCCAGGGCACGCTCGTGACGAACAAGCACGTGCTGGTGGGTGAGCAGGGCGACCGCCGCCCGCGCCGTATTGCGGTGAAGTTCTCGGGCTCGAAGCAGTGGTTCCCCGGCCGCCTGGCGGGTGTCGCCGATTCGGCGGACGTGGGTGTCGTGAAGGTCGACATCCGCGGGGGCACGCCCCGCGTCGCGGGCTTCTCGCGCGACCCGCACAGCCTCGCGCGCGGCGATCCCGTGGCGATCATCGGCTACCCGCTCGGGGAGGACCTGCCGATGGTGCACCTGGGCCAGAGCGGGGTGGTCGCCGATCCCACCCTCACCGTGGGCACCGTGAGCAAGGTGCTTGCGAATCTCGTCCAGGTGGACGGCTACGGCGCGCCCGGCTCCTCGGGCAGCCCCATCTTCGACCGCGAAGGACGCGTGGCCGCGATCCTGTTCGGCGGCAGCCGCGAGTCGCAAGGGAAGATCATCTACGCCGTTCCCGCGGCCGCCATCACCGCTTACTTGAACCAGCTCACGGCAAGATAGGAAGCGTCGCGACGCCCCTTACTGCACCCGCGCCAGAACCCAGCGCGCGGCTCCCCGTTGCATTAACGGCTGCCCGTGCCAGCAGCACAGGATCGGCGCCCGCCCGGGGATCTGCGCGGCGAGCCGCGGATGCGCGAACAGCACGACGAGCTCCGCGCCGGGCGCGAGCCGACGGAGCTGCGCGAGAGAACGGGCGCCGAGGTTCGCGCGTCCCTTCCACGACCTGGGCTCGGCGTACACCAGGATGATGCGTTTCACGTTGCCCGTTGCGCGTTGCCCGATCGTCACGCCGGCCTGCCGCAACGCCTGCACGAATAGGTCCCGCGGTCCGACGGTGTACGGTCCCCCGACGTCGTCGTCGACGATCGACACGGCGAGCGGCGCGCGGATGATCGGCGCGTCACCGCGTACCAGGTGCGCCGCACGGTCGGCGAGACCGTCCGCGAAGGCGCCGTGCGCGGCGAGGTCGGGCTCTCCCTGGTCGGGCAAGTCGCCCCACGCGGCCAGCGTCTCGTCGTAGTGGCCGAGGGCCTCGTCCGCCCGCGCCGCCGAGATTGCGCCGCCCACGGCGCGGTCGAGGGCCGCCACCACGCCAGCGAAGTCTTCCGGGTAGAGCAGCGCGTCGCAGCCCGCGGCGACGGCGGTCACGGTGGCGGCGGGCACCGGCTGGGCGGCGCTCGCCCCGGCCATGATGAGCGCATCGGTGACGACGAGGCCCGCGAAGTTGAGCGTGTCCCGGAGGTAGCCGAGGATCGCAGGGGAAAAGCTCGCGGCGCGGCCGGTAGCGTCCCACCCGGGATAGGCCACGAACGCGCTCATCACGCTGCCCACGCCGGCGCGGATCGCGTACTCGAACGGCGTGCCGTCCACCTGCTGCAGCTCGGCCGCGGGCGCGCCCACCCGCGGCAACGTCTGGTGCGAGTCCTGCGTGGTGCGGCCGTGTCCCGGGTAATGCTTCGCACACCCTTGCACGCCGTGCTCCTGGAGGCCGCGGATCCACACGGCGGCGTGCTCGCCCACCCGCACGGGGTCGACGCCGAAGGAGCGCGTCTGAACGATCGGGTTCCTGGGCTCGAGGTCGAGGTCGCATACGGGGGCGAAGGCCCAGTTGATGCCGACCGAGCGCGCCTCGGTCCCGGTGACGATCCCGGCGGTGGCGGTCGCCTCGAGATCGTCGAGCGAGCCCCTCGACCTGCTGCGCCGGCCCGCGCTCGAGGTCCGCGCCGATCAGCAGGGGGTGGCCGGCCTGCTGGCGCAGCGCCGCGGCGAGGGCCGCTACCGCGTCGCGCGTGCCTCCGAAAACGATGAACCCGCCCACGCCTGCCGCGAGCGCCGCGTCGATCTTGGCGCGCTCGTGGGCGAAGCTCTCCCGTCGCCAGCGGAGCGCGGGGAACACGAGGCGCGCGAGCGAAGCGGTCACGCCGGGGTGACGTGGCCCAGGACGCGCGGGCCGCGGGCGCCCGTGGCGGCCGGCAGGTTGCCGGCCTGCCCCGCGAGTGTCAGGTGCCCGAGGAAGGCGAACACGAGGGCCTCCTTCGCGTCGCCGTCGAAGAACAGCTGATCGAACGGCAGGACCGGACGCGGGCGCATCCGGGCGGCGAGCTGCGCGACCAGCACCGGGTTGCGCGCCCCGCCGCCCGAGATCACCAGCTCGTCCTCGCGGCCCGCGGGCAGCCACCGCTCGATCCCCCGGGCGATCGACTCCACGGTGAGCGCCGTGGCGGTGGCGACCGCGTCGTTGTCGGAGCCGCCGGCCGCGGTCACCAGCTCGATCAGTCGGTTCGCGTAGTCGAGACCGGCGTAGTCGAGACCGAAGCGCTCGCGCCCGGTGCTCTTGGGGGGCGGCTGGGCGAAGTACGGGTCGGCGAGCAGCGCGTCGAGCACCCGCAGGACGGGGCGGCCGCGCCGCGCCCGCTCGCCGTCCAGGTCGAACGGGGCGGTCGGGTCGAGGCGCCGCGTGACGGCGTCGATCACTCCGACGCCGGGACCCGTGTCGAAGGCGAGGGCGCCGGCGATCACCCCGCGGCGCGGCGCCCACGTGACGTTCGCCATGCCCCCGACGTTGAGGAGCAGCCGGCCCCGCTCGGGGTGGCCGAACAGCATCACGTCGGCGAGCGGCACGAGCGGTGCCCCCTGCCCGCCCGCCGCGACGTCGCGCGCGCGGAAGTCGCTCACCACGGGCACGCCCACGCGCTCCGCGATCACCGCCGGGTCGCCGAGCTGCAACGTCGCGCGACCCGGCTCGTGCCAGATCGTCTGGCCGTGCGAGGCGACGAACGCCAGGTCCTTGGGCGACGTGCGCGCCTGGGCGAGCAGCTCGAGCACGGCGCCGGCGAACCGCTCGCCCAGGGCGACGTGCAGCAGCGCCAGCTCTTTCGAGCCACCGCGAGCGATCGTGTCGATGATCTGCCCGCGCTCCCCCGCAGTGTAGGGCTCCTGGCGGAAGGCGACGAGCTGCGCGTCGGGGAGGGAAGGATCGTCGGTGAGCCGCACGAGCGCCGTGGACACTCCGTCGAGCGACGTGCCCGACATGAGGCCGACGGCCAGACGCGCGGTCACGCCTTGACCGGCGGCGGGTCTCCCACGGCCCGCCGCACGAACCCGCCTGCCTCCGCAAGCAGGCGCTCGGCCTCGGGCTTGCCCACGCGCTTCGCGACCATGACGATGGCGAGCTTCACGCTGCCGCCCGCGGCTTCGATCGCGCGCCGCGCCGCGCTCCGGTCCACCCCGCAGCATTCCATCACGATGCGCTCGCCGCGGTCCCGCAGCTTGTCGCTCCACGCCATCAGGTCTACCATCAAATTGCCGTACGCGCGGCCCAGCCGGATCATCGCGCCGGTCGAGATCGTGTTGAGCACGAGCTTCGTCGCCGTGCCGGCCTTCATGCGCGTCGAACCGGTCAGCGCCTCGGGGCCCACCCGGGGAAGGATCAGCACGTCGCACGTCTCCACCAGGAGCTTCGGGGGGTCCGAGCAGGACAAGAGGCCGGTCGCCGCGCCGATGGTCTGCGCCCGTGCCAGCGCCGCCCGCACGAACGGCGTGGTGCCGCTCGCCGCGATGCCGAGCACGAAGTCCTTGGGGCTCACGCGGGCGTCGTCCATCGCCGCCATCCCGGCGTTCACGTCGTCCTCCGCTCCCTCGAGCCCCTTCAGGAGGGCCTGGTAGCCGCCCGCGATGATGCCGACGACCATCTCGGGCGGCGTCCCGAACGTCGGGGGACATTCGCTCGCGTCCAGCACGCCCAACCGGCCCGACGTGCCCGCGCCGACGTAGATCAGGCGACCCTCCTTCTTGAACGTCGCGACCACGCGGTCGATGGCGCGGGCGATGTCCTCGCGCACCGCGCGCACCGCCTGCGCTACGGTGGCATCCTCGGCGTTGATGAGATCCACGATCTCGAGCGTCGCGGCGACGTCGATGCGCTGCGTCCGGGGATTCCGCTGCTCGGTGAGGCGCGGGTCGAGGTATTCGGGAGAGGGAACAGTCATGAATGGTGTCGGGTGGCCCCAAGTTAGACGTTGACCTGGATTCGGGCCAGCGGGGGCGGCCGCTCGGCCGCTACGAGGAGAACGAACGATGCGGGCTACGTCAGCTGCGAGCGCTCGCTAGGGCACAACCCCGGCCACGAGCTGGTCAAGGAACGCTCGGGTCCCCGGGGGACCCGAGACCTCGAGCGAAATAGGGCCGCGGTCGGGCTCCACTGCCACGACGAAGCGGAGGAAGCGACAGCAGCGGCGCTCCGCGTCGATGGCGGACGCAACTGCGGCGAGGAGATCGTCCGCCGGCGCGAAGCGCCAGCGATAGCCGTCGGGAACGGGGATGCGCT
>QHTX01000075.1 GCA_003220975.1 Gemmatimonadota bacterium | reverse complement strand
GGATCGGGCAACCAGTGGACGCCGTCCGCGTGGAGCGTGAGGTGCAGGCGATCGGGGTGCCCGTGCCCGCCGCCCCACTGGCCGCACTCGACGCTCACGTAGCGACCGCCCCTGCGCAGCACGGCGAGCCCCTGCGATTCGAGGAGCACGCTGGCGGGAGACCAGGGGGCCGGATCGACAGGCAGCGCCGGCGTCATAAACAGCAGGGCCCACCACGAGAGTCTGCTCCGGGAGCAGGGAGCAGGGAGCGGTTCGATCGGTGCATCGTGGAGATACGACTCGAACAGCTCGGGGTTCGGTGCAGGCCCGCTGTACAGCGCGCGAAGCCAGCTCTCGAGCTCCCCGCTCCCCGCTCCCCGCTCCCTGCTCCCGAGATTCGCGAGGCCGACCTCCCACAGCTCGAGATACATCGGCTGCGCGAGCGAGACCCCGAAGCGAGAATCCTTGCGAGCCGGGAACGAGAAATCCGGCAGCGCCGTGCGCGCCGGAGCCAGCAGCGCCGCTCGGACGCGCCGGGCGAGCTGCGGCTCCGCGCACAGCTCCACGCCAGCCTCCCCCGCCCACGCCGCCCCCGTGAGCAGGCCGCGCAGCGCAAACAGGTGGTAGTTCTCCCCCTCGTACCACATGCCGTCCCGCCCGAAGCCGCGGAGCAGGTGCGCGAGCAGGCCGGTGGGGCTCTCGATGGCGCGGCGCGCGAGGTCCTCGTCCTCGAACCACGCTGCGATCGCGGCGAGCGCGGCGTCGTTCCACGTCTGCCGGTTCGAGAACCCTTCGTCGAACTCGCCGATCAGGTTGGCGGCCTCGTCGGCCACCTGGGCTACGCCCCGTTCCGTGGCGTCATCCAGCCGCCCCGACTCGCGCAACAGCACCGCGGCGGCGAGGTAGTTGCAGACCCAGAGCGACTCCAAGTAAGTGGAAAAGAACAGCCGGCTCGGACCGAGCACGTTGTCGCGGTTGGGGTAGCGCATATAGCTCCGCGCGTAAGCGCGGAGTATCTCCGCGGCCCGCGCACCCGCGGCCTCGTTCCCGTCAAGGGCCGCGAGCGCGGCGAGGTGCGCCGCGCGCTCGGCAAGCCAGAGATGCTGGTAGCGCGCCCAGTTGCGGTCGTGGCGCTCGCCGGTGAACGTCCGGCCGCAGCGGGCGCAGCGGTGGGCGTGCGGGCTCCAGGGATCGAAGACCAGCGGCGCTCCGTCGTCGGGGCACACCCCCCCGTCGGTCGAGAGCAGGGCCTTCTCCTCGGGGACGTGGGGCATGCGCGCGAGCACCGGGGCGGCGCGCTCGGTGAGATGCGCGAGCAGCGCGCGGAGGTCGGTCGAGCGGCCGATCTCCTTGCGCCGCGCCGCCAGCCGTTCGGCCGTCACCATGCGCGCACTCCCTCGCGCGCCCAGCGCACGGGCAGCACCGTGGCACCCGCCGTGCGGGCGGCGGCCGTCGCGGGCGCGGGATCGTCCCCCGTCACGAAGAACATCGACCCTCCCGCACCGGCGCCCGCCGCCTTGCCGCCGAGCGCGCCGGCGTCGGCCACGGCGCGGGCGAGCCGTGCCATCTCGGGCGTGCACATTCCCTCGTCGAGCGCCTGCTGGTGGCGCCAGTTCTCGCCGAGCAGCGCCGCGACACGCGCCAGATCGGCCGCCCGCAGCGCTTCCGCCATCGCCGCCGCCACGTCTCTGAGCGCGCGCAGCGCGCCCGTGACGGCGCCGTCGCCCCGCTCGTAGGCGCCCATGACGCGCGCGATCGTCTCACTGGAAACGCGCGAGCGGCCGGTGTAGCAGAGCACCGTCTGCCGCTCCAGCGCCGTCGCGAACGCCGGGTCGAGCGTGATCGGCTCGACGCCCACGTCGGGATCGCGAAAGCTGAGCCGATGGAAGCCGCCCAGGGCGGCGGCGAACTGATCCTGCCTGCCGCCCGGCATCTTGGCTTCCACCGCCTCGAGGTACCAGCCCTGCTCCGCGATCTCGCGCTCCGCGAGCCGCTCGCCCCGCGCCAGCGCCAGCGCCGCGACGAGCGCCACGTCCATGGCGCCGGAGGCGCCGAGCCCGGACCCGCGCGGCGCGTCGCAGCGCGTGGCCAGCGTGCAGGTCGCCTGCACCGGCAACATCCGCAACGCCGCCTTCAGGAGGTCGAGCCGCCCGTCGAGCACCAGGCCGCCGGAATTGGCGCACTCGAGCGCTTCGCCCAGGTCTTCCGCCACGAGCCTGATGCGGGGGCCGCCGAGCTTCAGCTCGACCCGCGCCGAGACCCCGATCGCCGCGTTCACGACCACGCCGCCTTCGCGCGCCGAGAACGGTGGTACGTCGGTCCAGCCGCCCGCGAAGTCGAGCCGCGTCGGCGCGACCGCGTGAAACTCGCTGGGCAGGTCCCGCCGTCTCACGGCGCGACCTGCCATTCGGCCACCGTGGGCAGCTCTCCCCGCATATCCATCCGCACGCCCTGCACCCGGCGGTTCATCCCCGTCGCGCCGCGGGACTGATAAAGGAAGGTCGCGGGCAACGCATCGTGGAACACGCGCTGAGCCCCCGTGGCATCGTCCGGCACGGCGACGCCCGCCAGATCGGCCAACGTCGTGAGGTATCCCAGCCCCGGGTCGCCCTGCGTGCCGAGCACCGCGGCCGTGAAGTCGTGCCTCCGCGCGTTCACCCGGTCGAGAAATGCCGTGAGCTCGAGCTGTCGAATGGAGACGTCGAACCCGACCGACGCCAGCCGCGCCTGGATCATCTGCTCGAGCGGTGCCTCTCCGCTTCCGACCGTGAGCAGCTCGAACGCGAGCCGCCGTCCGCCGAGGAGGCGCCGCGCCGAGTCGGGATTGGTGGGCAAGGGCCGCAGGGGGACGTAGCCAGGTACGTGGGGCGGCACGGGCCCGTCGGCGACGGCGCCGAACCCGTACAGGTACCCGTCAACGATCTCCTGGCGGTCGAGCGCGAGCGCGACGGCGCGTCGCACCATCAGGTCGTCGAACGGCGGCTGCCGCGTGTTGAACACGATGCCGACCGGAAAGATCTCGGCGTAGTCGAGCACCGCGAGCGCGGGGTTCTTGCGCACGAACGCCGCATGGGCAGGCTGGATGCCCGCGAAGTCGATCTCTCCCGACGTGAGCGCGGCGAGCTTCGTGGTCGGCTCGTCCACCACGACCACGATGAAGCGGTCGAGCCGTGGGGGGCCGCCGAGCGCCGGCGGGAAGGCGGAATCGGCGGCGAACACCCAGCGGCGATGGGACTCGTGCGCCACGAACCGGAACGGGCCGTTTCCCACCGGTCGCTCGTTCCACGCCGCTCGCCGCAGCTCACCGTGCGGGACGGTGTCGAGCAGGTGGGCCGGCAGCACGGCCAGGTCCGTGAACACGTCGGGGAGCGCGCGCTGCGGGCGACTGAATCGCAGGATCACGGTCGAATCGTTGGGATCGTCCACGAAGGCGAGCGCGGCGAGGTCGTTGAGCCGCGGGTATCCCGTCGCAGGATCGCGCGCCGTGTTGATGGTCCACGCCACGTCGCGGGCCGTCGTGGCCACCCCGTCATGCCAGCGCACCCCGGGCGCGAGCCGGAACGTCAGCGTCTTCTTGTCAGCGGACCACCACCACGCGCGGGCGAGGTAGGGCTGCGGGTTCAGCGCGGAGTCGTACCGCGCGAGCGTGGTGAGGAGCACGTAGCGCTGCACCTGCTTGGCGAGCGGATGGACGGCGAGCAAAGGATTGATGGTTTGGAGCTCGGCGCCGGAGGCGTAGATGACGGTGCGCCCCCGGCGCGCGGAGCCCGACCCGCACGCCCCTCCCGCTAAGGCGGCCCCCGCGAGCGTCACCCACGCCGTCCGTCGTAGCACGCCCGCATTCTAGCGGCTCCCCCCGGCGTCCGCGAGATTCCGCACATGGTTGCAACGGTGGCGCGTCGCACCCTGGCCGGCCTCGCCGTCGTGGTGGGCGCGGTCACGCTCACGTTTTTCCTGGTGCGGCTCGCGCCGGGCGACCCCGTCGAGCGCCTGCTCGGGCCCCAGGCGACCGCCGCGCAGCTCGCCGCCCAGCGTCACGCGCTCGGGCTCGACCGGCCGCTCCCCGCCCAGTACGGGTCGTGGCTCGCACGGTTCGCGCGCGGCGACTGGGGTCGGAGCATCGCCACGGGGCGTCCCGTGCGCGCGTTGCTCGGCGAGGCCGTGCCCGCGACGGTCGAACTGGTCGGCCTCTCGTTGGTCCTGAGCTATCTCCTGGGGATCGCCGTCGGTGCGCTGCAGGTGACGGCGGGGCCGCGCGTCGACGCCGCGCTCTCCGTCACGACGGTCACCCTGTTCGCCCTGCCCGGCTACTGGCTGGGGCTCATGCTGGTGATGGCGTTTACATATTGGGCAGGCTGGCTCCCCGCGTTCGGCGCCGCAGGGCTGGACGCGGATGTGCTGACCGGCTGGAGTCGGCGAATCGACGAGCTGCGTCACCTCGCTCTCCCCCTCACCACGCTCACCCTCATCGGCGTCGGTGGTACCGCCCGCTTCGCGCGGGGCGCGATGCGCGACGTGCGGAGCCAGCCGTTCGTGCAAACCGCGCAGGCGAAAGGGCTGTCGCCGTGGCAAGTCACCCACCGGCACGTGGCCCGAAACGCGCTGATCCCGGTGATCACCTTGCTCGGCCTGTCTCTGCCGGCGCTGTTCTCGAGTGCCGTCCTCGTCGAGGCCGTGTTCGCGTGGCCCGGCATGGGACGCCGGCTCGTCGAGGCGGTCCAGGCGCGCGACTACCCGGTGGTGATGGCCGCGACGACGGTGAGCGCGATCCTGGTCGTGCTCGGCAACCTGCTCGCCGATGCCGGCGTGGCGTGGATCGACCCACGCGTCCGGCACGGGACCCGGGAGGGGGGGCCGTGAAACGTCTGCTGCGGTCCCGGCGGGCGGCGTTCGGCGCGGCGGTGCTCGCGCTCGTCGCGCTTGGGGCCGCCCTCGCCCCGCTCGTATCGAGCGGCGACCCCGCGGGGCAGCGCGACATCGTGCTCACGCGCTTTCTCCCGCCGCTCGCCACCGATGGGCGCGGCGCCTTCCACGCGCTCGGCACCGACCGCTTCGGCCGCGACGTGTGGACCCGGCTCGTGTACGGCGCGCGCGTGTCGTTGGGCGTGGGCGGGCTCGCCGTGCTGCTTTCGATCGCGATCGGCGTCGCCGTGGGCGCGGTGGCGGGCCACTGGGGCGGCCCCGTGCGCACGCTGCTGCTCGGCATCACGGACTTCGCGCTCGCGCTGCCGCGCGTGGTGCTCCTCCTGCTGCTCGCCGCACTGTGGCGGCCCAACGCGACGCTCGTGATCGTCGTGCTCGGAGTGACGGGGTGGATGTCGGTCGCCCGCCTCGTGTACGGGGAGGTCCGCTCGCTCGGGGTCCGCCCGTTCGTCGAGGGCGCGCGGGCGCTCGGGGCGTCACGCAGTCGCGTGCTGGGGCGCCACATCCTGCCCAACGCGCTCACTCCGGTCATCGTCGCGGCGGCGCTCGGCGTCGGCAACGCGATCATGCTCGAGGCGGGCCTCTCGTTCCTCGGCCTCGGCGTGCAACCACCTACACCATCATGGGGCAACATGATCGCTTCAGGCCGGGACACGCTCGTCAACGCACCCTGGGTCGCCACGGCGCCGGGCGTCGCGCTCGTGCTGGTCGTGGTCGCATGCACGCTGCTGGGCGACGCAGTGCAAGACGCGCTCCAGCCAGTCAGGACCCGCCCATGACGCGCCGTCGTCTGGCCACGGCCTGCGCACTCACCGCCCTGCTCGCCCCGCTGGCGCGCTTCGCGCCGCGGGGCGCAGCCCGCGCCCAGGCGTACGATCTCGTGCTCGCGGGCGGACGCGTGCTCGACCCCGAGTCGGGGCTCGACGCCACGCGCAACGTCGGCGTCACGAGCGGTCGCATCACCGCCGTCACGACCGAGCTACCCGCCGCGCGGGAGACGCTGGACGTGCGCGGCCTCGTGGTCGCCCCCGGATTCATCGACCTCCACGCCCACGGCCAGGACTCCGAGAGCTACCGCTACTACGCGCACGACGGCGTCACCACGGCCCTGGAGCTCGAAATCGGGACCTACCCGGTGGCCCCCTGGTATACGGCGCGCGAAGGCCGCGCCCTGATCAACT
>QHTX01000074.1:6313-17133 GCA_003220975.1 Gemmatimonadota bacterium | reverse complement strand
ACCCGCTGCCACGGGCCTAAGTCCAGTTTTCCCGCCGTAATCGGCACGATCACCTCGTGTCCGATCGTGAGGCTCCGCAGGTGGGCGGCGGCGTTGTCTTCACCCGTCTCATTGTGTCGGTAGCGGCCCGGGTCCCACGGGGCGATGGTGCCCTCGAGCCACTTCAGGATGTCCGACCACAGCCCCGACTCGTGATCGTTGACGAACACCGACGCGGTGATGTGCATGGCGCTCACGAGCGCCACCCCTTCCGCCACGCCGCTCTTGGTCACCTGCTCGGCGACGGTGTCGGTGATGTCGATGATCTCCTGGCGCTGCTTCGTGTTGAACCAGAGGTAGTGGGTGTGGGACTTCATTCCCGGCCCCTCCCTTCCCAAGTGCGGAATGTGGAATGCGGAATGTCAGTGCGAGCGTCGAACCGGGGAAGCGCGCTTCGACACCGGCCCTGCAATTCCGCATTCCGCACTCCGCACTCCGCATCGGGTGTCATGTGTCGAATTGTCACACGCTCGCCAAACCCCTAGATTGCCCCGTCAAATATGCCGCTACCATTCCGCCAGCGGATCTTCGTGATCCTCGTGGCCCTGACGGCCGTGCCGACCGCGCTGGCCGTGGTGGGGTGGGCGCTCGCCGTGCGCACGGTGGGGCCGTCGGCGGGAGCGCGCGTCGCGCTGGAGGAGATGGCCGCGTCGGGGCGCGAGATGCTCGATCACATGGACACGACGCGGCTCGCGCCCGCCGAGCGGGCGGCGCTGCGGCAGCATCTCGCGCAGCTCTCGAACTCGGTGAGCCTGGCGCGCCGCGCCGAGACGTATCTGCGCTACTACGCGGGCGGGTTCGCGCTGGTGGTGATCGTGTTCGGCGCGCTGGCGCTGACGGTAGCGGTGCGGCTCGCGGGCCATCTCTCCCGCCAGCTGTCACGGCCGATCGACGAGCTGGTGGGGTGGACGCGGCTGATCCGTCGTCGTATGGCGCTCCCCGGGGACGGGCTGGCCACGCGGGGCGCGCCGGAGTTCGAGGCGTTGCGCCAGGCGCTGCGGGAGCTCGCCACGGCGCTCGACGCCGCGCGCGGCAAGGAGCTCGAGGCCGAGCGGTTGCGGGCATTCCGCGAAGTGGCGCGCCGGGTGGCGCACGAGATTAAGAACCCACTCACGTCGATGCGGATCGCGGTGGATCAGCTCGGCCGGTCGGGTGGACCGGCGGGCGGACGGACGACGGCGGTGGAGGTTCTGGCCGCAGAGACGCACCGGCTGGAGCGGCTCGCCAAGGAGTTCTCCGAGTTCGGCCGGCTCCCCGAGGGACCGAAGAGCGAGGTCGACCTGGTCGACCTGCTGATAGAGCTGGGCCGGAGCGCCGTGCCGGGCGACGTCGCGGTGACGGTGCGTGCCAACGGGGCGGGGGAGGGGCCGCCGTGCCGGCTGCTGGGCCACTACGAGCCGCTGCGGCGGGCCTTCTCCAACCTGCTGCGCAACGCCGCGGAGGCGATGGACGGCCATGGAACGATCGAGATCGCCGTCAGCCGCGACGGTCCGGGCATCCTGGTGACGATCGCCGATCACGGCCGGGGGATTTCCGATGAGCTGCGGCACCGCGTGTTCGAGCCGTACTTCACCACCAAGCAGGACGGCACGGGGCTCGGGCTGGCGCTGGTGCGGCAGACCGTCGAAGCGCACAACGGCAGCATCACCGTCGCGGACACGCCGGGCGGCGGTGCCACCTTCTCCATCGTGCTCTCCGCGACATGAGCCCGCGCGTCCTGCTCGTGGACGACGAGGCCAACATCCGCAAGATGGTGGGCGCCCTGCTGCAATCGGAGGGGTTTGAGACCGCCGAGGCGCCGAACGGCGCCGCGGCGCTGGCCACCGTGGAGCGCGAAGCGCCCGACGCCGTGCTGCTCGATCTGATGATGCCGGGCGGGCCCGACGGCCTGGAAACGCTCGAGCAGCTGAAGCGCGTGGCCCCCGACATCCCGGTGGTGATGATGAGCGGGCGCGCGAGCCTGACCGACGCGGTGCGCGCCACCAAGCTCGGCGCGTTCCAGTTTCTCGAGAAGCCGCTGACCCCCGAGGGCGTGCTCACGACGCTGCGCGCAGCGCTCGAGCTGGCGCGCACGCTCGCCGAAAACCGGCGGCTGCACGAGGCGCTGGGGCATTCCGACCCGCTCGTGGGCGTGAGCAAGGCGATGGAGGAGCTCCGTGCCCTCATCGCGCGCGTCGCGCCGACGGAGGTGCGCGTGCTCGTGACGGGCGAATCGGGGACGGGGAAAGAGCTCGTCGCCTCGGCGATCCACCGCCAGAGCGCGCGGGCGGCGAAGCCGTTCGTGTGCGTGAACTCCGCCGCGATTCCCAAGGATCTGGTCGAGTCGGAGCTGTTCGGCCATGAGCGCGGCGCGTTCACCGGCGCCACCGAGCGCCGCATCGGCCGCTTCGAGCTCGCCGACGGCGGGACCCTGCTGCTCGACGAGGTGGGCGACCTGGGGCCCGAGGCGCAGGCGAAGCTGCTGCGCGTGCTCGAGACGGGCGTGATCGAGCGGCTGGGCGGCGAGAAGCCGGTCACGGTGGACGTGCGGGTGATCGCGGCGACCAATAAGGACCTGAGCCGGGCCACGCACCAGGGGCAATTCCGCGAGGACCTGCTGTTCCGGCTCAACGTACTGCCGGTTCACATTCTGCCGTTGCGGGAGC
The DNA here is from genome assembly GCA_003220975.1 of Gemmatimonadota bacterium. Lineage (GTDB taxonomy): Bacteria > Gemmatimonadota > Gemmatimonadetes > Gemmatimonadales > GWC2-71-9 > AG41. Next base: position 14,449 of record QHTX01000074.1, on the reverse strand, counting down.
GACCCGAGGACATCCCGCCGCTGGTGCAACACTTCGCGGCACGCCAGGCCGCCCGGCTCGGGCGCCCGGTGCGGTGCGACGCCGGCGCGGTGCAGCTGCTCGCCGCGTATGCGTGGCCCGGGAACGTGCGCGAGCTGGCGAACCTGGTGGAGCGCCTCGCGATTCTCGCGACCGGCGCCACGATCACCGCCGACGACGTGGCGCGCGTGGTACGGCGGGACGGCGCTCCGCCGCCCTCCCCCGAGGGATGGACCGACGTGGAGCTCTCCGAGGCGCTCGACCAGTTCGAGCGGACGCTCATCGCGCGCGCGCTGTCCGCGGCGCACGGCAACGTGGCCGATGCGGCGCGCAAGCTCGCCACCGACCGCGCCAACCTATACCGCCGCATGCGCCGGCTGGGCCTCGAGCCACCGCGCACCGTGACGGGATGACACGCGCCGCGCGTTCGCGCCCCGCGCGCCCGCCGGAGCCGGTGTCCCGCGTCCTCGCGCCGTGGGCGGCACGGCCTATGCACCGGCGCCGCGCCGTCTCTACCAGGACTCCAGCCATGCGCACGCTCGTCCTCGCCCTGCTCGGCGTCCTCGGACCGGCGCTCGTCACCGGGCAGGACACGGCCATCGTCATCCAGCCCGAGAGCGCCGGCGTCACCGTCCAGCCGCTGGAGCTGCCGCGCCTCGTCGCCGAGGAGGCGATTCGGCTCTACAATGCCCCCTCCACCACCCGGCTCGTGGGGCGCTCGCGCCTGCCGCGGGGCAACGAGTGGCGCGGCGACGTGGCCGTGCGGAACGGCGCCGTGTGGGTAGGCGGCCGCGTCCAGGGGACGGTGCTCGTGATCAACGGCGACGCGGTGCTCGACTCCACCGCGGCCATCACCGGCGATCTCATCGTCGTCGGCGGCACGGCGGCGCGCGCGCCGGGCGCGTCGGTGGGCGGCGAGGTGCGGATCTACCGCGAAACGCTCGCGTATCGGACGAACGGCGACGAGATCGCCCTCGCCCCCGCGAACCCGGGCCGTTGGTTCCCCAATCTCGGCGTCGAGAAGTCGTGGGGCACCGCCGACTCGCGCTCGTCGCTCACGCTCGCCACCGGCGGCACGTTCAACCGCGTGGAGGGCCTGCCGGTGGTGTTCGGCCCGCTGTTCGACTGGAAGATCGAGCGGAACGTGCGATTCCGGGTGGACGCCCTGGGCGTGTTCCGCACGGCGGGAGACTTCACCGACAAGCGGAGCGACCTGGGCTACATGGTGCGCACGGCGCTGCGCGCGGGCGAGGTGCCGGCCTACGGCCTCGAGTTCCGCGCGTACGACGTCGTCGCGCCGGTGGAGGATTGGGGGCTGCGCGGCGCCGAGGTCGGATGGGAGGCGTTCCTGTTCCAGCGCGACTATCGCGACTACTACCTGAACAAGGGGATCGCGGGCCGCGCGTCCTTCCAGGCGGAGCGGCCGCTCAGCTTTGCGCTCGAGGTGCGACGCGACTGGCAGACGAGCGTCACGGCGCGCGACCCCTGGACCGTGTTCCGCAACGACCAGGCGTGGCGCCCGAACCCGCCGATCGACGACGGCCATTACACCACGGTGAGCGGCGTGGCGACCCTCGACACCCGGAACGACCCCGCGGAGCCCAGCGCCGGCTGGTACCTGCGCGCGCAGTTCGACAATTCCCGCTCCAAGGACGTGAGCCCGCAGACCGGAGTGCCGACCGCCGTGCGCGCCCCGATCCCGACGGACGGCTCCTACCAGTTTAGCCGCCTGTTCTTCGACTTCCGCCGGTACGCCCGCGTGAGCCCCTCGGGACGGGTCAACCTGCGGTTGCTAGCGGGCGGCTGGATCGGCGGCGACGCGCTGCCCCTGCAGCAGCGGCTCTCCATCGGCGGCGCCGACCCGCTCTCAGGGTACGGCTTCCGCCACAGCGCCTGTAACCGGGACATCCTCGACCCCGCGTTCGCCGGCACGCTGGTCGCGGCATGCGACCGCGTGATCCTGGCGCAGGCGGAGTACCGCGGTCACATCTCGCTGCACTGGGCCTACAACTCCTCCTCGCCTGAGGACGAGCAGTCGAAGTCGCTCTTCACGCTCCAGGGACCGGACCTGGTGGTGCTCGGGGACGCGGGTCAGGCGTGGCTGGTGGGCAACGGGCCGGGCCGGCTCCCGAGCGACCGGCTGCCCACCCTAGGCAGCTGGCTTGCCGATCTGGGGCTGGGCGTCGATTGGGGCGGGTTCGGCCTGTACCTGGCGAAGGCCGTGACGGCGGGCGAGCCCGTGCGCTTCACGCTGCGACTCGACCACCGCTTCTGAGGTGAGGCTGGGGCTCGCTCTCGTGGCCTGGCTCGGCGGCGCGGCGGCGGTCTCGCCGGCCGGCGCGCAGGCGCCCGCGTTGACGGTCACGCTGCAGAGCGAGACGCCCCGCATCCAGACCACCGCGCTGCTCGGCGACGGCCGGTTCGTCAGCCTGATGCGCTCGGGCTTCCCCCTGCGACTGCATTACCGCCTGGAGTTGTGGCGGGCCCGCTCCGGCTGGTTCGATCAGTTCATCAACCAATGGTCGTGGGACGCCGTCGCCCGGCACGACCCGCTCGCCGACGATTTCGTGCTGATCCGCACGGGTGGGAGCGTCACCCGCTACTCCGCGCCCGACGAGCTCGAGCATGCGCTCGAGATCCCATACAAGGTGAACCTCAAGCCCCCCCCGAAGGGCTCGGGGAGGTTTTACTTCCTGTGCCGGCTCGAGGTGACGACGCTGAACGACACGGACCTGGAAGAGCTCACCCGTTGGCTCAAGGGGGACGTGAGCCCCGCGGTATCGGGGGACAGGAATCTCGGGAGCGCGCTCGCGCGCGGAGCGCAGCGGCTGCTGGTGCGGATCGCGGGCCTCCCGCGGCTCACGCTGGAGGCGCGGTCAGAGACCCTGAATCGGAGCGAACAACCATAGGGCACCGTAGGGGCAAGGCAATGCCTTGCCCCTACGAGCCGAACCGCTGATCTATGGCGTGGCGGATCTGGTCGAGCGTGCGGCCCTGAGCCGCGAGATCCGCAGCGAGCCGGGCTTCGCCCATGCAGGTGCTGCACCGGGAGCCATGGTCCGACTCGAAGCAGGTGAGCAGCGAGCGGTGCCCGACATTCCTGGCGCACCGGCAGTAGCAGAACACACCGTCGAGGACCTGCGGCGCGCTGCGCGCCATGCTCGCCGGCAGCACGCGCTCGGCGGTGACACCGGGGCGCGGATCGGGATGCACCGCACCGACCCCGCGCGCCGGGTGACTGGCTACGAGCACTCCAAGCACGGCCGCGCCTGCCGCGGCCGCGATGACCCAGGGGACGGTCCGGCTCACAGCGCTTCCAGCCGCGCCAGCACGTCGCTGCCGTAAAACATCCGGATGTACTTCGACTGGATCGACGTGAGCCGCCGCACCGCCCAGGCGAGATGCACGAAGTGCGGCTCGAACGGCGGCCGCAGCGGGTGCATGCCCGCCTCCTCGGGAAGGAGGTTCCCCTTGCGCGTGTTGCAGCTCGAGCAGGCCGTCAGGACGTTAGCCCAGCCGTTGGTGCCACCGCGGGACAGCGGGACGAGGTGGTCCCGCGTCAGGCACTCCCGGTGCCGCAGCTCCTGCTGGTTCCGGCCGCAGAACTGGCAGCGGTAGTCGTCGCGGGCGAAGAGGAACGTGTTCGTGACTTGACGGCGGAAGCGGCGGGGGACGTGAACGAATTTGACGAGGCGGATGACGGCGGGGCGCGGGATGGTAAGTCGCTCGCTATGTACCGCCGGGCCGTCCGCCTCGACGATCTCTGCCTTGTGATCGATCACGAGCCGCAGCGCCCGGCGCACGGGCACCATAGTCAAAGGCTCGAACGAGGCGTTGAGCGCGAGGCAGCGCACGGCAATCCCCCCCCCTTCCCCCGGGCGAAAAAGTGGCCGTCTCGCTCATGAGAACAAGACGGCCACGTATGCTACTCAACCCGCTAAGGCGCGGCAAGACCTTAGCTTAAGGCCCGCAACGCCTCGATTTGCTGCTCCACGGATTGGCGCGACGCCCCTCCCGGGGTGGCCCGCCCCTCCACGCTGTCCTCCCAGGTACCGAGCTGCCCCACGGCTGCCGGGAGGGCCGGATGGATCGCCGCCGCTACCGCCGCCGGCACGCGGTCGAGCGGCACGCTCGTGCGCTCGGCCTCGCGCACCAGCCGCCCCACGAGGCCGTGGCTTTCGCGGAACGGCACGCCGGCTTGGACCAGCAGGTCGGCCAGGTCCGTGGCGCGGAGCGACGCGTCGAGCGCGGCGCGCATGCGGTCCGCGTCCGCGGTCATGCCGGCGATCGCACCGGTGACGGCGGGGAGCACGAGGGCAAGCGTGTCGAATGCGTCGAACAGCAGGGCCTTGTCCTCCTGCAGGTCCTTCGAGTACCCAGCGGGAATGCCCTTGAGCGTCGTCACCAGCGCCACCACGTCGCCCAGCAGGCGGCCAGCTTTGGCCCGGGCGAGCTCGAACACGTCGGGGTTGCGTTTCTGCGGCAGCAAGCTCGACCCGGTACTGAAGTCGTCCGACAGCCGCACGAACCCGAATTCCGCGCTGGTGTAGAGCACGAGCTCCGCCGCGAGGCGCGAGAGGTGCGTGCCGACGAGGGCGAGGGCGAAGAGCACTTCGGCGACGAAGTCGCGGTCGCCGGTCGCGTCCAGGGCGTTCGCAGAGATCGAGCGAAACCCGAGTGCTTCTTTCAACAGCACGCGGTCGACGGCAAACCCCGATCCTGCAAGCGCCCCGGACCCGAGCGGCAGCTCGGCGACCCGGCGCCGCGCGTCGGCGAGACGCTGGCGGTCGCGTACCAGCGGCCACGCATGCGCCAGCAGCACGTACGCCCAGCGCACCGGCTGCGCGCGTTGGCCGTGCGTATAGCCCGGCAGCAGCACGTCCACCGCCTCCTGGGCGCGCGCGACGAGCGTACGCGCCAGCGCGGCGAGGTCCGAGTCCAGCTGGTCGATCGCTGTGAGCGTCCAGAGGCGGAGGTCGGTCGCCACCTGATCGTTGCGGGACCGCCCGGTGTGGAGCTTGCCGGCCACCGGGCCGACCTCCTCGTACAGCAGGCGCTCGACCAGCGTATGCACGTCCTCGTCCGGCGCCCCCACCGCCGCGCCGTCGGCGAGCCGCTCGGCGACGCGGTCGAGGCCGTCGAGCAGCTGCGACTCCTCCGCGGGCGTCACCACGCCGACGCTTGCTGGCGGTGACGTCCTGCGGCCACAGCCGGTGATCCACAGGAAGGCTGCGGTTCAGGGCGTCGAGCGCCTCGCTCGGCCCCAGGCTGAACCGGCCGCCCCACATCTGATGAGGGGGCGCGTGGGTCTCCGTCGGCTGGCGCGCCATCATTCCGCGGCCGCGCCGACTTCGGACTGCCGGCGCGTCGCCTCCAGGCCCGCGCCGATCTTGATCGCCAAGCCATAGAGGTGAATGAAGCCGGCGGCGTCCGTCTGGTCGTACACGTTGTCCTTGCCGAACGTGGCGTAGGACGGCTGATACAGCGCGTAGGGGCTTTCCCGGCCCGCCACGGCGACGTTCCCCTTGAACAGCTTGAGCCGCACGGCGCCGGTCACGTTCTTCTGCGTCGCGGCGACGAGCGCATCGAGCGCTTCCCGCTCCGGCGTCCACCACCGACCGTCGTACACCAGGTCCGCGTAGCGGAGCGCGAGCTCGTCCTTGAGTCGCAACGTGCGGCGGTCGAGCACGAGCTGCTCGAGCTCGCGATGCGCGGCATGCAGCAGCGTCCCGCCCGGCGTCTCGTACACGCCGCGCGACTTCATCCCGACGAGCCGGTCCTCCACGACGTCGGCCCGGCCGACGCCGTGCTCGCCCGCCAGCGCGTTCAGCGACTCGAGCAGCTCGACGGGACCCAGGGGAACGTTGTTCACGGCGACGGGCATGCCTTCCTCGAAGCCGATCTCCACCAGGGCGGGGAGGTCGGGGGCCTCGAGCGGGTCGGCCGTCATCGCGAAGATGTGCTCGGGGGGCTCCTTGGCGGGATCTTCGAGGATGCCGCCCTCATGCGAGCAGTGCCACAAGTTGCGGTCGGTCGAGTACGGCTTGTCGAGCGTCGCCTGGACCGGGATGCCCTTCGCCTTGACGTAGGCGATCAGGTCCTCGCGGCCCTGGAACTGCCACTCACGCCACGGCGCGATGACCTGGAGCTCGGGAGCGAGCGCGGCGTAGGTAAGCTCGAAGCGGACCTGATCGTTCCCCTTACCGGTACAGCCGTGGGCGACGGCCTGGGCGCCGGCGCGCTGGGCCGCAGCGACTTGGTGCGCGGCCGTCACAGGGCGCGCCATCGCGGTGCCGAGGAGGTAGGTGCGCGCGTACACGGCGCCGGCGCGCAGCGTCGGGAACACGAAGTCCCGCACGAACTCCTCGCGCAGGTCGGCGACCACGCAGTCCACGGCCCCGGAGCGTTTGGCTTTCTCGACCAGGCCGTGGAGCTCGCCGGGCCCCTGCCCCACGTCCGCCGCGAAGCACAAAACCCTGGCGCCATACCGCTCGTGGAGCCAGGGAACGATCGCCGACGTGTCGAGTCCGCCGGAATACGCGAGGACGACCAACGGCCCCATAGTGCGCTCCTTGCAGTTTATGCAGGATGATGCATAAACATACACCCCCGAGGCGCGCTGTCAACCGCCGCCTGTTGCGCGATCGCTACTCGCGTGCGACGTGAAACGCGCTCCGGCGCCTGGCGTCCGTTGGCGAGCCGTGGCAACTTGGCGCGGGGAGGCCCGCATGAACCGACGAGATATGATGCGCGTGCTGGGCGGCGCGCTCGCGCTGCCGCTGCTCGCCGGCCTGCCGGCCGAGCGGCTCGACGCGCTCGGCCGCGCCGCGCACCGCCGCGCGCGGGCCCGCGCGGGGGGGTTCACGGTGCTGGACCCGCACCAGGCGGAGACGGTGGCGACCATCGCCGAGATGATCATCCCCGAGACCGACACGCCGGGTGCGCGCGCCGCGCACGTGCCCGAGTTCATCGATCTCATGCTCGCCGAATGGTTCGCCGATGACGACCGCGCGCGCTTCCTGGCGGGACTCGCGGACGTGGACGAGCGGAGCCGCGACCTGTTCGGCGCGGACTTCCTGACCACGTCCGAGCCACAGCGGGCGGCGATCCTCTCGGGGCTCGACGCGGAGGTGGCGGCGCTGCGACGCGCCAAGGCGAAACCCGAAAAGCATTTCTTCCACCAGATCAAGTCGTTCACGCTGTACGGCTTCTATACTTCGGAGATCGGGGCGGCCGAGACGCACTTCGAGATCATCCCGGGCTCGTACGACGGCTGCGTGCCCCTGCCATGAGCGCCCTCGCCAAGACGTTCGACGCCATCGTGGTGGGCTCCGGGATCTCGGGCGGCTGGGCGGCGAAGGAGCTGTGCGAGCGTGGCCTCAGGACGCTGGTGCTCGAAGCCGGGCGACCCATCGATCCGGCGCGCGACTACGTCGAGCATGTGCCGCCGTGGGAGGCGCGCTTCCGGGGCAAGGGCGACCGCAAGGCGCTGGAGCGCGACCAGCCGATCCAGAAGCGCTGCTACGCCTGCAACGAGTACAGCGGCAAGTTCTTCGTGAACGACCGCGACAATCCCTACACGTTCGATCCCGGCAAGCCGTTCCACTGGATCCGCGGCCGGCAGGTGGGAGGGCGCTCCATCATGTGGGGCCGGCAGGTGTACCGCTGGAGCGACCTCGACTTCGAGGCGAACGCGAAGGACGGCTTCGGTGCGGACTGGCCGATCCGCTACGCCGACATCGCGCCCTGGTACGACTACGTGGAGGAGACCATCGGCGTGAGCGGGGCGAAGCTCGGCCTCGCCCAGCTGCCCGACGGCAAGTTCCTCCCCCCGATGCCGCTGAACTGCGCCGAGCAGGTGGTGCAGGAGGCCGTGGCGCGGCGCTTCGGCGGCGAGCGGGTGGTCACGATCGGCCGGTGCGCGGTGATCACGGTGCCGCACGGCGGCCGTGCGGCGTGTCACTACTGCGGCCCGTGCGAGCGCGGCTGCATCACGCGCTCCTACTTCTCGAGCGTCAGCGTCACGCTGCCGCTGGCGCAGGCGACCGGGCGGGTGACGCTGCGGCCCTACAGCGTGGTCCACAGCGTCATCTACGACGAGAAGAAGGACCGCGCCGT
>QHTX01000074.1:4553-6275 GCA_003220975.1 Gemmatimonadota bacterium | reverse complement strand
CTCGAGTTCCACGCGCGCGTCGTCTTTCTGTGCGCGTCCGCGCTCGAATCGACGCGCATCCTCCTCAACTCCGCGACGCCGCGCTTCCCCACCGGGCTCGCCAATTCGAGCGGTGAGCTGGGGAAGAACGTGATGGACCACTGCATGGGCGGCGGGGCGCGCGGCACGATCCCGGGCATGGAAGACCGGACCGTCCACGGTCGCCGCCCCAACGGGATCTACGTCCCGCGCTTCCGCAACGTCGCGACCGCGCACCCCGACTTCCTGCGCGGCTACGGCTTCCAGGGCGGCGCGGACCGCGAGGGCTGGACCCGGGGGGAGAACCTGCCCGGCTTCGGCGCCGAGTTCAAGCGCACGCTGCGCACGCCGGCGCCGTGGCGCTTCTCGTTCTACGGGTTCGGCGAGTGCCTGCCCCGCCCCACGAACTACGTCGAGCTCGACCCCGACACGAAGGACGCCTGGGGCATCCCGGCGCTTCGCATCCACTGCGAATGGAGCGACAACGAGCGCAAGCTGCTCAAGGACATGTCCGTCTCGGCGGCCGAGATGCTGGAGGCCGCCGGGGCGAAGGAGGTGGAGCCGTTCGTGGACGACAATGCGCCCGGGCTGACGATCCACGAGATGGGCACGGCGCGCATGGGCCGCGACCCCAAGACCTCGGTGCTCAACGCCTGGAACCAGTGTCACGACGTGAAGAACCTGTTCGTCACCGACGGCGCCTGCATGACCTCTTCCGCCTGCCAGAACCCCTCCATCACCTACATGGCGCTCACGGCGCGCGCCGTGGCGCACGCGGTGGAGCAGATGAAACGACACGAGCTGTGATGGACCGGCGCTCGTTCGTCGGGACGACCGCCGCCATGCTCGCCGGCACGCGGCCCGCGGCGCGCCACGCGCGCCACAAGCTCGGCCGCATCGGGCTGCAGCTCTATACCGTGCGGCACGAGCTGCAACGGGACTTCGCCGGCACCATCGCCCGGGTCGCGGCGACCGGCTACCGGGAGGTCGAGTTCGCGGGCTACTTCGGGCAGGCGCCGCGCGACGTGCGTGCCCTGCTCGACCAGCACGGTCTCTCGGCCCCGTCAGCGCACGTGTCGCTCGCGCCGGATCAGTGGCGCGCGGCGTTCGACGCGGCGCCCGTGATCGGGCACCGGTACGTCGTCGTGGCCTGGATCCCGGCCGAAGCGCGGCGCACGCTCGACGACTACAAGCGTATCGAACCACGCCGCAACGGAGGCGCGGGCGGCCGGCCTGCAGTTCGCGTATCACAACCACGACTTCGAGTTCGCGCCGCTCGAGGGCCGGCTGCCGTACGACGTGCTGCTCGCCGAGACCGACCCGCACCTCGTCCAGCTCGAGATCGACCTCTACTGGATCACCAAGGGCGGGCAGGACCCGCTCGCCTACTTCGCGCGCTGGCCCGGCCGCATCCCCATGGTTCACGTGAAGGATTCCGCCGGGCCGCCCGACCATCGCATGACGGACGTGGGCGCCGGCAGCATCGACTGGAAGCGGATCTTCGCGCGCCGCGACCAAGCAGGGATCCGGCACGCCTTCGTCGAGCACGACGCGCCGGCGGACGCCTTCGCCTCGATTCGCGCGAGCTACGAGTATCTGAGACAGCTCGAGTTCTGATGAACCGGCGAGAGGCGGTTGGTCTGCTGGGAGCGGCGGCCCTCGATTCCCAGGCTCAGGCCTGGGCTCGGCCACGCACTGCCCTTA
>QHTX01000074.1:0-4531 GCA_003220975.1 Gemmatimonadota bacterium | reverse complement strand
TTCAGCGTGGCGAAACTGCGGCAAGCGGTGTGTCGCTGGCCGTTCGAGCGCATCCCCCTCCCCGACCTATGCCGCGCGGCGGCGGGCATGGGGCTCGCCGCGATCGACCTGCTCGGCCCGGACGACTGGGAGCGCGTGCGCGATTACGGGCTGGTCTGCTCGATGGGCTACCCGGCGATCCGGCACGACTTCATCGCCACGGGGTTCAATGACCGCGCCAATCACGCGCTGCTCGTCGGCGAGCTCGAGAGCGCGATCCCGCTCGCGGCGCGGCACGCGGTGCCGAACCTGATCGCGATGTTCGGCAACCGACGGGGGCGGGGCGACGCCGAAGCGACGGACAACTGCGTCGCCGGGCTGGAGCGGATCAAGGCGCTCGCCGAAACATACGGGGTGACGCTCTGCCTGGAGCTGCTGAACAGCAAGGTGGATCACGCCGATTATCAGGGCGACCACACCGCGTTCGGGGTCGCGGTGGTGCGGGCGGTCGACTCTCCCCGCTGTACGACATCTACCACATGCAGATCATGGAAGGCGATCTGATCGCGACGATCCGCGCGAACCATCAGCACATCGCGCACTACCATACCGGCGGCGTCCCCGGCCGCCACGAGCTCGACGACACGCAGGAGCTCAACTACCACGCCATCGCAGGGGCCATCGCCGCGACCGGCTTCGCCGGCTACGTCGCCCACGAGTTCGTACCGACGCGCGATCCGTTGACTTCGTTGCGCGACGCCGTCCGAACCTGCGCGGTTTGAGGAGCGAACTTGCGCATGCAAGCCATCCGGCAACAGAAGAGCTACGACGTATGCATCGTCGGATCCGGCGCCGGCGGCGGCATGGCGGCCTACGTGCTGACGCAGGCCGGCGCCGACGTGATCCTGCTCGAAGCCGGCGGACCCTGGGACAACCTCAAAGACTCCGCGATGCTCACCTGGCCCTACGAGTCGCCGCGCCGCGGCGGGTCCACCAAGGAGCGTCCGTTCGGCGAGTTCGACGCCTGCATCGGCGGGTGGGACATCGAGGGCGAGCCGTACACCACGGCACCCGGCTCCCGCTTCCGCTGGTGGCGGGCGCGGATGGTGGGCGGCCGCACCAACCACTGGGGCCGCATTTCCCTGCGCTTCGGGCCGTACGACTTCAAGCGTAAGACCCGCGACGGCCTGGGCGACGACTGGCCGATCGGCTACGAGGACGTGGCGCCGTTCTACGACCGCGTGGACCGGCTGATCGGGGTCTTCGGCAGCAAAGAGAACCTCCCGAACGAGCCGGACGGGGTGTTTCTGCCGCCCCCACGCCCGCGCTGCCACGAGCTGCTCGTGAAGCAGGCGGCGGACCGGCTGCGCATCACGTGCATTCCCTCACGGCTGTCGATCCTGACCCGACCGCTCAACGGCCGGGCGGCATGCCACTACTGCGGGCAGTGCAACCGCGGCTGCAAGGTGAACGCGAACTTCACGTCCACCAACGTGCTGGTCGCTCCCGCCCTCGCCACCGGCAGGTTGACGCTCGTGACCAACGCGATGGCGCGCGAGGTGACGGTGGACGGCGCCGGGCGCGCCACCAGGGTCGCCTACGTCGACAAGACCACCGGGGCCGACCGCCATGTGCGCGCCCGCGTCGTGGTGCTGGCCGCGAGTGCCTTGGAGTCCGCCCGGCTGCTGCTGAACTCCAGGTCCGGCCTGTATCCGAACGGCCTGGCCAACGCGAGCGGCACGGTCGGGAAGTACATCACCGACACCACCGGGACGGATGTGGCCGGCTTCATTCCCAAGATGACGGACCACGTGCCGCACAACCACGACGGCGTGGGCGGCATGCATCTGTACATGCCGTGGTGGCTCGGGGAGCAGAAGCTCGACTTCCCGCGCGGCTACCACATCGAAGTGTGGGGCGGCACGCACGTGCCGGGAGAAGGATTCATGGGCGGCATTCACCGCTACCCGTCGGGCGGCGGCTACGGCAAACAGCTCAAGGACGACTACCGCCGCTACTACGGCGCCACGATCGGCTTCTCGGGCCGCGGCGAGATGATCCCGAATGACGACTGCTATTGCGAGATCGATCCGCGCACCGTGGACCGGTGGGGGATCCCCGTGCTGCGCTTCCACTGGAAGTGGTCGGACCACGAATACAAGCAGTCGAAGCACATGCAGGAGACCTTCCGGGCGCTGATCGCCGAGATGGGAGGCGAGGTGTTCTCGCCGATGCCGACCGCCGAACAGGGATACGGGCTCGCGACGGGCGGGACCATCATCCACGAGCTCGGCGGGACGCGCATGGGCAACGACCCCGGGACGTCGGTGCTGAACCGCTGGTGCCAGGCGCACGACTGCAAGAACCTGTTCGTAACGGACGGCGGGCCGTTCGTGTCGCAGGCCGACAAGAACCCCACGTGGACTATCCTCGCGCTGTCGATGCGGACGAGCGATTACATCGCGGACCAGATGAAAAAGGGGGCGCTATGATGGCGGGCGGGCGACCCACTCCGGCGCGGCTCCTCGACAGAGACCACTCCCCACCCCCGGGAGCCGCGCCTTCGGGGTCACCCGCCCGCCATGCGTGTTCGCCTGCGGGACCGCCCCTTGGCGCCGAAGCCGTCATAGCCGCCTGGTCACTTTTGGCGGCGGGACCGGCAGCCCCGGAGGCGAAGGTCCGGGGTGTGGCGGAGTGGGGAAGTCAGGGACCCCGAGCCGAAGGGGCTGCCGGTCCCGCAGCCGCGGAGACCCCATGAGCACCATGAACCGTCGTGACGTCGTGCGGCTCCTCACCGTGGCGCCGCTCGCCACGGCGTTCCGGTGGGCGCCGGAGTCGGTGTCGCGCGCCGCGGCCCTGGCGCGCGGGGCGCTGGACCGGGGCGCGCCCTATGAGCCGAAGTTCTTCACCGCGCACGAGTGGGACACGGTGCGCGTGCTCGTCGACCTGATCATCCCGAAGGACGAGCGGTCGGGCAGCGCCACCGACGCCGGCGTGCCCGAGTTCATGGACTTCATGTGCGGGGACGACCCCGACCTCCCGACCCCGATCCGGGGCGGGCTCGCCTGGCTGGACCACGAGTGCGACGATCGCTACGGCAAGACCTTCGTGGCCTGCGCCGACGGCGAGCGCGCCGCGGTGCTCGACGACATCGCCTGGCCAAAGAAGGCGAAGTCCGAATACTCGGCCGGCGTCGCGTTCTTCAACAGCTTCCGCGACCTCACGGCCTCCGGCTTCTTCTCGAGCAAGCTGGGCGTGCAGGACCTGCGATACATCGGCAACACTTTCGTCGCCGAATGGAAGGGGTGCCCACCGGAGGCGCTCGCCAAGCTCGGCGTCAGCTACGATCTCATGACGCGTCCCCCCCGTCGCGACTGACTCGGAGCGCGAGCGTGGAGCAACGACTGGGCGTCGGGTTCATCGGCAGCGGATTCAACGCCAGGTTTCACCTGCAGGCGTTCCAGGCGGTGCGGGACGCGGACGTGGTGGGCGTGTGGAGCCCGAACAAGCAGCATGCCGAGGAGACGGCGGCTCTCGCCCGCAAGCTCGACGTCGGTGCGGCGCAGCCGTACCGCTCGATCGCCGAGATGGTCGCGGACCCGAGGGTCGGCGCGCTGTGGCTGTGCGGGCCGAACTTCGCGCGCATCGAAAACGTCGAAGAGATCGTGGACGCCGTGAACCGGGGCAAGGGCGAGCTCGCCGGAATCGCCTGCGAGAAGCCGCTCGCGCGCACCGTCGCCGAGGCGAAGCGGGTCGCCGAGCTCGTGAAGCAGACCGGCGTCGCCCACGGCTACCTCGAGAACCAGGCGTTCGCGCCGGCCGTGACGCACGGGCGCACGCTCCTGTGGGCCCGGGGGGCGTCACTCACCGGCCGGCCCTATCTCGCCCGCGCGGCGGAAGAGCACAGCGGACCGCACATGCCGTGGTTCTGGCAGGGCAAGCTCCAGGGCGGCGGTGTGCTCAACGACATGATGTGCCACTCGGCACTCGTGGTGCGCTACCTGCTCACCCGGCCGGGCGCGGCGTCGTCCACCGTCCGCCCGGCGCGCGTGACCGGCCACATCGCGAGCCTGAAGTGGACCCGTCCGGAGTACGCGAAGCGCCTGCAGCACATGATGGGAAAGGACGTGGACTACACGAAGGCGCCCGCCGAGGACTTCGCGAGCGTGATGATCGAGTTCGCCGCCGACGACGGCGCCACGGTGCTGGGCGAGGCCACGACCTCGTGGAGCTTCGTGGGCCCGGGGCTCAGGCTTTCGGCCGAGCTGCTCGGCCCCGAATATTCGATGGCGTGGAATTCGCTCGACACCGGCTTGCGCCTGTTCTTCAGTCGCGAGGTGAAGGGCAAGGCCGGCGAAGACCTCGTCGAGAAGCAGAACGCCGAGATGGGACTGATGCCCGTCGTGACGCACGAGTCGGCGACGTACGGCTACGACGCCGAAGACCGACACTTCGTGCGCGTGTTCCTGAAGCGCGAACGGCCGGAGCTGACGTTCGACGACGGCGTCGAGGTGATGCGAGTCCTCATGACGGCCTACATGAGCGCCGAGCA
>QHTX01000073.1 GCA_003220975.1 Gemmatimonadota bacterium | reverse complement strand
GCTCCGCGGCACGCTGAAGGTGTGCGCCGTCAAGGCGCCGGGCTTCGGTGACCGCCGCAAGGAGATGTTGATCGACATCTCCAAGCTGACGGGCGCGCCGCAGGTGATCTCGGAGGAGATGGGCCTGAAGCTCGAGAACGCGACGCTTAACGATCTCGGGCAGGCGAAGCGGATCGTGATCGACAAGGACAATACGACGCTCGTCGGCGGCAAGGGCAAGTCGGAAGCGATCCAGGGCCGCATCAAGGAGATCAAGGCGGCGATCGAGAAGTCCACCTCGGACTACGACAAAGAAAAGCTGCAGGAGCGGTTGGCGAAGCTCGCCGGCGGCGTCGCGGTGATCAACGTGGGCGCGGCCACCGAGACCGAGATGAAGGAGAAGAAGGCGCGCGTGGAGGATGCGCTGCACGCGACGCGCGCGGCGGACGAGGAGGGCATCGTCCCGCGTGGCGGCGTCGCGCTGCTGCGGTGCCAGAAAGTCCTCGACAAGGCGAAGGCGACCGAGGAAGACGAGAAGATCGGCGTCGACATCGTGCGCCGGGCGCTCGAGGAGCCGGTGCGGTGGATTGTGCAGAACGCCGGTCAGGAGGGCTCGATCGTTGTGTCGCAGGTGCGCGAAGCCAAGAACAAGAACTTCGGCTACAACGCCCAGACGGACACGTTCGAGGACTTGGTCGCCGCCGGCGTCATCGACCCGACCAAGGTCACCCGGACCGCGCTCCAGAACGCGGCCTCGATCGCTGCGCTGCTTCTGACGACCGAGTGCGTCGTCGTGGAGAAGAAGGAGAAGGACAAGGCGCCGCCGATGCCCGGCGGCGGCGGCATGGGCGGGATGTACTAAGACCTAGACGCACAGACGCCCAGAGATGAACAGGCTGGAGGGAGCAGGGGTTCTCTGCTCCCTCCTTGCTATTTGGGGTAAGATATGTCTATGCCGTTGCGCTTCGTCCTTGCCATTACCTGTTCCCTCGCTGTGGCGTCCGGCCTTGCCGCGCAGACTACCGAGGCGGTCCACCGCCCGCGCTTGGAAGGAAAATGGCAGGCCAAAGCCGAGGACGAGATCCGGCACATCATAGTGCGGAGCGACAGTTCGGCCCAGTTCGGCGACCAAGTGGCCCGCTGGCGGGTGGTGGGGGACAGCCTGTGGCTGACGCTGGGAGATGGCGTGTGGCAGGTCTACGGTATGAAACTGGAGGGCGACAAGCTCACGCTGTCGGGCGGCGACCTCGAGAAACCGGTGACGCTGCGCCGCGTGGGGCCGGCCACGGCCCGGGCCGACTCGCTCGCCATCCCGCCCCCGCCACCACCGACCGAGCGCGCCTGGGACTGAGGCCAGCGCCTTTCAGTGCAGCTCCCGGATGTTCGCGATGCGCCAGCCGCTCGGGGTCTTGGTGAAGTTGATCGCCTGGCGCAGACGGGTCTCGCCCTGGGCGCCGCCGCCCGCCGGGACGTAGGTGTAGACGGTGCGCACCGTCGCGTGCGCTTGGTTGCCCTGCGCGGCGAACCGCTCGATCGTGTAGTGCGCCGTCAGCTGGGTGTAGCGCCGGAAGAAGCTCTGCCACGCCGCGACGTCCTTGTCCGCCATCACCGGCATCAACGTCTGCAAGTTGCCCACCCGCTCGCTCGAGACGGCCCGCTCCAGGTCCTGCAGCAGCACGTCGATGCCGGGGCGTGGCTCGGCCGGTTGCGGCGAGGGCGGCGCCACCCCGGCCGCGACGCCCACCTGCTCGGCGTCGAGCGCCGCGAGGCGCGCCACGACGTAGTCCATCGCGGCGTACCCGGACTCCGCGCGCGCCAGTGACGTGGCCGCGCGCCCCGCCTGGGGACGCGTCGCCAAGGCGTTCACCACGGGGGTGGCGCGCGCGATCGCCTGCTCGGCGTCGCGCCGCAGCGCCGCCGCCTCGGCTTCCGCCTTCCGATACATGGGCACCGCGCCGGCGTAACCGCTCGCGGCCCGCGCCGGGTCGCCGGAGCGCAGCGCCCGCTCGGACGTCAGGAGCATCGTCTCGGCCAGGATGAGGGTGGGGACGTTGTTCTTCATCGCGCCGGCACCGCGCGCCCGCTGGCGCGCCGCGAGCACCGAGTCGCGCTGCGCCGCGAGCGCCGGGTTGAGGCCGGACGGGAGCGGGTAGGTGACGAGCCAGTCGAGGGTCGCGCCGGAGACATCGCCGCCCGACGACGGCGCCGCGGAGGGCGAAAAGGGGCGCGACACGTACAGCAGCACCAGCGCCGTGACCATCAGGGCCGTCAGCACCGCTGCCCGCCATTTAATCGGGGCGTGCGTGATGAGTCGCAGCGCGACGGCGGGGAACGGGGTCCAGCGGGGGCCAAGCCGCGCCGTCGTTTCCGACGCGCCCGACAGGGCGGCGCGGATGCTGAACAAGGCGGATTGCATCTGCCGGGCGGTCTCGTAGCGCTCCTCGGGGACCTTGTTCATCGCCTTCGACGCGACGCGCTCGAGCGCCGCGGGGATCGACGGCGCCATGGTGCGCAACGGCTTCGGGTCCGTCGTAAGCACCTGGTACAGCACGCCGTGGACGGTCTCGCCCTCGAACGGCTTCTGGTAGGAGAGCAGCTCGTACAGCAGGCAACCGACGGCGAACAGGTCGGTCGCCGGCGTGATCGCTCCGTTCGTGATCTGCTCCGGCGCCATGTACGTCGGCGTGCCCACGATCGCGCCCGACCCCGTCACCTCGGCCGACTGGAGACGCGCGATGCCGAAGTCCATGATCTTCACCGAGCCGTCCGAGGCGATGCGCACGTTGGAGGGCTTGATGTCGCGGTGGATCACGCCGCGCTCGTGGGCGTAGGACAGTCCCTGCAACACTTCGATCACGATGTCGAGCTTGCGCTCGAGCGCCAGCGGCTCGCGCAGCGCGATGAGCGAGCTCAGGTCGCGCCCGGCCACCAGCTCCATCGCGATGAAGAGCTGGCGGTCCGCTTCTCCGAGCTCGTACAGCGTGACGATGTTGGGGTGCTGCAATGCCCCGGCGGCGCGCGCTTCACGCAGGAAACGGTCGCGCGCGTCCGTCGACCGGCCGACCGCGCTGGGGAGCAGCTTCAGCGCGACGTAGCGGCGGACGACCGAATCGTAGGCCTTCCACACGGCGCCCATCGCGCCTTCCCCGATGAGCTCGTGCAGCTCGAACTTGCCGATGTGGCGGTGCTGATTTCCCCCGAGCCCACAAATATGCACGCCCCGCTGCGGCCCGGTGAGGGGCGCGCGCCGGGCTCAGCGCGTGGCCCAGTCATAGATGCGGCCGAGCGCCGCGCGCAGCGCGTGGTCCAGGGCCACGTCGCGCCGCGGTAGCACCCGCTCCGCCACCTTGAGAAACCCGTCCCGGCTCACCCGCGCCGCGCCGTCCGCGCTCCCTCCCCAAGCAAACGGGGGCACGTACTTGGGCGGCCGCACTGCGTCGAACACGTTCGCGCCCGCGCCGATCACCGTCCCCGTGCCGAGCAGGGTGCCGATCGCCGTCTTGGCGTGGTCGCCGATCAGGGTGCCCAGGAACTGCATCCCGGTGTCAACCGCCGTTCCGGCGACGTCGAGTCGCACGGTGCCGTACGTGTTCTTCAGGTTCGACGTGATCGTCCCCGCGCCGAGATTCACCCAGCGGCCGATCACCGAGTGGCCCACGAACCCGTCGTGCGCCTTGTTCGCATACCCGAGAAACACGCAATTGGACACCTCGCCGCGGACGTTCGAGCGCGGGCCGATCGCCGAGGCGCGGATCGCGCCGCCCAACAGATGCGCGTTCGCGCCCGCCCAGAGCGGACCCTCGAGGCGGGCGCCGGACCGGACCTCGACGCCGCTCTCCAGCACCACCGGCCCGTGGCGCACGTCGAACACGACGCCGGGCTCGACGGCGGCATCGTGCAGCGCGATCCACGCGGGATCGCCCAGGACGGTGCTGCCCGCGGGAATCGCGTCGCTCTCGCCCAGCAGCCCGACCAGATCTTCGCGCAGCAGCGGCTCGAGCGCCCGGATCACGTCGTGCACGCCGTGCAGCACGACTCCGGCCACCTCGTGCGCCGTGGCGTGCGGTTGCGGTCCGTCCCAGGTGGCGCCCGGCCCGACCCCCCATCCCACCGTCATCCCGCCACACGTCAGCCGGAACGGCCCCCCCTCCTCGGCGAGCGCCGGCGCGAGCCCGCGAGGTGCAAAGGTGGAAGAGCCAATGAGCGCCGGTCCGGTAACGGGGTGGCGGGGCGACACGGTGGGGACGCCCGCCTCCGCGAACCCCGCCAGGTGGGGGAGCGCGAAGATCTCCGCGACCTCCGTGCCCAGGAACGCCTCCCACCGCTCGCGCACGAGGTGCGCTCCGACCCGCAGCTCGGACAGCGGGCGCACGCCCGCGAACGGCGCCCAGCCGGGCGCGGGATCGGGGTCGAGCAGATAGAGCGCGGGCGTCACGGTCGTTGCACGAGCGCGCGCAGGTGCTCGGCGCGTCCCGTGGGCATCACCAGGGTGTGGCCGTTGGCGCGCACCACGACCATGTCCTCGAGCCCGATCACCGCGAGGTGCTCGCTCTCCGACCAGATCACCGAGCGGCGCACGTCATCGGCGAGCGTGACGTTGCCGACCACGATGTTGCCACGCGCGTCGGGGCTGCGGATGCGGAGCAGTGCGTCCCACGAGCCGATGTCGTCCCAACGGAACGTCCCCGCCACGACCGCGAGCCGCTTGGAGCGCTCGAGCACCGCGACGTCTACCGCCACCGGGCGCGCCGCGGCGAAGAAGCCGGCGACGTCGCCGGCGGCGAGCGCCGGCCACCCGGCCTTGAGCTCGCGCGCATACGCGCCCGCCTCGCCCAGGAAGCGCGCCACCCCCCAGGCGAAGAGGCCCGTGTTCCAGAGCGCGCCGCGCCGCCGCAGCAGCGCGGCGCGCGCGGCGGACGGCTTCTCGACGAAGCGTCGCACCGCCCGCCCGCCGCCCAGCGGCTTCCCGGGCACGATATAGCCGTACCCCGTTTCGTTGCGCGTCGGGGTCACCCCGACCGTGACGAGGACGTCGTACTCCTGGGCGACGCCGAGCGCGTGGCGCGCCGCGGCGCGGAAGGCCCGGTCGTCGCCTACGGCCCAGTCGGCGTGGAGCGACACCATCTGGGCGCCGGGGTCGCGTTGCGAGATCCAGTGCGCCGCCCAGGCCAGCGCCGGCGCCGTGGACGCGGCCCGCGGCTCGGCGAAGATCTGGGCGCGCGGCACCTGCGGCACGATGCGCGCCACCTGGTCCACCAGGAACGGGCCCGTCACGACCAGGACCTGCTCGGCCGGCACCAGACCGTCGAGCCGCTCCACCGCCTGCGTCAGCAGCGGGCGGTCGCCCGCAAGCGGCAGCAGCTGCTTCGGCCGCTCGGGGGTGGACAGCGGCCAAAACCGGGTCCCCGAGCCGCCTGCGAGGATGACGGCCCAGATGCTCACGCGTGCTCCCCCGGCGGTGCGTCGCCCAGCATGCCGGCGATGCGGGCGGTGAGCTTCGACGGGCTGAACGGCTTCGTCAGGAGCGACGCGCCCAGCTCCTCGGCCTCGTTGAGGACGCGGTCCTCACCCTCCGCCGTGAGCACCATGACCGGCAGCGTCCGAGTCGCGGCGCCGCCGCGCAGCTCCCGCAGCAGGTCGAGGCCGGAGCCGTCGGGCAGGTGCAGGTCGAGCAAGAGGGCGTCGGGGCGCGCCGCGCGCTCGGCGAGCGCCGCCCGGGCCTCGGCGAGGTTCTTGGCCAGGCTCACGCGGTACCCGAGCTGCTCCAGGTGCGGGCGCAACAACAGCCCGATATGCGGCTCGTCGTCCACAACGAGGAGGTGCCGCCGGGTGGGGGGCGAGGGAGGGGGGGGGGCGGGCGACAACGCGGGCGGCTCCTGCTCAGAGCAGACCGGCGATCGCCGAGCGATGGCGACGCAGGTCGTAGAGCAGGGCGCCCACGTTGGTGGCTGGCCGCACCAGCACGACCAGCAGTGCATCGGCGTTGAGCACGGACACGACCGCGAGGCCGGAGCCGAACTCGAGCACGCCGGTGCCGAACTCTCCCCGCCCCCCGGCCTGGCCGAGCTGCGCCATCCCGTTGATCACCGCGGGGACGAGGGCGGCCACGTTCTCGGCATCCACGCCGTTGCCGGTGCGCGAGTCGATCGGCAACCCGTCCCGGCCGACCACGACCACGGCGTCGACTCCCGCGCGCCGGCTGAGCGCGTCGACTACGTCGCGGATCGTCGCCATACGGCGGCCAAGCTAGGAATGGGGACTAGCGAAGTCAAGCAGTGATCGTGGGTTGACCCACTTGGACGCGGCTCGGTATCTTCCCGGCACCGCATGTCCGCGCGCCGCTCGAGCATCGCGCTCACTCTCATCGCCACGGGGCTCGCCGCGCTCGCGCCGGCGTGCAGCACGCCCACGGGCCTGCCGGCCGCGACGGACAGCAACACGGTCGATACGGTCTCGCTGTTCGCGCTCTCCGACGCGCTCACCGACATCGCGCTGCAGAATCCGTCGGCCTATCTGGTGCAGGGCGAGCTGCGGGTGCGCACCGATCTGTCGACGGTTTTCGACTTCGCGTTCGACGTCGATACGGCCGGCCGCCCGGTGCTGCTGCCGACAGGCGCGATGCACCTGGGCACCGTGTCAGGCTTGCAGCGCTCGAGGACGCCGTTCGACTCGATCAAGATCGCGCCCACCGGCGGCTACGAGTTCGACTCGGCCCTCGTCGTCCGTCCGGACTCCGTGGTGCTGGTGCGGGCCCGACCCATCACGTGCGTCACCGGAATCACGGTGTCGCTCTATGCCAAGCTGCAGGTGCTGGCCGTCGACACGTCGGCCGCAGCGCGGGCAGGTGGGGGGCGGCGCATCGACCTCAAGATTCTGAGCGACCAGAACTGCGGCTACCGCGGCCTCGAGCCGGGACTGCCGAAGCAGTAACCGTGTGATCGACCTCAAGCTGCTGCGCGCCTCGCCCGGGCAGGTGCGGGTGGCGCTCGCCCGGCGTGGCGACGCCACGCTGACCAAGTTGCTCGATACGCTCGAAGCGCTCGACATGAAACGGCGCGCGCTCACGGGCCAGCTCGACCAGCTGCACGCGGAGCGCAACGAAGCGGCGAAGGCCGACGCGCGGCTCATGAAGGAGAAGGGCGAGCTGCCCGTCGCCGTGCGCGAGCAGCGCAAGAAGCTGGGGGAGCGGGTCGCCGGGCTCGAGGCGGAGCTGCGCCGCGTCGAAGCCGAGCTCGACCAGCAAGCCCTGTACGTGCCCAACCTGCCGCTCCCAGACCTGCCGGACGGGGATGCCTCGCACAACGCGGTGCTGCGCTCGTGGGGCACGCCGCGGCCGCGGGAGCCGGGCTTGAAGCCGCACTGGGAGCTGGGCGCGGCGCTCGGGATCTTCGACTTCGAGCGCGGCGCGAAGGTCGCCGGCTCAGGATTCCCGCTGTTCGTCGGGATGGGCTCGAAGCTGGTGCGCGCGCTCATCAATTTCATGCTCGACCTGCATACGCGCGAGCATGGGTACGTCGAGCTCGAGCCGCCGTTCGTCGTGAAGCGGGAGATGATGCAGGGGACGGGCCAGGTCCCGAAGTTCGAGGCGGACGCCTACCGCACCGAGCCGGACGACCTCTTCCTCGTGCCCACGGCGGAAGTCCCCGTGACGAATCTGCATCGGGACGAGATCGTGGACGGCGCCCGCCTGCCGCTCGCCTACGCGGCCTACACGCCGTGCTTCCGGCGCGAAGCGGGCGCCGCCGGCAAGGACACGCGCGGCCTGCTGCGGGTGCACCAGTTCGACAAGGTGGAGCTGGTGCGGTTCGCCCGCCCCGCCGATTCGCCGACCGAGCACGAGAAGATGACGGCGCACGCGGAGGCGGTGCTGCAGCGCCTCGAGCTGCCGTACCGCGTGGTGCTGCTCGCGGCCGGTGACGTGGGGTTCGCGAGCGCCAAGACCTACGACCTCGAGGCCTGGGCGCCGGCGGTGGGGCAGTGGCTCGAGGTCTCGAGCTCGAGCACGTTCACCGACTTCCAGGCGCGGCGCGCCAACATCCGCTACCGGCCGGGCCCGGGGGCGAAGCCGGAATTCGTGCACACCCTCAACGCCTCCGGCGTGGCGCTGCCGCGCACCCTGGCGGCACTGCTCGAGACGCACCAGCGGCCCGACGGCTCCGTGACGCTCCCGTCAGCGCTGGCGCCGTATCTCGGGACCGACCGCCTCGCCGCCGTCTCCGGTGGCGCGTAACGTCGCGCTGCGACGCGCGGCGCCCCCCGCGGTCGTCGGGCTGGCCCTGTTGCTCGGCGCGATGACGGTGGGCTACGCGTGGGTGGTGGCGCGGCACCTGCGCGACGACGCGCGTGAGACGAGCCGGCTCCTCGGCAGGGTGTTCGCGGGGCTCAACGACCCGCACCCCGACGCCGCGACGGAGGCGCTGCTCGATCTCGCCCGCCAGGTCCGCTCGCTCGGCATCCCCATCGTGGTCACCGACACCGCGGGGCGGATCACGGCGCTCGACAACGCGCCCCCCGGCGTCGCCGCCGATCCGGCGCGGCTGGGCGCGTGGATCGCCCGGCTCGACCGGGAGAACCTGCCGCTCGTGCAGCCGGGCGTCGGCACGATCCACTACGGCGCCCTGCCGGTGGCGCAGCGGTTCATCGGCCTCGCCGCGCTCCAGGGCGCGGTGTTCTTCTGTCTCGTCGTGCTCGCGGTGTGGGCGTACCGCTCGCAGGTCGCCGCGGCCCGCGATCGGCTCTGGGCCGCGATGGCGCGCGAGTCGGCGCACCAGCTCGGCACGCCGCTGATGAGCCTCACGGGATGGATTGCCTACCTGCGCGATAATCCGGATACCACCGCCGCCGAGGTCGCGAGCCATCTTCAAGCCGACGCGGAGCGGCTCGAGCGGGTGGCCAAGCGGTTCGAGCGGATCGGGCGTCCGGCGCGTCGCGAGCCGATCGGGCTCGGCGCCGTGGCCGAGCGGGTCGTGAGCTACT
Source organism: Gemmatimonadota bacterium (assembly GCA_003220975.1). Taxonomy (GTDB): domain Bacteria; phylum Gemmatimonadota; class Gemmatimonadetes; order Gemmatimonadales; family GWC2-71-9; genus AG41. Next base: position 838 of record QHTX01000073.1, on the reverse strand, counting down.
TCCGGCCCCGCCTGCCCACGCTCGCGAGCCCCGTCACCCTGTCGCTCGCGGCCACGGGGCCCGGTCCCACGGCGCTGGGCGACTCCGTGCTCGTCGAATGGGCGCTCGAGGCGGTGATCAAGAACGCGATCGACGCGCTCTCGGGGCGTGGCGGGCGGATCGACGTCGCGGTCGAGGCGACCGCACGGACCGCCCGCGTGACCGTACGCGACGACGGCCCGGGCGTGGCGCCTGACGTGCGGGCCCAGCTGTTCGAGCCAGGCGTCTCGACCAAGCCCGGGGGATGGGGGATCGGGCTGGCCCTCGCCCGCCGCATCGTGGAACAGCAGCACGCAGGCAGGAGCGGAGTTCGTGCTGGAATTCCCGCTGGTGAGCGCGAAGTGAGCCTGGCCCTCAATCCCGCCCAGGAGGCCGCGGTCCGGTATCCCGGCGGCCCGCTGCTCGTGCTCGCCGGCGCGGGCTCGGGGAAAACCCGCGTCCTCACGGCGCGGATCGCCTACTTGATCCAGGAGCGGGGCGTCGCGCCCGCGCGCATCTTCGCGGTCACATTCACGAACAAGGCCGCGGGGGAGATGCGCGCCCGCGTGGCGACACTGCTCGGCGCCGACCCGCGGGGCCTGTGGATCGGCACATTCCACGCGCTCTCGGCCCGGCTGCTGCGCCGCGAGGCGGCGCTGCTCGGTTTCGGACCGAACTTTACCATCTACGACCAGGATGATTCCGAGTCGTTCATCAAGCGGCTGCTCGAGCAGCGTGGCCTCTCACCCAAGGCGTACCCGCCGCGCGCCATTCACGCCATCATCTCGGGCGCGAAAAACCGCATGCTCCTGCCGGAAGA
>QHTX01000072.1:28576-29128 GCA_003220975.1 Gemmatimonadota bacterium | reverse complement strand
CCCGTCCTCGGTGTCCGCCACGCAGAGGGCCGCGTTCGCGGTGCGCAGCGCGCCGTACACGTCCTCCCCGAACCACGACTCGTGCCGGAACTCCCAGGCGCAGCGCAGATCGGCCGGGAACTGCGTGAGCAGGTCGTTGAGGCGCGCGAGGTCCTTCTTGAAGTTGGGGGGCAGCTGGAACAGGATGGGCCCGAGCTTCGGCCCGAGCATCCGGCCGGTCTCGAGGAAGTAGCGCAGCGGGTCGTCCACGTCCTTGAGCCGGGCGATGTGCGTGATGCGCTGCGGCGCCTTGAGCACGAACGTGAAACCCGCCGGCGTCGCCTGGTCCCATCCCGCCACGGCCTTCGCGTTCGGCATGCGGTAGAAGGTGTAGTTCACCTCCACCGTCGTGAGCCGCTGCGCGTAGTACTCGAGCATCTGCGACCCGGGCATCTTGGCGGGATAGAACGTCCCCTTCCATTCGGGGAAGTTGTAGCCCGAGGTGCCGACGCGGACGTTCATGCCACCCACACGGTCTTGATGTTCGTGAACTCCCGCAGCCCGTACTCCGAC
>QHTX01000072.1:27961-28564 GCA_003220975.1 Gemmatimonadota bacterium | reverse complement strand
TCACCCCGCCGAACGGAAGCCGCGGGTCGGATTTGACGAGCCCGTTCACGAACACGCTGCCCGCCTCGATGTCGCGCGCGACCCGCTCGCCGCGCTTGGTGTCCTCGGTCCACACCGCCGCACCCAAGCCGTACACCGAGGCGTTCGCGATGCGGATCGCATCGCCTTCGTCCCGGGCCCGGATCACCGCCGCCACGGGGCCGAACGTCTCCTCGTCGAACGCCGGCATGCCGGGTTCGACGGCGACCAGCACGGTGGGCGGGTAGAACGCCCCCCCCGGCCCCGGCTCCTTGGGCAGCTGCCCCCCCAGCACGACCTGCGCCCCCCGCCTCGCAGACTCCTCGACCTGCCTGTGCAGGTTGGCGCGGAGATCGAGGCGTGCCTGGGGACCGATCTGGGTCCTGGGATCGAGCGGATCGCCCACCCTGCGGGTTCGCATCTCCGCCGTGAACCGCTCGAGAAAGCGATCCGCCACCCGCTCGACGACGATGAACCGCTTCGCCGCGATGCAGCTCTGGCCGCTGTTGATCAGGCGCGCCTCCGCGGCGACCTGCGCGGCCTTCACGAGGTCCGCGTCCTCGAGCACGATGAACGGATCGCTCC
>QHTX01000072.1:23848-27939 GCA_003220975.1 Gemmatimonadota bacterium | reverse complement strand
CTGCTGCGCCGGCTGGCGGCCGGCGCGATCGCTGCCCGTGAGCGTCACGGCGCGTACCCGCGCGTCGGCGATGACGCTCCCCACCGCCTCATTCTCGAGGAACACCGCCCGGAACAACCCGTCGGGGAAACCCGCTTCCCGGAAGACCCCTTCGATCTCGAGCGCGCAACGCGACACGTTGGGGGCGTGCTTCAAGAGCCCCGCGTTCCCCGCGACGAGCGCCGGCGCGGCGAAGCGAAACACCTGCCAGAACGGGAAGTTCCACGGCATGATCGCGAGCACCGGTCCGATGGCCTCGAACCGCACGTAACTTCGCGACCCGTCGGCCTCGCGCCGCTCGTCGGCGAGGAACGCCGCGCCGTGCTCCGCGTAATAGTCGCACGCCCAGGCGCACTTCTCGGCCTCCGCCGCCCCCTGCGCGAGCGGCTTCCCCATCTCGAGCGCCATCGTCCGGGCGTACGCGTCCTTGCGCTCGCGCAGCAGGCGGGCGGCGGCCCACAACCGCTCGGCGCGCTCCGCGACGGGCCGGCGGCGCCAGTCGCGCGACGCCCGGTCGGCACGCTCAAGAATCCCCTCGAGCGCATCGGGCGAGGTCTCCGCGAACGTCTCGAGGACGTCGCCGGTGGCAGGGTTGATGGATTGGAAAGTCACAGGTGACTCTCGTCTGGCGTTTTTTCGATGCTACTGGAGCGGTTTCGGTTCGGTCGCGCTTGAGTCAGGCGTTATCGTGACGTCGCGGCACGGTGGCACGCGGGTTCGAGTCCCGCCACCAGCACCGCCGCGGTCCCGTGTGACTTGACGACCTCGCTCTCCCGCACTAAAATTAGCATCGAGGCGTGCGAAGTCTTTGCGTTTACGACTGCGTCAATGAGAGCCGAGCCTGTTTGAGTCTCGGCTCTTAGCTTTTTGGGGCCCGTTCACCACCTCGGGCCGATCCCTGACGCGATCCACCATGCACAGAAAGCCGAGGGGCTCCCCGCCCGTGGCGCGGAACTGGTGCGTCACGCCCGGCGAAACGTAGACGCAGTCGTACGGCGCGATATCGAACGTCCGCTCGCCCAGGATCACCCGGCCCCGACCCCGCAGCACTACGACCGCGTGCGGATGCTGATGACGCTCGAGCGACGAGTAGCCGCCCGGTTGGATCTCGAAGTAGCGCGTCACGAAGTTGAACGGCTCCTCGCCCGTGCCCTCGCCGAGCAGCGTCTGCCGGGTGACGTCCTTGTGGCGCGCGTCCGCCGTCTTGTATTCCCGCACGGGCACCGCGTCCCACCGGAACGGGGGGCCCGCGAACTTGAGCAGCTTCGATCGATCATCCATGTGAGTGTCGTCTGACCTGGTCGGCGAGGCGCCGCGCCGCCGTGGTGAGATCGGGCTGGGCGTAGAGGCTCCCTCCGACGAGCAAGATGGTGTCGGCGCCGTAGCGCTCGACCCAGTGCGGCACGCGGGCCGCGTCGATGCCGCCCGCCGGCACCGGGAACGCCGGCCGCACCTCCCCGAGCGGGCGCCGCAGCCGATCGTTGATGGCGGCGCAGGTCGCGTCCGAGAACGTAAACCGCCCGCCCACGTTGGGATAGATCACCGCGTCGCTGCCCGCGACGCGGAAGATGTCGCCCAGCAGCACTTCGGGGGCGATGCCGTGGTCCGCGTGGAAGAACGCTCCCGCGAGCGACGGGTGCGCCATGATCGCGAGCCCGCTGGACTCGCCGAGGGCGCGCACCGCGTCGAGCCCGGCCGGCAGCGCGTTCACGACCGCGCCGCGGCACCCCGCCCGGCGCGCGAGGTCGGCCCGCTCGAGGGCCGCGGCGGCTCCCGCGGTGACGTTGGGAAAGTACAGGGCGTTGCCCCCCGTCTCGCGGTTGGCGCGCGCGACCGCCTCCTGACACCGCTCGACGCGCTCCCGGAACGGCGCCGGCGGCTGATCCGCGAGGCTGTGATCGTCCTTGATGATGTCGATGCCGCCGAGCGCGAAGCGATAGCACCGCTCCGCGAGTTCGGCCGCAGAGAGGCCAAGCGGCTTCAAGGCGGTGCACAGCAGCGCGCGATCGGGCGCGCCCGCGAGCGCCCGTAGCCCGGCGATCCCGAGTCGCGGTCCCCCGCCCAGCGCGGCGAGCAGCTCGGGCGGCCAATCGATCGCGGCCACGAGGATCCCGGGCTTCAGCGAGATGTTGCCAAACAGCAGGTTCAGGAGCTGAGGCAGGTCACCGCCCACCACGACCGGATTGAACGCGATCACGGCGCGCCAGCGGCCGTCGGAGAGCGGCTCGACTGATTCGACGCGCCCGACGATCCGCTCCGCAATCGCCGGCGGCACAGCGTCGGCCGCGAGCTCCACCGTCTGCTCGAGCGCGATGTCCTCCGCGCGCCGCGCGGCGTCGCGCGCGTCGGATCCCGCGAGGTGATAGGTGACGCGCAGGTCCATGGTGATCCCGGTCACGTGGAGCTTCGTGTCGCGGCCGCCGCGCCTTGCCCGTTCTGTGGCGGCCGCGGCGCGGACGGGCCGGCCACGGCGGCGTATCTATCCTTATAGCACCATGGGAGTTGTCGCGCACGGTCCCACAAGGCACGGGCTTTGCGTTTAGAGGCAGGCGGAGCGCCCGAGGTCCGACGAGGAGTGACGCATGACACACCCATGGTTACCCGGTGAGCCGGGTGACGACGAGCTGGAGAGCCTGTTCGCCCGGGAGCGCGAAGCCTGGCGCGGCGATCTGCACGGCGCCGATGAGTCCTGGCGCTCGGACGCGGGCGACGATCTCTGGCGCGGCGGGGCGCACCTCGCCGATTGGCCCGAATCCTCGGCGGGCCCCGAGTACTGGATGTACAAGCGGGCGGCGTCGGGACCCGACGACCTGCAGTAGGAGATTGCGTCCGAGCCCTCGCCAACCGGCGAGGGAAACGGGGGGCTGGCGCTCTAGGCCCCCCGTTCTCATTCCCAGCGCTGTCCTTGTCTCAGTAATCGCAGGCGCGGCCCTCTCTGGCCCGCTGGGGCGCGGTGCTGCATAATCACGAGGATTGAGCTCAACAACCGGAATTGGACTGCGAGGGCAACGAGGCGCTTGCGGTCTGATAGTCGCTCGCGGTCTAATACTAGTCAGGCCTCGACCGCGCCGTCGAAGGAGCCATTGTGCCATTTGTCATTGACAACCTCAGGCTCCGCGAACTGGCATCCGTGGTTCAAGCGAACAAGCCATACTTCGATGAGTTTGTCGGCGTGCTTCGACAGCAAGGCTATCGAGACATATTCGACTTTGTCTCTGAACCCGACGAGACCAAAGCTCGCGCTGTTCTGACCCTACTTCTCACCAGGCAGTTTGCAGCACCGCTGTTCGATGGGATCCTTCGCCCATACGACTCCCCGACCGCCAATTGGTACTTTCTCGCATGGTTGTTCCGAGATGCCCCAGCTCAACGACTTGGACCAATGGTGGCGGAACAGCAAGGAGGGTCCCCCCTCGAAAAGCGCGTCTCTCTGCTTAACCACATCCGTCAGTTCGTCAGGCCGCTATTTCCAGAGCGCGAAAGCTGGGCTTGGGCGGCTCTATCGGAGGTCATGCTCGCGCGGCTCGAGGGGAGTCGGAGGGCGCTTAAGGGTACCCTTTTCGAGGCGCTGGTGCGGCGTCTGCTCAAGGAGGTTGTTAGCGATGCCGGTCTCTCTCTCGAAATCGGGGACGGAGAGGTGCGAATCCACGACGAAACATACGATGTACAAGTGATGGGGCGCGAGGGGAATCTCCTCATCCCCGTCAAGACTCGCGAGACCATGGGCGGTGGGCATGCACTGCTCTTCACGCGTGACATAGACAAGTCTATCAGAGTGGCCGTAGAGAACGGTTACCGCTGCTTGCCAGTCGTCATCGCGGAGTCTTGGGGCGGTGACCTCGGGTCTCTCGCAAGCAAAGAGTTTGTCTACATTCAAGCAAACCCGAATCAGGTCGCCGTACTGGAACCTAGGTTGCGAGAAGAGCTAAGAAAGTTCGTGCCTTTGCTTCGTTCTTTGGCGTGAGCTACCCCATCGCCAGCGTGAGCTGATCGGCGACTCGTTGCCTCGCCATGGCACAGTAGGTCGGATTACAGTCAACGCCCAGGTAGTG
>QHTX01000072.1:22924-23812 GCA_003220975.1 Gemmatimonadota bacterium | reverse complement strand
AGGCGGTCGTCCCGCTCCCAACAAAGGGGTCAGCAACCAGTCCACCGATCCGCGATCCCGCCTTGACGCAAGTCTCCACAAGCGTCTCGGGAAACACGGCAAAGTGCGCGTCGGGAAACTTTGAAAGTGGGATCTCCCAGACCGTTCGCTTGTTCCTCCCCTTCGGGTGAAAAGCCTGATCCCACCTCCCGTCGTGCAGGTTCTGGTTACCTTGGTTCTTGCCCTGTTCTGGCGTCCCACCCCGCTTACCGAGATGGTTCCGACCCCCGCGCATGCGACTCTTCTCCGAAAACGTCACATGCGGCTCGCGAATCGAGTCCGCATCGTAGTAGTACTCCCGAGAACTGGCCAATAGAAACACATATTCGTGATCGGTGGTCGGACGATTCTTGACCGACGCTGGCATGGCGTTTGACTTGTACCAGATAATGTCTGACCGGAGCCACCAACCATCGTCCTGTAACGAGAGAGCCACTCGCCATGGCAGACCCAACAAACGGCCATCTTGGTATTTGTCACCCAGGTTTAGCCAGAGTGTCCCATCTTGCCGCAAGACGCGCCGCCAGGCGCGAAGTATCGCGGTCAGTCGTGAAACGTAGGCTGCGGGTGACTCTTCAAACCCGACTTGCTCGGGATGACTGTAGTCTCGCTGCTGGTAGTACGGTGGACTCGTCACGATTGCATCAACAGCCGCACTCGGAAGCTGTTTGGCGACGTCCCCCGCGTCGCCGCAGATGATCTGATCCAGGCAGTCCTCCGGATTTGGCATGTACCTCTCTCCAGGTCCGACCCTCGCCTCTAGTATAATCCTCCACGTAACCAAGTGCATTACCCAAAAAACGCGGAACCAAACCGGTCGAGGCCTAACAAGCGCTTGAAGCTGACGGG
>QHTX01000072.1:22202-22780 GCA_003220975.1 Gemmatimonadota bacterium | reverse complement strand
CGATGCCAGGCTCGCTCACCAGCATCTCGATAGCGTTCTTGACCCCCCACGTTTCCGGGTGTTTTGGGCGGCCTCGTGCGCACTTCTCCGGGCAGTCGGCAACGTGCTCAAGAATGTTGACACGAAAGTATCGGAGGAACGTCGTGCCGCAATTGAAGCCGCCTGGGTCAGATGGGAGACCGATCGAAGGGAACACGCCATATTCTGGGAGTTCATCAAGGCCGAGCGAGACCTGATCCTCAAGAAGTACGAAATTCGGATCGATATGAGCGAGCATGGGGCCGTGTCGAGGGATCTGATCTCAGGGGAGGCGACCCTTGAGACGCTTGGGCCGGAGTACTATATCCCCCTCACTGAGGGCCCGTTCGCGGGTATGGACGCACGGGAGCTGGTCCGCGATGCGCTTGAGTGGTGGGACGAGCAACTCGCGGCAATCGAAGCCGCCTAACAAGCGCTTGAAGCTGACGGGCGGTGACCGCTCTAAAGGAAGCGGACTGTTGTGCCCTGGCGGGCATGGACTGTCGTCCACTTCTCTTGCGCCGGCGGGCGAGTCGCCCGCAGCGTAAGCTCGGTCCGTT
>QHTX01000072.1:20790-22127 GCA_003220975.1 Gemmatimonadota bacterium | reverse complement strand
CCCGTTTCTGGTTCTCCAAGCTAGCCACGTTTAATGACAAGCTGCACCGTCTCAGATGACGGCCTCGCCGAGGCCGAGCGGAACCGAGAAGGGACGCGATGATCGAGGGCACGCCGGGGCTGGACTTGTCAGCGCTGGTCCAAGGGGTCCTAGCTGAGGGCCCCGGCCCGGGCGCGCTCCACGGGATCGAACGCCTGTTCCGCGGCCCCATGGGCTTCGCAGGGCCCCAGGTAGAACGGAATCCTTACGCCCGACTCTTCCACACACACACCGGCAGCACCGTCGCGGCCGCGGTGGGCAACGAGAGCAAGACACTCGACGCCCTTTCGTCGCTGAGCATCGAGCTCATGCTGGAGTACATCGAGGAGAACACGGAGGCGACATGGGCCCGCTCCCGGCCGGAGCGACGCTTCCTGGCTGTCCCCGGGTTGCCGACCAAGCCACCTGTGCTCCTGATCCTGGATCCCGGGGTGGCAGAGGTCTCCCAGAGCCGGCGGGTGACGGACGACGTCCAGTTCGATACGCTGCGGATGGTCGTCGCCTTCGACCGTCTCCGGCCCGTGATACACGAGGTGGCGGGCGAGCGGGTGGCCGGCGCCTTCTCGGGGATCGGCCCGGAGGCGGCCATCCAGCTGATGTGGATCTCGCAGCCGGAAGTAGTGGTGACGCGGCTGCCCAAGATGGTCCCCCTGTGCGCCCCGTCCCCGCATCTGGCCGTGCGCTGCGCGACGGAGGTCTCTTCGGTGGGGATCTTCTGCAAGGATTCCGAGGGCGAGCTTGGCGTCAGCGCCTGCTACCACGGGACTGGGCCCGTGGGGACGCCGGTGACAGTCGGCGCGGTGGCCAGCGCGGTGAAGCACACGGACAGCGTGCAGGACATTGTGTTTATCCCGCTCCCCGTTGGGAACCCGAGTCCACGGGTGTACGCGCGGAAGGGCGTGCGTGGTCGCCCGGCGCCCTCTGAAGCGGAGCCGGTGACCTTCGACGGCGCGGGCACCAAGAGGAAGGTCACGACGTACATCAAGTCCCACGACGCGGGCATCTTGCGCAACCGAAGAACCCTGCAGCTCAAGGTCCAGACGCCAGCGGACACGAACTCCGGAGACTCGGGCTCGGCGCTGGTCGACCAGGATGACCGCGTGGTTGCCTTCGGCTTCGAACGTACCGGACTCGGGGAGTTTCCCGAGCTCACCGACTGGATCTGGGCGGCCAACGCGCTCTCGGCGCTCGGGCTGACACCCGTCTAAAAGAGATCAGGAGGAGACGTGGGGTTCCTTGGGAATCTGCTGAAGAAGATCGGCGGTGCGGCGCCCACCGATATGACCTTCGTGCCCTCG
>QHTX01000072.1:20096-20676 GCA_003220975.1 Gemmatimonadota bacterium | reverse complement strand
TCTCTCGCGTGAGGGGGACACGAAGGCGGAGTTCGCCGCGGTCTCCAAGCCCGACAAACTGGCGGAGTTGGACAGCCAGTCGCTCGACAAGGTGATCACGGTGTCCAAGCAGATGATGGGCGCGGTGCCCTGGCGCGGCGGCACGCTCGGCCTCGAGGTCGGTCTGTTCTCGGTAAAGAAGGGCAACCTGCTGAGCCCGGTTCTGGACTACGTCACCAAGGTGTCCTCGACGGCAGGTGCAAGCTTCGTAGGGGCTGTTAAGCCTTTCCTGCCGCTGATTACGGAGGGCGTTGATCTCCTGGCGGGCCAGCGACAGGACACCGCGATCGAGGTCGCGGTGGACACCGACCTGACTGTGACGGCCAGCACGATGCTCGCGATGATCGCGGCGCCCAAAGGGTCCATCGATCCGTCCAAGCTCACGGTGGACCCGAGCGACCACAAGCTGCTGCTGGACGGCAAACCGCTGCAGCGTGGCTACTGCGTCTTCTCGATCCGGCGGGTCCTGCGGAAGGCCGACTACGGAGAGATCCCAGAGCTGAAGGAGAAATACGCCGCGGTCCAGACCGCGATCAAGGCA
>QHTX01000072.1:14964-19979 GCA_003220975.1 Gemmatimonadota bacterium | reverse complement strand
CGACCAGGAAGGTCAAGGCCGCGTTCGGCCCAGGTGGCATCTCCAAAGCGGAGAGAGAGGCTCCCCCGGAACCGCTTTCCAACATTGGCCTCTACGAGCCGCCGGACGAGCCTTGACGAGCCCCAGGGTGGTCGTGAGCGCGGATCCCAGGGCGGCCAGCCACGCCTTTATCCGCTAGACCGCATTGCACCCGATCGGAGCGTGGTCGTGGGAGTGCCCTAGCACCCACTGGCACGTACGCCGGTCTAACCTTTGCTCGAGCCATCCCGGAGGCCCTCATGCAGTACTTGTTCCTAGCCGGTCGCGTTCTCTACGGTGGCTTCTTCCTGCTTGCTGGGATCGACCATTATCGTCACGTGCAAATGATGACGCCCTATGCAGCAGCCAAAGGGATTCCGGCCCCGCGCCTGGCCGTACTCGGCTCTGGATCGCTCATCATCCTCGGCGGCCTGAGCGTTCTCCTGGGCGTCCGCCCCACCTGGGGGGTCCTGTTGCTGACGGCCTTCCTCCTGCCGACGTCGTTCCTGATGCACAACTACTGGGCGGCCACCGATCCCTCAGTCCGCCAAATGGACATGACCAACTTCAAGAAAAACATCGCGCTCCTGGGCGCCGCTTGGATGCTGCTGCTCATCCCGCAGCCGTGGCCATTGAGCCTGAGGTGGTGACGACGGGCGCGCCCGAAGCACGGCACGAACGAATGGCATCATGGCGAAAGTGGAAATCGCAGTACGATAAGGACTGAGCCAGGGCCTGAGATCAATGAGGGGCCCGACCGGAAACGCATCACCGGTCGGGCCCCACGTGTTCTTAGGTGGGCCAAGGCCGCAGCTTGCGACGCTTCCCCGAGCGGGGTATGCTGCGGGCCCACAACCCTTCCGCGCCCGGAGTCGACCCATGTTTAGCGTCGCCACCACCCGCTCGCTCGGATTCCTCGCCGCCGTCCTCGTCGCCGCCGCCGCCGCCGCCCCCCCTCCGCTCGTCGCCCAGCGGCCGAAGCGGAAGGCGCCTCCGGCCTCCGCCATCTCACCGCGCGCCGACTCGACGCGGCCGGCGCCGGCGGGTGACCCCGCGCTGCGCGCGCTGCACTGGCGCCTCGTCGGGCCGTTCCGGGGCGGGCGGGCCGTCGCCGTCGCGGGCGATCCGACGCGCCCGCTCGTGTTCTACTTCGGGGCGGTGGACGGCGGCGTGTGGAAGACGACGAGCGGCGGCGCGACCTGGAGCAACGTCAGCGACGGCAAGTCCGAAATCGCGTCGGTGGGCGCCATCGCAGTAGCGCCGTCCGACCCCAACGTGATCTACGTGGGCGCGGGCGAAGCCGACTGGCGCGAGGACCTCACGTACGGGGACGGGATGTGGCGCTCGACCGACGGCGGCGCCACGTGGCGGCATCTGGGCCTCGAGGACACGCGGCATATCGCCGTGGTGCGCGTGCATCCCAGGAACCCGGATCTCGTGTACGTCGCGGCGATGGGCCACGCCTTCGGACCCAATCCCACGCGCGGCGTGTTCCGCTCCGCGGACGGCGGCACCACGTGGCAGAAGGTGCTGTTCGTGGACGACTCGACCGGCGCGATCGATCTGGCGCTCGACCCCGCGAACCCGCGGATCTTGTACGCGGCGCTGTGGAAGAACCAGCGCTTCCCGTGGGGGTTCTCGGCCGGCGGTGGGAAGAGCGGCCTGTGGAAGAGCACGGACGGCGGCGACAGCTGGAGCGACATCACCGCGAGCGAAGGCCTGCCGCGGCGGCCGCTCGGCCGCCTCGGCATCACCGTGTCGCCCGCCAACCCGTCGCGCCTCTGGGCCAGCGTCGAGGCGCCCGACTCGCTGGGCGGCATCTTCCGCTCCGACGACGCGGGCAAGAGCTGGGAGCGGGTGAACGCCGAGCAGAAGTTCATGATCCGGCCGTGGTACTTCTCCTTCGTGACAGCCGATCCCGTGGATGAAAACACCATGTACGTGCTGAACCTCGGCACGTGGCGCTCGGTGGACGGCGGCCGGACGTTCTCGCGCATCCGCGTGCCGCACGGCGATTGCCACGTCCTGTGGATCGATCCGCGCGACTCGAAACGGATGATCGAAGCAAATGACGGCGGCGCGACGGTGTCGTTCGACGGCGGCGCCACCTGGTCCACCGTGTACAACCAGCCGACCGCGCAGTTCTACCACGTCGCCACCGACGACCAGTTCCCCTATCGCATCTACGGGGCGCAGCAGGACAACTCGACCGTCTCGATCGCGAGTCGCTCGGACGACGGCGCCATCACGATGCGCGACTGGTACCCGGTCGGCGGCGGCGAGTCCGGCTACATTGCCCCCCAGCCCGGCGACGCGACCATCGTGTACGCCGGCACCTACATGGGCACGCTCACCCGCTACGATCACCGTACCGCGCAGGCGCGGGACGTGTCGGTGTGGCTCAACAACTACGATGGCTACGCCGCGGCCGACGTCCCCTACCGCTTCCAGTGGACGTTCCCGATCGTGTTCTCGCCGCACGCCAAGAACACGCTCTACGCCACCGCCCAGAAGGTGTTCAAGACCACCGACGGCGGCGGCAGCTGGCAGGCCATCAGCCCCGACCTGACGCTGCACGATCCCGCCACGCTGGGGCCGGTGGGCGGGCCGATCACCCGCGACATGACGGGCACCGAGTGGTACGCGACGGTGTTCACCTTCGCCGAGTCGCCGGTGAAGGCGGGCGTGCTGTGGGCGGGCTCGGACGACGGGCTGGTGCACGTGTCGCAGGACGCCGGCGCGAAGTGGCAGGACGCGACGCCCAAGGGCCTGGCGCAGTTCACGCGTATGAGCGTCCTCGAGCCGTCCCACTTCGCCGCGGCCGCCGCTTATCTCGCGGCGAACCGCTACCAGCAGGACGACTTCCAGCCGTACCTTTTCAAGACGACCGATTACGGGAAGACGTGGACGAGGATCACGACCGGGATCCCGGCGGGCGCCTACACGCGGGTGATCCGCGAGGACCCGGTGCGACGCGGGCTGCTGTTCGCCGGCACCGAGACGGGCATCTACGTGTCGTTCGACGACGGCGCGCGCTGGCAGTCGCTGCAGCTCAACCTACCGAGGAGCTCCGTGCGCGACATCGCGATCCACGAGAGCGACCTGATCGTCGCCACCCACGGGCGCGCTTTCTGGGTGCTGGACGACATCTCGCCGCTGCGCCAGCTCAGCGACCAGGTGCCCGGCGCCAGCGCGCACCTCTTCACGCCCGAGCCCGCGGTGCGGTTCGCCGGCGGCCGGGACGAGCGGCCCGCCACGGGCGAGAACCCCTTCCCCGGCGTCGCGGTGACGTACTACCTGAAGGACAAGCCCGCTACCGCCCCCCAGGGCGAGGTGACGCTCGCGTTTCTCGACAGCGCGGGCACCGTGATCCGCACGTTCTCGAGCAAGCCGGACACGAGTAAGAAGCCGGTGGCCCCCGAGGACAGCACGACGTACGCCCCGAGCGACTCCATCGTGCCCGCGCGTGCCGCCACCAACCGGTTCGTCTGGAACCTGCGCTACCCGCCGGCGAAGAAGGTGAAGGACGTGGTGCTGGACGAAGGCATCATCGAGGGCCCGGTGGCGCCGCCCGGACGCTACAGCGTGAAGCTCACCGTGGCGGGCCAGAGCTACACGCAGCCGTTCACGGTCGTGAACGATCCCCGCGTGCAGACGTCCCTCGCGGACCTCGCCGCGCAGCACGCCCTCGCGCGCCGCATCCACGACCGGATCGACACCCTGGTCGCCGCGGTGGAGCGCATCGAGCAAGCCGAGCAGCAGCTCGCGAGCTGGACGGAGTGGACCAAGGGGCGGGCGGAGGGAGGCGCCGCGTATCAAGGCGCAGGCCGACTCGCTCAAGGGCAAGCTCGAGGCCGTGCGCGGCCGGCTGACGGAGCCGCACGCTCACGCCGACGAGTCCACGCTCCACTGGCCCATTCAGATCTACAATCAGCTGCTCTCGCTCAATGCGATGGTGCAGAGCGCGGATGCCGCGCCCACGAAGCAGGAGCAGGAGGTGTTCCAGGAGCTGTCCGATCGACTCGACAAGCAGCTGGCGCAGCTCGGGGACCTCGAGACGACCGCGCTCGCCGCGTTCAACCGGATGCTGCGCGACTTCAACGTCCCGGCAGTGGGGGCGGGAGGCGGGAAGCGGTGAGAACAGAACGGGAGAGGGGAGAAGGGAGAGGTACGTGACGCTCGTCGTGATCGCGCTCGCGGCAGCACTGCTCGCCGGGGGCGACACGCTCTCGGGGCGGGTCGCGGACCGCGACGGCCGGCCGGTCGCCGGCGCGGTGGTCGTCGTCGCGGAGTTGCACCGGGTCGCGCTGACGCGGGCCGACGGCGGCTTCCGGTTCGCCGAACTGCCCGCCGGGCGTTACACCGTGACCGTGCGTGCGCCGGGGTTCGCACCGCTGGCGCGCGACGTCGCGGTCGCCGACGCTGGACGTGACGCTCGAGCGCACCACCGTGTGGATCGAGCCGGTCACCGTGACGGCGACCCGCGCTCCGCTCGATCCGCGCACCTCGCCGCTCCCGAGCGACGCGCTCTCCGAAGGCGAGCTGCGCCGCGAGCAAAGCGTGTCGCTCGCCCACACCCTCGCCGACCTCCCGGGGATCAACGCCCTCACCACGGGGCAGCAGATCGGCAAGCCGATCATCCGGGGGCTCACCGGACCCCGAGTGCTGGTGCTCGAGGACGGGAGCCGGCTGGAAGACTACTCGTGGAGCGACGAGGACGGTCCCTCGATCGACGCGCGGCTGGCGCAGCGCGTCGAGGTGATCCGCGGGCCTGCGAGCGTGCTGTACGGCTCCGACGCGCTGGGCGGGGTGGTGAACGTGATCCCCGAGGAGCTCCCCGACGCGAACCGCGGACCCGCCACGATCCGCAGCGCGTTCGAGCTCTCGGGCGCCAGCAACAACGCCGAGGTCGACGCCGCCGCCCGCGTGGAGGGGGCGAGCGGCGGATGGGGGTGGCGGCTCTACGGGATCGGCCGCCTCGCGGGCAGCCTCCACAC
>QHTX01000072.1:9174-14951 GCA_003220975.1 Gemmatimonadota bacterium | reverse complement strand
CCTCCACACTCCGGCGGGCGAGCTCGATAACACCGGCTTCAACGCGCTGTCGGGGGAGGCGTCGGTCGGGACGCGCAGCGCGCGCGGCAGTACGACGCTGCGCTACAGCCGCTACGGCGGCGAGTTCAAGCTGCTCGAGGCCGAAGGGCCGCCCGCCGGCGGGACCGAGGGCGGGGGGCCGGAGCGCAAGCTCTCGGATGACCGGCTGCAGGTTGCCAGCGAGTATCTGCTGGGAGGGTTGCGGCTCGAGACCAAGGCCCAGTGGCAGCGCCACTGGCTCTCGGAGGTGTCGGACACGGGGACCGGGGGGGGCCCCGGCGGCCAGCCGCTCGAGGGGACGACGTTCGACCTGTTGCTCAACACGCTCACCCTCGACGTGCTGGCCCATCACGCGGCGGGGGGGGAGGCGCACGTGCAAGGCACGGTAGGCGTATCGGGCGTCTACCAGGTGAACCACACGCGCGGGCCCGTGCCGCTCGTGCCCGACGCCCGGGCGCGCTCGGCCGCCGCGTTCGTGTTCGAAGAGCTGGCCCTGGCACGAGGCCGCTGGAGCCTCCTCACCGGCGGCCGCATCGACCTGCGCCGGCTCACCGCTGACTCACCGCCGACTCGAACCCCGCGCTCGCCCTCGGCCCCGAGCGGCGGGATTACACCGCGCTTTCCGGCACCGTAGGCGTCGTGTACCGGCCCCCCCCCGTCGCGTCGCTCGCCCTCACGGGCAATCTCGGTCGCGCGTGGCGCGCCCCGACCCTGTTCGAGCTGTTCGCGAACGGACCGCACCTCGGAGAGAAGCGCTTCGAAATCGGGCAGCCGGGGCTCCGCGCCGAGGCGGGGACGAATGTCGATGTCGGCCTGGGGTGGCAGGCGCGGGGCGTGAGGGTCGAGCTCACGGCGTTCCGCAACAGCATCGGCCGGTTCATTTACATCACGCCGACCGACTCGTTCGTTCCGACCCCTCCCGCCGACTCGTTGCGCGTGTACCGCTACGAGCAGGCCGACGCCCTGCTCACCGGCGGCGAGGCCTCGCTCGAAGTGGAGCTCAGCTCGGCGCTCACGGTGCACACCCGCGCCGACGCGGTCCGGGGGACCAACCGGGCTACCGGGCAGCCGCTGCCGCTCGTCCCGCCGGGTCGGGGCGCCCTCGGCGCGGAGCTGCACGGCACCGGCTTGGGATGGGCGGACCGCGCTTACGTAGGCGCGGAGCTCGAGGCCGTCACTCGGCAGACCCGGCTCAACCCGCTCGACATCCCGACCGCCGGGTACACGCTGCTCCATCTCTCTGGAGGCTTCGAGCGGCCGCTGCTCGGGCGCATGGCGCGCGTCGACCTGTCGATCCGCAACGCGACGAACGTGAGCTATCGCAGCTTCCTGAGCCGCTACAAGGAGTTCGCGCTCGATCCCGGCCGCAACGTGGTGATTCGCTTGTCGCTCGGGGAGTGAGGAGGTACGTGAAAGCCACCTTCGTCCTCGCCGCCCTGTCGCTCCCCGCGGCCGCCGCGCCAGCTCAGAGCTTCCGCCAGAAGGAGTTCGACGCCTACGTGACCCGCGGGCTCCAGGTGCTCCGGACGCCCGGCGCCGCCGTCGCGGTCGTGAAGGATGGGAGGGTGTTGTTCGCCCGGGGCTACGGCGTCCGCACGCTCGGCGATACCGCGCGCGTGGACGCGCACACGCTGTTCCAGATCGCGTCCAACACCAAAGCGTTCACGACCGCCGCGCTCGCGATACTCGCGGACGACGGCAAGCTCTCGTGGGACGATCCCGTCACGCGATTCCTTCCGGGCTTCCAGCTGTACGACCCCTACGTGACGCGCGAGTTCACGGTGCGCGACCTCGTCACCCATCGGAGCGGCCTCGGCCTCGGCGCCGGCGACCTCTTGTGGTTCCACTCGAGCTACGGCCGCGAAGAGATCGCGCACCGCATCCGCTTCGCGAAGCCCGTCTCGAGCTTCCGCAGCCAGTACGCCTACGACAACGTGCTCTACATCGTCGCGGGCGAGGTGGTGCGGGCCGTCGCGAGCAGGACCTGGGACGACTTCGTGAAGGAGCGCATCTTCGTGCCGCTCGGCATGACCGAGACGGGCACGACGACCGCCGCCTTCACGGGGAGCGGCAACGCGGCCACCCCGCACGGCGTCGACAACGGCAAGCTGCAGGTCGTGCCCATCGATTCCGCGGACAACATCGCGCCCGCGGGCGGGATCGTCTCCAACGTGACCGACCTGGCGAAGTGGGTGCTGTGCCGGCTCGACTCGGGGCGTGTTCAGCGAGCGCCAGGCCCGGGAGATGTGGGCGGGCCAGACCATCCTGCCGATCGCGGACCCGCCGCCGCCGCTCGCCGCGCTGCGGCCCAGCTTCTCCGAGTACGGGCTGGGCTGGCGGCTGCGAGACTACCGGGGCCGGAAGCTGGTTTCCCACACTGGCGGTCTCGCGGGCATGACGTCGCAGATCACGCTCGTCCCCGCCGAGCGGCTCGGCATCGTCGTCCTCACGAACGGCGAGTCGGACCTGATGGCGGCGCTCACGTACCGCCTGCTCGACGGATTTTTCGGGGGCGGGGCCCGGCCCACAGACTGGATAGCGGCGTTCACCGAGGCGGCCCGCCTGGATCGGGCCCGCGCGGACTCGATCCTGGCGGCGGGGCGCGTCGCGCGGGACTCCCTGTCCAAGCCCTCGCTTCCCCTCGAGAAGTACGCCGGGCGCTACCGCGACGATCTCTACGGCGATGCGACCATCACGCTCGAGAACGGTCGCCTGGTGCTCCGGTTCAGCCACTCCCCCGCGTTCACAGGCGACCTCGAGCACTGGCAGTACGACACGTTCGTCGCGCACTGGCGGGCGTCCCACCTCGAGGACGCGTACGTGACGTTCGCGCTCGACCCCGACGGCTCGATTGAGCGGGTCCGCCTGACCGCTGTGTCGCCGCTCGCGGACTTCAGCTTCGACTTTCAGGACCTGGAGTTCCGGCCCGCCCCCACGCCGCGTTAAGATTCCTTTCGAGGAGGCGCGCGCATGATCGGGGAGCTGCTGCACCGACCCTGGCCCTGGTACGTGACCGGCCCGCTCCTGGGGCTCGTCGCCGTGGGCCTGCTACTGCTCGGCAACAAGCCGTTCGGCATCTCGAGCAACCTGCGGCACCTGTGCGCGGCGTGCCTGCCGGGCGACGTGGCGTACTTCAAGTACGACTGGCGGCAGTCGGGTCTGTGGAACCTCGTCTTCCTTGCGGGCGTCGTGGTCGGCGGCTTCGTGGGCGGCGTGCTGCTCCGGAGCCCACACCCCGTCGCCATCACCTCCCAGGCGCAGGCCTCCCTTGCCGCGATCGGGATCCATGACTTCTCCGGCCTTGTGCCGCGCGAGATTTTCACGTGGCACGTGCTGCTGAGCGTGCGCGGCGTGCTCATGGTAGTGGGCGGCGGCTTCCTCATCGGCTTCGGCACGGCGTACGCGGGCGGGTGCACCTCCGGGCATGGCATCTTCGGCCTCGCTGACCTGCAGCTGCCGTCGGTCCTCGCGGTGGTTTCGTTCTTCGCCGCCGGCGCGGCGGGCAGCTTCCTGCTGCTCCCGCTCCTCATCCCATGACGACCGCGACCGCCACGACTCCCGCCCTGGCTCGACCCCGCGAGCGGCTGTTGCCGGCGTACCTCTTCGGCGGCGTGCTGTTCGGCATCGTGCTGACAAAGGGCGAGCTCGTGTCGTGGTTCCGCATCCAAGAGGCGCTGCGCTTCAAGGGGCCGTACCTCTACGAAGTGTTCGCATCCGCGCTCGCGGTGGCCACTCCCGCATTCGCGTGGCTCAAGCGCCACCGCGTGCGCTCGGTCGCCGGCGAGGTGATCGCGATACAGCCCAAGGCGCTCGGCCGCGGCGTCCGCTACGTGTATGGCGGTCTGCTCTTCGGACTCGGTTGGGCACTTGTCGGGGCTTGTCCAGGACCACTCTTCGCGCTGGTCGGGGCGGGCGTCGGCGTGATGGCGGTGGCTTGCCTCGCCGCGGTGGCAGGAACGTGGGTGTACGGGTACCTGCGGCCCCGGCTGCCGCACTAGCCCGCGCGCGACTCGCGGCGGCGGCGGCGGTCCTCGTCGCCGCCGTCTTGCTGCGGTTGTACGACATCCCGCCCTTCCCCACGTGGTTCTATGTCGTGGCGTGGTACCCGACCCTCGTCATTCTCGACCAGACGGTCGTCCTCTTGGGCGGCGAGTCGCTCCTCGCTCGGCCCGGCGCGCTCACCGCGATGCTGTGGTGGTCCGCGATGATCTGGTTTCTGTTCGAGGCGATCAACTTCCGGCTCGAGGACTGGTACTACGTCTTCCTGCCCGCGAACCGGCTGGCGCGCTGGGTCGGGATCACCGTGTCGCTCGCGACGGTCGTACCAGCGGTGCTCCTGCCGGAGCGCCTCCTGGAGCGTTTGGGGGTGTGGCGCGAGCTGCGCGGGCGGCCCGTGCCGCTCCGGCCCGAGCACCTGCGGATCGCGCTCTGGGTCGGGGGTGCGACGCTCGCCCTGGTGCTCGCGCTCCCGCGCTATCTCTATCCGCTCACCTGGGGCGCCGTGTGGCTCATCGCGGAGCCGCTGCTGTACGCCCGCGACCCCGGCCGCTCGCTGTTCGCCGACATCGCCCGCGGCGCCTGGGGCCGCGTCGCGCGGCTCATGGCGGCGGGGCTGTTCGCCGGAGCGTTGTGGGAGTCGTTCAACGGCCTGGCGCGGGGACGGTGGATCTACACCGTGCCGTTCCTCGAGCACTGGAAGGTCTTCGAGATGCCCCTGGTCGGCTTCCTCGGCTTCCCGTTCTTCGCGCTCGAGGTGTGGTCGCTGTACCACCTGCTCGCGACCCGCACGACGCCGCGCACCGTCGCGGCATCCGCGCTAGTCGCGCTGCTGGTCCTCGCCGGCATGGACGCCTGGACGGTGAGCTCGACGATGCCGCGGCTCGCCCAGCTCCCAGGGGTCACGAACGGGGTCATCTACCGGCTGCGGGACGCGGGCTGGACGGACGTTTTCCGGGTGGCGCGGGCGAGCGTAGCGGAACTGGCCTACAGCGCGAACGTAAGTCCCCATGACGCGCGAGCCGCGCATGAAGCCGCGCGGCTCGCGACGCACGAGGGGATCGGCACGGCCCACGCGGCCGTGCTCATCGGGGGCGGCATCGGGACCGTGGAGGCGCTGGCCCGGACCGACCCCGACTCGGTGGGGCGCATCGTGCATCACAGCGCGCGCCCCACGCGCGCCGAGGTGCGGGTGTGGGTGCGGGCGGCTCAGGCGGCGATCGGCTCGCCCACCCCGCTCCACTCCTCCACCAGCTCGTCCACCGTCCGCAACTGACGGGCCGGATCGGTCGCGTACCACGCTTTGAAGTACTCGAGCCCAGCGCGGTGCGCGTCTTCGGTGAACGCCTCCAGCCCGTCCGTTACCCAGACCAGATCGTAGCCTCGCTGGAACGCGTCGCCCGACGCGTGGCGCGCGCAGCAGTCGGTGTGCAGGCCTGTGACGTACAGCCGCGTGATCCCGCGCTCGACGAGCGCCCGCTCGAATGCCGGATTGAGAAAGGGACTGTACGTCTGCTTACCGATGACGACGTCGCCCGGCTGCGGCGCAAGCCCCGGCACGATCTCGGCGTTCCACGTGCCCGCCATGGCGTGCGGCGGCCACTTGCGCAGCTCGCTGTCGTTGGGGGTGTGGGCGTCGGTCGCGTACACGACGGTGACGCCGGCGCGGCGCGCCGCCGCCACCAGCCGCGCGAGCGGCTCGATGATCCGCTGGGCACGCTGCTGGTAGTCGGACCCGCCCG
>QHTX01000072.1:0-9074 GCA_003220975.1 Gemmatimonadota bacterium | reverse complement strand
TTGAAAGAACCGGCGCCGGGGGGCCGATTGGGCAACGCCTGGATCCGGCGGAGATGCCGGATCGCTCCCGACGCGGGGCGCACTGTTGCTTGCGCCACCGGGAAATATAACCTCAGGGAATCAGCAGCACTTTCCCGGTCGTTTTCCGGCCTTCGAGCTGGCGGTGAGCCTCTGCTGCCTGCGGGAGCGGGAACTCGTGCCCGATACGGACCTTGAGCCGGCCCGTCTTGAGCCACCCCAGCACCTCGCCCGCGCGCGCCTGCAGCTCGTCACCCGTCGCGATGTAGTGCCCCAGCGCGGGCCGGGTGAGAAAGAGCGACGGCGCCACCGGGCCGCTCGACTGGCCGAAGAGCGCCAGCGTCCCGCGCGGCGCCAGCGAGCGCAGGCTCTGCTCGAACGTGGTCTGGCCGACCGAGTCGTAGACCACCTGCACGCCGCGCCCCGCCGTGAGGCGCTTCACCTCGGCCTCGAAGTCCTGCTCGGTGTAGCGGATCACCTCGTCCGCGCCGGCCTCGCGGGCGAGCGCGGCCTTCTCGGGCGTCGACACGGTCCCGATCACCCGGGCGCCGCGCAGCTTGGCGATCTGGCACAGCAGCAAACCCACGCCTCCCGCGGCGGCGTGCACCAGGCAGGTGTCACCGGGTTTGAGTGCGTACGTGGTCGACGCCAGGTAATGCGCCGTGATCCCCTGGAGCACCACGGCGGCCGCTTGCTTGCTGCTCACGCCGTCCGGGAGCACGACGACCCGGTCGGCGGGCACGACGGCGTACTCCGCGTACGCGCCCTGCACTGCAGCGTAGGCGACGCGGGCCCCGACCTTCACGTCGCTGACCCCCGGCCCGGTCGCCGCTACGGTCCCGGCTGCTTCTTGCCCCAACGTGAGAGGCAGCGGCGCCTTGTACAGCCCGGTGCGATGGTAAAGGTCGATGAAGTTGACCCCGGCAGCCTCGATCCTGACGACCACCTGCCCCGCGCCGGGCGTGGGCTGTGGCACGTCCTCGTAGCGCAGCGCTTCGGGACCGCCCGGGGCGTGTACGCGGATCGCCTTCATGGTGCGGCGCGGACGATGCCTCCATCGAGTTCGCGGAAGCTTGCGTCGTCGAGCTCGAGCAGAGCGGCCTTCGTGTTCTCCTCCAGGTGCCGTACGGTCGACGTGCCGGGTATCGGCAGCATGACCGGCGACCGCCGGAGCAGCCAGGCGATCGCCACCTGCGCCGCGGTAGCCCCGGTCCGTTGAGCGACCCGGGCGACCGGGCCCCGCCGCGCCAGGCTCCCGGCCGCCAGGGGATACCACGGCAGGAAGCCCATTCCTTCACGCTCGCAGTACTCGAGCACGTCCTCGGACTGGCGGTCCGCCACGCTGTAGCGGTTCTGGACCGACACGATCGGGAGGATGGTGTGCGCGTGCTCGATCTGAGCGACGCTGACCTCCGAGAGTCCGACATGCCGGATCTTGCCCTCGGTCCGCAGGTCCTTCAGTGTGCCAAGCTGGTCGCCCACGGGGACGGCCGGGTCGATGCGGTGCAGCTGGTACAGATCGATCCGCTGGACCTTCAGCCGTCGCAGACTCCCTTCGCACGCCCTGCGCAGATGCTCCGGGCGACCGGACTCTACCCATTGATCCGGGCCCGGACGGACCAGCCCCCCCTTCGTCGCGATGGTGAGCCCGTCCGGGTACGGATGGAGCGCCTCGGCGATGAGCCGCTCGCTCACCTCGGGTCCGTAGGAGTCGGCGGTATCGATGAGCGTGATGCCGAGCTCGACGGCCCGGCGCAGTACGGCGATCGCCTCGTCACGGTCGCGCGGTTCTCCCCAGATCCCCGGGCCCGTGATCCGCATCGCGCCGAATCCGAGGCGGCGCACTCGGAGGTCACCGCCGATGACGAACGTTCCGCTCTCTATCACTTCGCCCCCCCGTGGCTCAGCGCGTACACGTAGGCCGTCACGGCGCGGATCTGGACCCGGGTCAGCTGCGCCCCGCCTGACGGCGGCATGACGCCCGCGTGCTCTTTGGGGGTCGGCACGCCCTGCGCGATGGTCCGCTCGATCGACTTGAAGCTGCCATCGCCCCACAACCAGCGGTGGCCGGTGAGATCGGGGCCGAGCGGCGACCCTTTGGCGTCCGGGCCGTGGCAACCGACGCAGGTCCCGCCGCCCACCTGGCCGTGATAGACGCTGTCGCCCAAGGCGATCATGGCGGGGGTGATCCCGGCGGCCGCGAGCGCGCCGGCGTCCGGGTGGATGCCTTCGGGCGGCCCGGGTGCCGCAGCGGGCGTCGCCGGTGGCGGTGCCGCCGCAGGCACGGCGCCCCTGGTCGCGCCGGTGTACGTGACCCGCCAGATCCGACCGTGCGCATCATCCGTGATGTAGAGCGCGCCGTCGGGGCCGACCGCAAGCCCGGTGGGCCGATGGGCGGCCTGTCCCGGCTGCTTCACGGCGCCCGCGAACCCGTCGGCGAAGATCTCGTAGCTCCCCGAGGGCTTCCCGTTCGCGAACGGGACGAACACGACGTTGTAGCCGCCCTGCGGGAAGGGTGCGCGGTTCCACGAGCCGTGAAAGGCGATGAACGCGCCGCCGCCGTAGTGAGCCGGAAACTGGGTGCCGTTGTAGAAGATGAGCGCGTCCGGCGCCCAATGCGCCGGGAACACGGCGACCGGGGCCCGCTTGGTCGCGCACGGGCCGAGGCTCCTGCCTCCGTTGCCGCCGTACTCGGGCGCCAGCACCAGCTTGCCCTGCGCATCGTCGTAATAGCACTCCGGCCACCCGTAATCGGCACCGCGCTCGATGCGGAGCAGCTCCTCCGCCGGAAGGTTCGCCCCCTGCTGCGGCTGGTACAGGCTCGGCCAGTTCTCGGCGAGCTGGTCGCGCCCGTGCTGTGTGGAATAGACGCCACTGCCGGTCGCGTCGACGGCGATGCCCACCGCGTTCCGGATGCCCGTCGCGTACCGCTCGGCAGGCGAGAAGCGCTGCCCGGTGCGGTTGGCGTCGTAGCGCCAGATGCCGCCGCGCGTCTCGAGCTCCGTGCACGGCTTATGGCCGGGGGAAAGGGCGATGCGGTTCTTGAGCTGGCACGAATTCGACGCGGACCCAAGATCCATGTACAACCCGCCGCCGGAGTCGATCGCGAAGGGGTGCATCGGATGGTCGCCGCTGAGCGGCAGGGCTTGCACGATGGTATCGGGGGCGCCGGTCGGCGCCACGGCCCCCGCCGGCAGCGCGTAGCGCAGGATCTTGTCGTTCGCCTCCGCGTACAGCGCCCCATGATACAGCGCGATGCCGGTGCCGCCGGCGCCGCCGCTCTGCACGCTGTCGCCGAACCGAACGATCAGGTCGGCGCGGCCGTCGCCCGTCGTGTCCCGGAGCGCGACCAGAAAGCCGCCGGGGGGCGGCTGGTCGTTGCCGTAGTACCGGCCGCTCCACGTGTTGACGTAGACGACGCCGTTGGGCGCGACGGCGATGTGGCGCGGGTGGCCGAGGTTGTCGGCGAACACGGTCGCGCAGAACCCGGCGGGCAGCGTGAGGCCGGCGTTATCGGGCGGGCATTCAGCGCGCGAGGCCCACGGCGCCCACGCGACTGCCGCGACGATCGCGACGGCGCCGAGAGCCGCCTTCAGTCTCTCCATAGAGATCCTCGAGGATGATAATTTGGGGGCACGGGAGGAGGCGAGCCACCGTCGGGGTCTCCTGGCCTGGGCGAGGCGACGCAATCCGCGAGCGGTCAGCTCAAGTCGGCCCGCTCCCCGTCGTGCATCACTCTCAACGCTCCGCGGCGAGGCGCGGTTCCTTCCTCCGCGATGTCTGGTCGCCACTGACTAGACGAGCCGTCGCACTGTCGGCTTCCGGGCAGTTCTGCGGGAACTTCCGCACGTCCCATGCGCTTGTCTCCAGAGAGGGCGAATCTCCGCGAGGGCTCGAACTCTTGGCACCGCGCCCACTTGCGGCAATTGGCGGCGTCGCCAGCCCGTCGGCACACGGCGTGCGTACGGACGGTGTCCGAGAGGACCCATGAGAGCCACGATCACCTTGAGCCTGCCCGAACCTATCTACCTGCGGTGCCTTCGCGTCCTCGGGGCGTGGTGGTGCCTCGGCTCGAGCGCGCTGCAACCGTCGTTGCTAACACGGTACGAGGCGCGCCCGTGAGGACTGCGCCGCTTCACACGACAGCCGCGGCGTTGGGCTTGACGGCCCTGCTCGTGCTACACGTCGGGGCGGCCGGCACGGCGGGCGCGGCGTCCATGACGGCGCGCGTGCTGGTCGTTTCCGATCAGGCGCGCCGCTACCTCACGCTGGCATACGGCTCCCTTTCCACGGAGTTCATGGGCTGCATGATCGGCCAAGTCCACGGTCCCGTGGTGTTCGTGCAGCGCATCGCTCCCGCCGACGTGGACCCGGCCCAGTCAACCCGGACGCACGTCGTGCCGCGGGAGACGTGTGAGGAGGCGGGATGGAAGGGGACGGTGGGGATGATCCACAGCCACCCGGGCGGCGACCGCTGCTTCTACTACTTCCCCGGCACCCAGGTCCCCAGTTCGGACGCTGAGTCGTTCGCGCGGCAGCCGTATCCGGTGGACGCCATCATGTGCGGCGACAGCATCGTGTGGATCAGCCGCGACAAGACCCAGCGGCAAGTGCGGCTGGCGGCGGGGCCGATACCGATGGCCGCGGATCAGCGCCCCGGAAATCGAGTGCACACTGGCTCCCTGCTCGCGGCGCGGGGAGAATGACAGCGCTCGCCCGCCGTTGAAGAGCACGCTCGATCGACTCTACCGCATCGGTCTCTGGATCAAGGGTGTCGACGGTGTGCTGGAGATGGCCGGCGGCCTCTTCCTCCTGTTCGTCAGCCAGGCGAAACTCGGGCAGCTGGTGGCATTTCTGACCCAGCGCGAGCTCACCGAAGACCGGAGTGATTGGATCGCGAATCACCTGCGTGATGCGGTGAGCCAGTTGTCACCCAACACGAAACTGTTCGCGAGCATGTATCTACTGGGTCACGGCGTGATCAAGTTGTTCCTGATGGTCGCGCTGTTGCGCAACTGGCCATGGTCATTTCGGCCCGCGATCGCGTTTCTGTTGGTCTTCGTCGGGTATGCCGTGTACCGCATGAGCCTGCACTTCTCGCTCCCGCTGCTCCTGGTCTCCGTGATGGACTCCGTCATCGCGCTGCTGGTGTGGCGGGAGTATAGCAGCACCTACCGAGGAGATGTATGACACAGACGACGCAACACACGGAAAGGGCGGAGGCGGACCTATGAAGGTCGGGTTTATCGGCCTCGGCGGCATGGGGTTGCCCATGGCGCGCCACGTGCTGCAGGCCGGCCACACGGTCACCGTGTACAACCGCACGCGCGCCCGCGCCGATCAGCTCAAGCACCTGAACGCGGGCGTCGCCGACTCGCCCGCCGCCGCCGCGCAGGGCGCCGAAGTGCTGATCACGATGGTCGGCGATGATGCCGCGCTCGAGGAGATCATGCTGGGCGAGCGGGGCGCGCTCGCGGCGCTTCCCAAGGGCGCGATCCACGTCTCGATGAGCACCGTCAGCCCGGGGCTGTCGCGTTGGCTCGCCGAGCGTCACGGCGCGGCCGGGCAGACGCTCGTCGCGGCGCCGGTGTTCGGGCGGCCCGACGCGGCGGAGGCGGGAAAGCTGTGGATCGTGGCGGCGGGACCGGGGGGCGCCATCGAGCGATGCCGCCCGCTGCTCGAGGCGATGGGTCAGGGCGTGATACGCGCGGGCGACGACCCACCTCGCGCGAACGTCATCAAGGTCGCGGGCAATTTCCTGCTCGCGGCGGCGATCGAGGCGCTGGGCGAGGCGTTCGCGCTGGCGCGGAAATACGGCGTCCCGCCGGCTGAGCTGCTGGACGTCGTGAACGGGCGGCTGTTCCGCTCGCCGATCTACGAGAACTACGGCAAGCTGATCGCCGAGGAGCGTTACGAGCCCGCGGGCTTCAAGCTCCGCTACGGACTCAAGGACGTGCGGCTCGCGCTCGAGGCGGCGGACGAGGCGACGGTGCCCATGCCGCTCGCGAGCCTGATGCGAGACCGCTACCTCTCGGCCGTGGCGCGCGGCTGGGGCGACGCCGATTGGGCGGCGCTCGCGCGCGTCGCCGCCGCCGACGCGGGCCTGTGATGCGTCACGACCATCGGGTGGCCCCGCGCCCACCCGAACGTGTGTGGACTCGGACCCGCGCGACTCGTTACACTGCGATCACGATGACACGACGAACCGATTGTTGCCTGGACGGTAATCACAACGCCCGGTCGATCCACCGGAGGCGGGGGGCTCGCACGTAGTCGGCATTCGGGTTCTCGTTGGTGCCGCCGCCCCCCCCGCCCCCACGCCGCGATCGACGTGGGGGCGTTGGCTTGTGGGGGCACCGACTCTTGGCAAGGGAGATGTCCTGATGATTCGTTTCGCCGCTCACGAGAGCGTCAGGGCCCCGCGAGCGGCCGCGCAGGCGCCGACCCTGCTGGCGGCGGCCCAGCCCGGCGAAGCTCCCCGGATGCTGATCCTGTCGGATCAGGCGCGCCGGTTCCTCGCGCTGTATCGCGCGTTTCCGACCGAGTTCATGGGGTGCATGATCGGCGAGGTGCGTGGACGGGCGATCGTGGTGGACCGGATCGCGCCGGCCGACGTGGATCCGTCGGAGTCGACCGTGTCCTGGGTCGTGCCCCGTCAGACGTGCGAGGGCGCGGGCTGGAGCGGCACGGTCGGCATGATCCACAGTCATCCGACGGCCGAGCGGTGCTGGTACTTCTTCCCCGGCACCCAGGTGCCGAGCGCCGACGGACAGTCGTTCCGCGCGGCGTCTTATCCGGTGGACGCGATCATGTGCGGGGACCGGGTGGTATGGATCAACCGGGCGATGCAGCAGCAGGACCTGCCGCTCACCCTCCCGCGATCGCCGGGATGACCGTCACCTCGTCGCCGTCCTGCACGGGCGCCGCGAAGCCGCCGCGAAACCGGACGTCCTGGTCGTTCAAGTAGAAGTTCACGAACGGATAGGGCTTCCCTTGGGCGTCGCGCAGCCGGGGGCCCAGGGCCGGGTAGCGCGTCGCCACGTCGGCCACCGCCTCGCCCAGCGTGCGGCCGGTGGCCTCGATCGTGCGCGCCCCACCCGCGTGGGCCGCGAGCACCGACGGCAGATTCACCGTGATCGCCATATCAGCTCCTCTCCACGAGTGCCGCGACCTCGCGCAGCCGCGGGTCAATGACGGGCGCCACGGCGAGCGCGCCGCTCACCGCCTCGAGCGTCTTCAAGCCGTGCCCGGTGATGCACAAAACCAGTTCGTCGTCCGGCCGAAACCGGCCGGCGCGGGCGAGGGCGAGGGCCGCCGCGGTGGTCGCCCCCGCCGCCGTCTCGCCGAACACGCCGACGTCCTCGGCCAGGACGCGGATGCCGGCGACGAGTTCGTCGTCGCTCACCGCCGCCGCCCACCCGCCCGTCTCCCGGATCGCCCGCGCGGCGAAGGCGCCGTCCGCGGGATTGCCAATTGCGAGGGAGCGGCAGATCGTCTGCGGGATCTCGGGCTCGATCTGGCCGCCGCCGCGCTCGACCAGGCGCACGATCGGAGCGCACCCCGCGGCCTGCGCGCCGTACAGGCGCGGCGCCGGACCGCTCACGAGGCCGGCGTCGAGAAACTCCCCGAATCCCTTGCGCAGCTTGGTGAGGAGCGAGCCGCCCGCCATGGGCGCCACGACCGCGCTGGGGAGCCGCCAGCGAAGCTGCTCCACGACTTCGTAGGCGACCGTCTTCGATCCCTCGCC
This sequence comes from Gemmatimonadota bacterium, assembly GCA_003220975.1. Taxonomy (GTDB): domain Bacteria; phylum Gemmatimonadota; class Gemmatimonadetes; order Gemmatimonadales; family GWC2-71-9; genus AG41. The sequence continues at coordinate 1,309 of QHTX01000072.1, read as the reverse complement.
GTAGTAACTGCGGAGATTGACGTTCACCACGCCCCAGCCGAACCGGTCCGCCACCTGGGCGCACAGCCGGTTCACGTCGTCGTAGGTGCCGCGCACCCGCACCAGCCGGGCGCCGTACACGCTCGTGCCGACCACCTTGCCGGCCTCGAGCTCGTCGGGGATGAAGATCCACGCCTTGAGGCCGGCGCGCGCGGCGTGCGCCGCGACCGCGTTCGCGAGGTTGCCGGTGGAGGCGCAGCCGATGGTGTCGAGCCCGAAAGCCGCCGCGGCGTTGATCGCCGCGGCCACGACGCGATCCTTGAACGAGAGCGAGGGGTGGCACACCGTGTCGTTCTTCACCCAGGCGTGCGCCACGCCAAGCCGCCGGGCCAATGCCGGCGCCTCGACGAGCGGCGTGAACCCCGTATCGAGCGACAGCACCGGCTCCCCGTCGAACGGCAGCCATTCCTGGTAGCGCCACAGCGAGGGTGCCCGGCCCGCGATCGTGGCGCGGTCGGGGAGCCGGCGGGTCGGGTCGTATACCGGGTCGAGGGGGCCGAGGCACTGGTCGCAGATCGCGACCGGCGCCGGGGCGCGCTCGGCGCCGCAGTTGCGGCAGCGGAGCGGCCGCGCGGTGATGGAGACGGGAGCAAGCGTAGCCGGTGTGACCGTCATGAGCGCCTCAAACAAAAAAGCCCGGGCAACAATGCCGCGGGCGGTCGCTTTTTAGCACCTTGTTTAACGTGGCGGCAATAGGCGGCAAATCACCACGTGGCGTCGATTGTTGCCCGTTAGATACCCGGTGACCTCGTACTGTCAAGTAGGGGCACGGCATGCCGTGCCCCTACGTCTACGCCGACCCTACGTCTACGCCGACACCGGGGCCAGCGCGTGCACGAACGCGCGAATCCCCGCGAGCGCCCGCTCGAGCTCGGCCGGCTCCGTGGCGTAGCACAGCCGCAGGTGCCCGGTCCCCCCGGGGCCGAAGGCGGTCCCCGCGAGCACGGCGACGTGCTGCTCGGCGAGCAGTCGCTCCGCGAACGATTCGCAGCTCAACCCCGTGCGCTCGAGGGCGCCCCCGATGTCGGGGAAGCAATAGAACGCGCCCACCGGCGTCGCGCAGCTGACGCCGTCGATCGCGTTCAGGCCGCGCACCAGCAGGTCGCGCTTCGCCCGCAGCCCCGAGACCATGCGCGTGACCGGCTCCTGCGACCCGGTGAGCGCGGCGAGCCCCGCGTGCTGCACGAACGTCGCCGTGCAGGAGACGTTGTTGATGACGAGGGTCGTCATCGGCTCGGCGAGCCGGGCGGGCATGATACCGTACCCCAGT
>QHTX01000071.1 GCA_003220975.1 Gemmatimonadota bacterium | reverse complement strand
CACACGGCGGCGCGCCGCGGCACGCGCACCTCGAGCTGGGCCTTCCCGGCGTCGCGCTGTTCCACCGGGACCTCCACTCCCAGCTTGCGCACGCGGGCGTCCCCCGCCGAGTAGAAGCGACCGGCCTGGGCGTCGAGCCGGCCCGCGACGGCGAGGCTGTCCACGTCCCAGCCGATCACGCGAATCTGTCCGTAGGGATTCATGATGCGCACCGACCCGCCGGCGTCGAACGGCCAGCGCGCCGAGCGCCAGCCAACCTACTGTTCTCACCATGGCTCCCCCCCCCCGTCCTCAGCTCGAAGTCGCGACGCGCGTCGCCCAGCGCAACAGCTCCACCTTCTGCCGGTACGCCGCCGCGAACAGCTGCCGCAGCTCGGCGTTGCCGGGATCGCGCTCGAGCGCCGCGCGCGACTCGCGAATCGCCGCGTCGATGATCCGCAGGTTCCGCTCGACCAGCGCGACGGTCTCCGGCCGCAGCCGCCCGCGCTCCATCGCGAGGGTCGCGACGAGCTCGGCGGCGGACTGCTCGTAGTCGGCGGTCACCGCAGCCCAACCCTGCCCCGCCGGGCGGTGGAGGGCGGTGGAGGGCGGTAAGAGGCGGGAGGTGCCCACGACGATCGCGAACACGGCGGCCGCCGCCAGCGCGCCCGTCCAGAAAGCCCGTTGCACGTTGCCCGTGGCACGTTGCCCGAGCCTGACGGCGATCCCGCCCCACAGATCCCGTCTCGGCGGGATGCTCTTGGGCAGTGCCCCCGCCGCCGCCAACAATGCCTGCAGCTCGGCCACGGCCGCACGACACCCCGCGCAGCCCGCCACGTGCGCCGCGACGAGTGCACGCTCGGCAGCTGGGAGCGTGCCGTCCACGTACTCGTTCAGCTTCACTTCCATGTCGGGACAGATCATCGGTTCAACGCCTCCCGCAACAGCCGGCGCGCCCGAAACAGCTGTGCCTTCGAAGTGCCAACCGCAACACCGGTGAGCCGGGCGATCTCCTCGTGCCGGTATCCTTCCACATCGTGCAGCACGAACACCTGCCGCGCGCCCGGTGGCAGCCCCGCGACGGCGCGCTCGAGATCGAGCGCCACAGCCGGCCCGTCGGACTCGCCTTCCCCCCCCGCGGGGCGCTCGAGCGCTGACGGATCGTCGGTCGTGAGCACCCGCAGCGAGCGCCGCCGTGCCCCCCGGAGGTGAAGAAACACCACGTTCACCGTCAGCCGGTATAGCCACGACCCGAGCGCGCTCTCGCCGCGGAAGCTCGCGAGGCGCTGCCACGCCCGCACGAACGCGTCCTGCGTCAGCTCCTCGGCCTGCGCCGGGTCGCTCGTGAGACGCAGGCAGAGTGCGTACACCCGACCCACGTGCTGGCGATACAGCGCCTCGAACGCGGCCTGGTCGCCCTGCTGCGCACGGTGGATGAGGTCGGTCGGGTCCGAGGCCATCGGGCACGGCGCTACGATGCCGGCCGCCGCCGATTGGTTGGGGGACGGGGGGACGGGGAAACCGCTACGGGGTGGCCCGCCGCATCAGCAGCCCCGTGGTAGACACCCGCAGCTCGTAGGTCGCGGGGCCCGCCCCCGCGGGAACGAACGTGGCCGAGCCGTACTCCGCGTCCACGAGCGGTCCGAGCAGCCGGCGGCGTGCGAGGAAAAACAGATCCACGGGCCCCGTGCGCGCCAGCGCGTACACGGTATGGGGCCGGGCTCGCTCGTCCGCCACGTCGTTGTAGCGGCCGGCGACCCGGTCGAGCGTATAGGCGGTGTGCAGGCCCAGCGCGCTCGCGAGCGGATGCCACTTGAGGATGTGGGCGTCCACGTAAAACGCGTCGCCCGCGAAGTCGTACATGGCGAGCCGCCGGTCCGGCAGCGTGATGATCGCGCGGAAGTGCTGCCGGGCGACGGGCTCCGTTTGCACTGTCGCCGCCAGCTCCTCGTAGGTGAGCTCCCGGTAGCCCCGCAGGCCCACGAGGATGATTCCGGCAAGGAGCGCGAGCGCCACACAGAGCGCGCCCCCGAGGCCCAGCAGGGCGATCGCGAACGGGCGGTGGGCGCGCAGCGCCCGGCGCGCGCCGGCCCCGAGCAACACGCCGAGCACGAGGAATGCCGGGGCGGCGACGAGCAGGGTGAGGGACATGGGGGCGGTCAAAGCTAAGAAGGCGACGGAAGGGCGGAAAGGCGGAAGGGGGATATGTTTCACCCATGCCCGTGCCAAGCGCTTCGATCCAGGTGCTCCAGCCCGCTCCGCCCGACTGCGCGGACGTGCTCAGGCCCGCGGCGCTCGAGTTCCTCGCCGAGCTGGCGCGGCACTTCGAGCCCGTGCGCCGCGAGCTGCTGGAGCGCCGCCGCGCGCGCCAGCGCGAGATCGACGCCGGCCGGTTGCCGGACTTCCTGCCCGAGACGCGCCATATCAGAGACCGCGACTGGACGGTCGCGCCGATCCGCCCCGACCTGCTCGACCGCCGCGTCGAGATCACCGGCCCGGTCGAGCGCAAGATGATGATCAACGCGCTCAACTCGGGCGCCAACGTGTTCATGGCGGACTTCGAGGACGCGAACGCGCCCACGTGGGAGAACAACGTGCGCGGCCAGCAGAACCTGCGCGACGCGGTGGCCGGCACGATCGCGTTCACGAGCGCCGAGGGAAAGCGCTACGCCCTGGAGCCGCGCACCGCGACGCTGGTGGTGCGGCCGCGGGGATGGCACCTCGTCGAAAAGCATATGCTCGTGGACGGCGCGCCGATCGCGGCCGCGTTGTTCGACTTCGGCCTCGCGTTCTTCCACAACGCGGGCGCGCTCGTGGCCCGAGGAACCGGCCCCTACTACTACGTCCCGAAGCTCGAGAGCCATCTCGAGGCGCGCCTCTGGAACGACGTCTTCACCTTCGCCCAGGACCGGCTGGGCGTGCCGCGCGGGACGATTCGCGCGACCGTGCTGATCGAGACGATCCTCGCGGCGTTCGAGACGGACGAGATCCTGTGGGAGCTGCGCGACCACGCCGCGGGCCTCAACTGCGGCCGCTGGGACTACATCTTCAGTTACATCAAGAAGTTCAAGGACCGGCCCGAGTGCGTGCTCCCTGATCGCGGCGCGGTCACCATGGACCAGCCGTTTCTCCGCGCGTACGCCGAGCACGTGATCCGGACGTGTCACCGCCGCGGCATCCACGCGCTGGGCGGGATGGCGGCCCAGATCCCGATCAAGCGCGACCCCGCGCTCAATGCGCAGGCGCTCGACAAGGTGCGGCAGGACAAGCTGCGCGAGGTGCGGCAGGGACACGACGGCACCTGGGTGGCCCATCCCGCGCTCGTGCCGCTGGCGCGGGAGGTGTTCGACGCCCACATGAAGGGCCCACACCAGATTGCCGTGAAGCGGGACGACGTGCGGGTGACGGCGCGCGACCTGCTGGCGGCGCCGTCGGGCGCGATCACCGCGGACGGCCTGCGCAAGAACCTCGACGTGGCGCTGCGCTACCTGGCGGCGTGGCTCGGCGGCGCCGGGTGCGTGCCGATCTACGACCTCATGGAGGACGCGGCGACCGCGGAGATCTCTCGGGCTCAGGTGTGGCAGTGGCGCCGGCATGGCGCGCGTTTGGCGGACGGGCGGCCGGTGACTGCGGCCATGGTGCAACAAACCCTGAGCGAGTTGGTGGAGACCCTACCCGAACGGGTAGGTGCGGATGGCGTTGGGGTGCCTCAGTTTTCGCTCGCGGGGCGGATTCTCGCCGAACTCACGACCGGCGCGGAGTTTGCGGAGTTCCTCACGACGGTCGCGTACGAGCATCTCCACTAGGGCAAGAGGCAGGGGGCAGCCATGGACAGGCAGGCGTTCATCACGTCGCTCGAGCGGCACTGGGCGACGGACCACCGTTGGGACGGGATCCGGCGACCGTACGGTGCGGGCGACGTGTACCGCCTGCGCGGCTCGATCGACATCGAGTACTCGCTCGCGCGCCACGGGGCCGCCCGGCTGTGGCAGCTGTTGCAGCAGGACAACTACCTCGCCGTGCTGTCGGCCATCACGGGGAACCAGGCCATCCAGGAGGTGCAGGCGGGCCTCAACGCGATCTACGTGAGCGGGTGGCAGGTGGCGGCCGACGCGAACAATGCCCTCGAGATGTACCCCGATCAGAGCCTCTACCCCTCCGACTCCGTGCCCGCCCTGCTCCGCCGCATCAACAACGCTCTCAAACGGGCCGACGAGATCGCCCATCTCAAGGACGATCACTCGGTGTACTGGTTCGCGCCGCTCGTGGCCGACGCCGAGGCAGGCTTCGGCGGCCCGCTCCACGCCTTCGAGATCATGAAGAACATGATCGACGCCGGGGCCGCCGGCGTGCACTTCGAGGACCAGCTCGCGTCGGTGAAGAAGTGCGGGCACCTGGGCGGGAAGGTGTTGGTGCCGACGAGCGAATTCATCACCAAACTGGTGGCGGCGCGGCTGGCCACGGACGTGTGCGGCGTGGGCACCGTGCTCATCGCGCGCACCGACGCCAACAGCGCCACGCTGCTCACCAGCGACTGCGACGAGTACGACCAGCGCTTCGTCACGGGCGAGCGGACGGCCGAGGGCTTCTTCCGCGTGCGGGACGGCGTCGAGGCCGCCATCGCCCGCTCGCTCGCCTACGCGCCGTACGCCGATCTCCTGTGGTTCGAGACGTCGCACCCGGACCTCACGGAGGCGACGCAGTTCGCGGAGGCGGTCCACGCGAAATTCCCCGGCAAGCGGCTCGCCTACAACTGCTCCCCGTCGTTCAACTGGCGCAAGCACCTGAGCGAAGCGCAAATCGCGTCGTTCCAGCAGGAGCTGGGCGCCCTCGGCTACAAGTTCCAGTTCGTGACGCTATCGGCGTTCCACGCGTTGAACCACGCCATGTTCACGCTGGCGCGGGATTATAAGGAAAGAGGGATGGCGGCCTACGCGGAGCTCCAGGGCCGCGAGTTCGCCTCCGAGAAGGACGGCTACGCCGCGGTGCGCCACCAGGAATTCGTGGGCGTGGGCTACTTCGACGAGATCACCCAGATCGCGACCGGTGGACAGTCGTCGGTCACAGCGATGGAGGGATCGACCGAGAAGGCGCAGTTCCGCAAGCCGCAGAAGGCCGCGGCGCGGTGAAGCGCTCGACCCTCTATACCATCGCCGCCGTCCTCGCCGTCGCCGCGCTGTTCTTCGTCATGACCACGGCCCGGGCCAAGGTCCAGTGCCGCGTCTGCGTCGAGTTCCACGATCGCACGAATTGCGCCGCGGCCGTCGGGGCCACGGAGCAGGCGGCCCGCGAGGGCGCGCAGACCACCGCCTGCGGGCCGATCGCGAGCGGCATGGACGAGCAGATAGCTTGCGGTCGGTCACAACCCGCCGTCATGCAATGTCAATCCCGCTGAGCACGTAACCGAAGATCGTCGAGAAAAAAAGCGTCGAGGGGAACCGTCAAGGACTAGCGTACGCCTCCCCTCGACGTCTTTCCTAGACGTCTTTCCTAGACGTTTCTCCTCGACGCCTTTAGTATTTCGTCGTGTCCGATTTCTCCCTGCCCCGCGCTCCCGTGCCCGCCCGACTGCTGCTCACGCAGGGGGTCTCCCGTCCCGGGCAGGTCTACGTCATGGAGCGGGAGCCGCACCATGACGGGCCGGAGACGGTGCTGGAGATGCTCAACCGGGCCGAGGGGTTCTTCGCCTTCCGGCCGGCGGACGACGGGGACGTGCTGCTCGTGTCGAAGACGCACACGATCTGGGTGTCCCTCGATCGGCAGGCGCCGATCACCGATCCCGCGCGGCTCTCGGCCGCCCGCATGCTGGGCATCGAGGTCGTGCTCGCGGGCGGGGCCACCCTGAGCGGCTGGGCGAGCGTCGAGCTCCCCGTCCATCACTCCCGGCTGCTGGATTACCTCAACGCGTCGCACGATGCTTTTTTCGCCGTGTGGACGCACGCGGCCACCCACTACGTCAACCGCGCGCACGTGCTGTACGCGCGCCCCCAGGACTGAAGCACATGGCCGCGAGAATCGACCCGTTCATCGAAGTGCTGCTGCGCGAGCGCGGCGATCAGCTCTACCTGCTGCCGGACGAGCCGGTCACGATGGTCAAGGACGGGAA
>QHTX01000070.1 GCA_003220975.1 Gemmatimonadota bacterium | reverse complement strand
TATCTCATCAAGCCGGTGGATTTCCCCGTGGTCCTGCATTGCGTCAGCCGCGCCATCGATAAAGGGCGGGTGCTCCGCTCGCTGCACGGGACCCAGGAGCAAATGCGCGAATGGGTCAAGACGATGGAGGATCTGGAGCGGTCGCTAAACGTGTCTGGCACCAAGGGGGGAGAGACCAAGCTGGCCTGGGCCATCGATAACTATCTCGATCAGATGGTGGGGCACATCACACAGATCGCGGCGAGCCTCAAGATAACGATCGATACCCTGCGGAAGGATTATGCCGGTCAGACGACGGATGTATGCGCCCTCGTCCGGTGCCCCCGGTTGGAGGCGTATGAAACGGCCCTGCGCGGGACGATCGAGGTCCTCAGGAAGACCAAGAACGCGTTCAAGTCAAAAGAGCTGGCCGCTCTACGGGAAAGGTTGGAGGAGTTCCTGCGGAAAGACCACCGCTAGCAGAATCGGGCCCGGGACCAGCGCCTTAGGTGTGGGCGGGGTGGAGATGGGCGCTTACGATTAGCGGGCTTCGCGGGCCCCTACGGGTATCGGGCTTCAATAGTGCTCCGCAGGCCCCCGCGGGCGGAGAACTCGCCGATGACCCGGGCGTGGACCGGCCGGCAGGCGGCCACAAGGTCTCTCAGAATTCGGTTCACGGCATTCTCGTAGAAGATGCCGATGTTGCGGTAGGCGTGGATATACAGTTTCAGGGACTTCAACTCCATGCACAGTTTGTCCGGCACATAGATGATGCGGATTGTGCCAAAGTCGGGGAGCCCGGTCTTGGGGCAGATGGCCGTGTATTCCGGCACCTCGATGGTGATCGCATAGCCCTTAAACTGATTTGGCCAGGTTTCGATGGCCGGTAGCTTAGCGTCTATCCCGCTACTGGCATGCGCCTCTGTGTACCCGTCCCTCGTCTTTTTCATACTTTGGTCATCCACTCGGTGTGGCCCAGTTTCTCCAGCTCGAAGTACATGACCACCCAGGGGCACATCATCTCGGGAAAGACTTCGCAGTAGCCCCCCTTGCGCACGCCGCCGCACGGGCCGTAGCTCATGAACTTGGGACATTCGGCCTTCTCGCCCGCGCCCGGGATCGGCGGGCGGTTGTGGATGCCTCCCGGAGCGCCGACGGGCAGCGGCTCCGGCTGGATCAGGGGAGTGGGCTTGTGGGATTCGTCCGCCATCAATGCACGTCCATGAAGCCGGCGATCTCGGTGAGCCGGAGCCTGGCCACCGCGATCTCGGGGGCGTACACCACCTCGTCTGCCGCCCAGATGGTCGTCCCCCGGCTCTTGCTGGTGATGCCCATGATGTTCCGCAAGACCTGGTGAATGTTGTCGTTGATGCGAACGACGTTAGCCTTGATGGGCGCCGTCAGTTTGCCGTCCTTGATCATGTAGGAGTCGCCCACGACCGTTGCGGTGAAATCGCCGGTGCGCAGGCCGTTAATGGGATAGGTATACCATATCCGGCCGATGTACACACCGTTTTGAACCTGCCGCAGGAGGTCCTCGCGGGTTTTCTTCTTCCGCCCTTCGATGAAGACGTTGGTAGGCGCGACCGAGGGCGCCATGTCGAACCGGCGTCCCCCGCCCCCGAAGCGGAAGCCGTTGCGCGGCACCAGGGCGCTGGGGCAGTCCTCCGGGGGGACGCCGAGCTTCTCCTTCGCGGCGGGGTCGTGCAACATCCGCTCCGTCTCGTAGAAGCTCGACAGGAGCCCGATGAGCTTCCCGTCTTTGATGAGGTCGGTCCGCCCGGTCGGGAGGCCTTCGCAGGTGATGCCTTTGCTGCCCATGTGACCCGTGAGCGCCCCGTGGTCATAGATGGTGAGGTCGTCATGCGCGACCTGCCGGCCGAGCCGTCCATGGAAAGCCGAGCTGCAGTCGTAGAAGCTGGCGACCGTGAGACTCGGCAGGATCAGATTGCACATCAGCTCGGTCACCGGTTGGGGACCCAGGATGACCGCATACTCCCCGTCCTTGATGCGGACCCCGCCGACGGCGGACAGGGCATTACGCGCGGCTTCGGCACCAGCGTCTCCCCGCATTGCGCTCAGGCGAGTGTGGCATCCGTACCCGGTCCCTTTGGCGCCTTCCCGTTCGACCATAGCGGTGACGAACGAGGCGATCAGGGTCGACTCGTCGGTTTGCACTTTGGGGAGGCGGGTCGAGCCGATGGCCATCCGTTCCAGCAGGACGGTGACGTCGCCTCCGACGATGAATCCCAGCTCGCGTAGCTTGGGCCCGGTCTGGGCCAGCGCACTCAGCGAACCGGCCTTGGCGAATTCGTCCAGCGCGCGGGTGAGGACGCGCCATCCAGCCTGCACGAGATCGGTGTCCGTCAAGGTCATGGCGCTCGGGTCGTGGTATTTCGTCAGCGTCCGGCTTTCAGGGGACGGACGTGGCAGGGTTGTGAAGTCGGGGTCATGGACCGCGCTCCGCCTGGCCTTCTCCAGCGCCGCCTTGACGCCGTTGAGCGAGAGGTCTCCGGCTTCGCTGCCGAGTCCGATGCGCGGGCCCTGGGGATTCTGGAAGACGGCCCGCACGCCCAGTCCGTGAGAGGAGGTGGACTTCGGTTCCTCGACGCCGTTGCACGGAATGTGCGAGGTGTAGTTGACGCGCGCAGTCAAGCCGTCATTGCTGGCCACGAACACCTCCGCTTCCTGGACGTCCTTCTGGCGGCGCAGGTAGCGCAGCCCTTCCTCGGCAGTGCGCTTCAGTGTGGCCAAGCTGACCATGTGTGGTGACGCTACGCGGGCCCGGTCAGGTGCGCGCGGCTGCGGAGCGTCGGCCCGCCGTTCCCGAGCCGTCGGCCCTGCATCGGCTGGCCTTTTCCGCAATTGGAGATGGGGAAGAGCCGGAAGTCCCGGCCCACGGCGTCCACCTTCATCAGGAAGGTCTTGGTGTCCGCCATAATACCACCGCCCCGGTACAGTTGTCCGATCTGACCGTTGCGGATCTCGTACACCTTCTGGGCAGAGATCCGGAAATTTTCCCGTGATTCCGCGATGGAGGGGATTCGGTGCCCCACGACGTAGTAGCCTTTATCGACCTCGCGGATGATGTCCTCGGGCGCGCGCGCGCCGCCTGCGAACACGGTGGTGGACATGCGGACCAGCGGCACGAGATGGGCTTCCGTGGCCATGCAGGACCCGTTCGGGGGCACGTTGAGAATGGCCGCCGTCTGGCGGTTGTTCATGAAGCCCCTGAAGATCCCCTTCTCGATGTGCACGACTTTCCGGCCGGGCGTCCCCTCGTGGTCGTATTTGTAGTGGCCGAAGCCCGGCAGTGACGGGTCCGAGTAGGCGGTGACGAGCGCAGACGCCACGGCCTTGCCGACCATGGTGTCGTTGAGCGCGCGCAGCAGCCAGCTTCGGCCCGCGTAGGCGGTCTCCATCTTCAGTGCGCGATCCAGTTCGGTGGGATGGCCGATGATCTCGTGAGCGAGGAGCGCGTTGAAGTGGGGATCGGTGACCACCGCGACGTCTTTGTCCGAGCTGCGGAGCGGCGGCGCGTGGGCCAGCTTGACGGCGTCGCGCGCCAGATTGGTGGAGAAGGTGAGGAGATCGAGGTTCCGGATGTGTTCCTCGACGATGCCTTCGGTGACGACCTCCCACCCGCGCTGATGGCCGATGGTGTCGGACAGCTCCTGGTCACCGGTCTCACTCACAGCGACGACGTGCACGGACCCTGTGGTCAGTGCGAAGGACTGGTCGATGCAGGCGCCCTCGGAACTTGCGAAGAGCTCGCGCGTCACCAGCGTCACGGCGCTGACGGCATTGTATTTGAGCTGCTCGTCCACATCCTGGACCGCGCGTGAGACTTCCGTGACGTAGCGGACCATGTCATCGAGGCAGACCTGCCGGGGGTCGATGGCGTATTCGGCCTTGACCGTGTCGCGTTGCACCTCGACCGGGGCTAGGCGCGTGTCGGACAGGGCTTCACCGAGATCTTTGTATTTGTCTCGGATCCGGGCTTTTTCGCGGGCGTTGGCGACGGCGCGAGCGTACGCGCGCTTTAGGCCACTCGCCAGGGTTTGGGTCAGTCGAGGCAGATCGGCCTTGCCCAGCAGTTGGCCGAAGTACCCCGGGGCGATGGTGCTGTCTCCGGCCAGCACCCGGATGCCGCAGGCGATGTGGCTGTCTTCGAAGGCATATTTGGACGTCCCATTCTCCGATCCCGCGTGCTTCTCTTCGGTCACCTCGATCCGCAGGTCCGCATACCGACACAGCTTGTACGTATCCGGTGCCTCGGCGGCCAGATCGGCAGCGGAGTTTTTGAAGGCTTCCACCAAGTCGGTGGTGATGGCTTTCGAGACGGTCGGCATCATTAGCACAGACTCGTCGTTGGGACGATCTGCTCCGTGTGATTAGGGTGTATCACTGAGCTTATTGAGCGTAAATTATAGAGAACCCGCCGCCGCTGTCGCAAGAGAAACCGGGGTTTTTTACGTGTTTGGACAAAAGAAGTGGGTGGCCGGAAGATTTCTCCCGTTTTTTCTTGCACTTGCATCAATAGGACCAATGGCCTACCGCCAGGGCCAGGATTAGGCCTTCGTAGGGAGAGGCTAGGTCTTCTTTGGGGTTGCAACGACGCCACCGTTGTCATATTGTCGGAGGCTACGGAAGCGGCCAAGCCAACGCATGGCAACGGATTTTCGCATTGACATCAATCGGAGGGGTTTGCTAAGCTTCGCCTATTCATCTTGTCCCTGGTCGGGACAGCTTAATGCCTTGTAAGTCAAAGGAAATTTCCCTGCACACTGGTCAAACGCGGTTCGGGATCGGAACGAACTGAAGGAGGGCGGTCAGATGAGTCTGGATTACGTCAAATTTTCCCCTGGGTTCGATAAATTCATGCCGAAGGAATATCGCGACATGGTGGAGCACGGGCCTTTCGGCAAGAAGGTGACCGTCTCGCAGATGGGCTCGTTCAAGGAGATTCTTGAGGAGCATCCCATGTGCGCCGGGTGCGCGATGACCCTGTTCATCCGGCTGGCCATGATCTCCTTCCCGAATCCGGAGGACACCATCACGGTAGGGACGGCCGGCTGCGGGCGTTTGGCCATCTCCCAGGCGGCCATCCCCTTCGTGTATGGGAACTACGGGGACCAGAGTGCCGTTGCCAGCGGGCTCAGTCGGGGACTGCGATTGCGGTTCGGTCATAAGCCCAAGGATGTGGTGGTCATGGCCGGCGACGGCGGCATGGCCGATATCGGCTTCAGCATGACCCTCCATTCCTGGTTCCGGAAGGAGCGGTTCACGACGATCATGCTGGACAATGAAGTGTACGGGAACACCGGCGGCCAGGAGAGCGGCATGACCAACAAGGGGCAGGTTCTGAAGATGGCGCCGCTGGGCAAGAAGTTTGAGAAGATGGACATGGTCGGCATGGCCAAGCTTGCCGGGTGCGCCTATGTCGCGACGGTCGTCCCCAACAACCCGAGGCGGGTCGAGAGCGTCATCAAAAAGGCCGTCCTGGTCGCGCGCGAGATCGGCCCGACCTACATCCAGGCTTACACGTCCTGCAACATCGAGTACTCCATCCCAACCGATAAGGTGATGGAAGACGCGAAGAGCGTTGAGAACGACCGGTACCAGTTCTCCGAGCATCTCACCGAGGAAGCCAAGCACTACCTGGCGACGCGCTACGGGTATAAAGAGTATCTGCCGAAGCCGGTAACGGCGGCGGCCCTTCCGGAGGCCTAATTGCAAGTCCCTTCTTGTGGGGGGAGAGATTAGGGAGGGAGACAGATGGCAAAGCGCTTTAACATTCGTATGGCGGGCGTCGGCGGCCAGGGGGTTGTGACCGGCTCGCACATCCTCAGCACCGCGGTCATCAGAGCCGGCGGGCGGTCATCAGAGCCGGCGGTGAGAGCACGATCGTCCCGTTCTACGGGTCCGAGAAGCGGATGGCTCCGGTCGAGAGTTATGTGCGGGTCTCCGATGAACCGATCTATGAGATCGGCGAGATCACGTTTCCCCACATCTGCATCATCTTTCACCCGCAGGTGATCACGCACGGCAAGTCGTACACGATGCCCTTCTACTTCGGACTGAAGCAGAACGGCGTTCTTTTGATCAACCACGACGGCCCAATGAAGTTGCCGCCGCAAGAGACGAATGAGCTCAAAGAGCGCAACGCCAAGCTCTACTATATT
>QHTX01000069.1:8356-8872 GCA_003220975.1 Gemmatimonadota bacterium | reverse complement strand
GACCTGCCCGAACGCCGCCTCACCCCGGGCCGAGATGCCGCACACCTGACAGCGCTTGACCCCGGGACCGAGTTTGATGTCGGTGCCGCGGCCGGCCATGTTGGTGGCGATCGTGATCGCGGCCGGCTGCCCCGCCTGCGCGACGATCTCGGCTTCGCGCTGGTGGTACTTGGCGTTCAGGACCTCGTGCTTCAAGCCGCGCCGCTTGAGCATGCGCGACAGCGTCTCCGACACGTCCACGTTGACCGTGCCCACGAGCACGGGCAGGCCGCGCCCGTGCTGGCGCTCGACCTCGTCCAGGATCGCGTTGTACTTCTCGCGCCGCGTCTTGTAGATCAGGTCGTGCTTGTCCACGCGGCGCACCGCACGGTTCGTGGGAATCACCACGACGTCGAGCTTGTAGATCTGGTAGAACTCGGTCTCTTCCGTCTCGGCCGTGCCCGTCATGCCGGCGAGCTTGTCGTACATCCGGAAGTAGTTCTGGATCGTGATGGTCGCGAGGGTCTGCGTCTCCTC
>QHTX01000069.1:7827-8232 GCA_003220975.1 Gemmatimonadota bacterium | reverse complement strand
AGGGCGTGGGCCTGGAGCAGCTTGTGGATGATGTGCAGCGTCTCGCTCTTCTGGGCGTACTCGGCCTCGACGGCGCGCCGCCGCTCGATCTTCTGCTGCGCGGACAGGTCCTGATCGTGCTCGATCTCGTGAACCGCGTGCGAGATGTCGGGGACGATGAAGAGGTCCGGGTCCTGGGGCGACATCGTCTCGACGCCCTGGTCCGTGAGGTGTACCGAGTGCCCGCGCTCGTCGAGGACGAAGTACAGCTCCTCCTCCAGGTGCCGCAGCTTCTGCTCGCGCGCCGGGAGCTTGCGGTCCGCCAGCACGTCGAGCTCCACCCGCTGCACCAGTGCCTTCACACCCGGCTCCTGGAGCAGCTTCAAGAGCTTCTTGTTCTTGGGCATGCCGAGCTGCGCCTGGTAC
>QHTX01000069.1:963-7793 GCA_003220975.1 Gemmatimonadota bacterium | reverse complement strand
CCAGCTGCACCACCTGGGCGTTGAACTGGGCGTACTTCTCGTCCGACTCGGTGCCCACCGGACCCGAGATGATGAGCGGCGTGCGCGCCTCGTCGATCAGGATCGAGTCCACCTCGTCGATGATCGCGTAGGCATGGACCCGCTGGACGCGCTGCTCCAGCGAGAACACCATGTTGTCGCGCAGGTAGTCGAAGCCGAACTCGTTGTTCGTGCCATAAGTGACGTCGCACAGGTAGGCCGCCCGCCGCTCCGGCGTCGACGGCTCCGTGTCGTCGATGCAGCCGACCGTGAGGCCGAGCCACGTGAAGAGATGGCCCATCCACTGCGAGTCGCGGCGCGCCAGATAATTGTTGACGGTCACGAGATGCACGCCGCGGCCGGCCAGGGCATTGAGATAGAGCGGCAGCGTGGCGACGAGCGTCTTGCCCTCGCCCGTCGCCATCTCCGCGATCTTGCCCTGGTGTAGCACGATGCCGCCGATCAGCTGGACGTCGTACGGCACCATGTCCCACTTCAACCCGTGGCCCGTCACCACGACCTCGCTCGACAACAGGCGACGGCTCGCCTCGCGCACGGTGGCGAAGGCCTCGGGCAGGACGTCGTCGAGGGCCGCCTGCAGCTCCTTGCCGTACGCCGCCTCGGCCCGCGCGAGCTGGTCCGAGAGCGCGGCGCGCTGCCCCGCATCCGGGCAGTCGTGCTTCTCGCGCTTCAGCCGCTCTACCTCGGCCACGAGCGCGGTGGTGCGCTGCGCGATCGCGGCCCGGAGCTTCGGCGTCTGCGCCTGGATCTCGGCGTCAGAGAGCGCCTTGAGCCGCTCCTCGTGGCGGAGAATCCCGTCCACCACGGGCCGCAGCCGCTTCAGCTCCCGCTTGAACCGGCTGCCCAGGATCTTCGTGAACAGGCTCTTGACCATCAGTCCTCTAGTGATACAGCCCGTGGGCGGCGAGGTACTCGCGCACCGCGTCGGGTACGAGATAGCGGATCGAGCGTCCGCGCTTGACATGCTCCCGGATCGCGGTCGCCGAGATGTCGAGCGCCGGCACCTCGATGACGCGGCCGATCAGGGAATGCCGGGGCACGCTGGTCCCGGGGCGGGCGAACACGACGATATCGGCGAGGCCGGGCAGCGCGGCCGCTTCGTGCCAGGCCGGCAGGTCCTGCGCGGCGTCCGCCCCCAGGAGTAACGTGAAGCGGTTCCCCGGCTCCCGCTGCGCGAGCGCCCGGAGCGTGCGCACCGTGTAGGACGGGGGGGGCAGCGTGAGCTCGATGCGCTCGACCGCGAGCCGCGGATTGCCGGCCACGGCGAGCTCGAGCATCGCAGCACGCTGCTCCGCCGTGGCCACGAGGGCCGCGCGTTTGAACGGCTGCTCCCGCGCGGGGACGAACCGCACGTGCGCGCCGAGCGCCTCGCCCGCCGCTTCCGCGACGACCAGGTGCCCCAGATGCACCGGGTCGAACGAGCCGCCGAACAGGACCTCCACGTCGGCTCAAGACGGCGCGGCGGCGGCGCTCGAATCGGCCGGGCAGCTCTTGGTGACCCCCGCCGCCGTGGGATAGAACCGCCGCAGGTTGGCGCACGTCTCCTTCAGCTCTTCCGCGTAGCCGATGGCGCGATAGCTCTCCACCAGGCGCATCAGCGCCTCGGGCACGCGCGAGGTCCCCTGATAGTTCGCGATCACGTCCTTGAAATAGATGATCGCCGAATCGTAGGCGCGGCGCCGGAAGTAGAACATGCCGTTCTTGTAGTCCTTCTCGGCGAACTGCTCCCGGAGCTGCTGCACGTGCGCCTGAGCGCGGGTCGCCGCCTCCGTGCCGGGGTAGCGCCCGGCGAGCTCCTGGTAGAGGGCCAATGCCGTCTCGCCGTACGACGGGTCGAGCTCGGGCCGCCGCCACAGGCGCAGGTTCGCGTCGCCCGCGCGCAGCAGCGCGAGCGGCGCATATTCGCTCGTCGGGTACTGGTCGGCCACCTGGCGGAAGTCGTGCGCCGCCTGCACGCGGTCGCCGGTCTGAAACTCGCACTCGGCGAGATAATACTGAACCTCGGCCATCTGCGGATCGGTCGCCGTCAGCTCGTACGTGAGCCGCCGGAACGACACCGCGGCGTGACCGAAGTCCCCGCGCCGGAATTGGGCGCGGGCGCGGGCCAGCTCCGCGACCGGATGGGCCGCCGGGGGAGAGGGGGCCACCCGGGGCGCGTGATGGCACGCGGCGGCCGCGCACGCGAGCAACCAGAGACGACGCAGGGTCCTCATGGTTTGGGCGGAGGCGGGGGGGGCGCGGGCGCGTCCGCTTTGCCCAGCGCGTTGATCTTCTGCTGGGCGCGGAGCGTGATCGTGTCGCCCGGCGTACCGCCGGCGAGCGCCTGCTGGTAACTCTCGAGCGCGGCCGTCACGTCCCCCTCGGCGAGCTTCACGTCGCCCAGCCCCAGAAACGCGCCGCGCACCACGTCGGTCGGCGCGCCCGGCGCGGTGGCGCGGCGAAACCAGTCTTCCGCGTCCGCCGGCCGACCCTCCACCAGCAGCCGCTGGCCTTCGGCGAGCGCGCACAGGCCGAGGCCCTCGCGCGCTCCCTCCAGCACGGCGGGCTCCCGCTGCCGCCGCAGCACGCCCTCGAATACCGGCACGGCGGTGCTGCACGCGCGCGCCCGCACGGCCGCCATGCCGTACACGTAGAGCAGCGAGTCGGCGGTCCTCGCGTCACCGGCGGCGGCCGCGGCGCTCGGCAGCAGGGCGAGCGCCCCCGCGGTGTCCCCGCGGTCGGCCGCGTCGAGCGCGGCGAGGCGCGCGTACCGGCCGAGGGGCCGCGCCGGGGCCACGGCGCGCAGCCCCGCGAGCCCCTTCGCCGCGTCGCTGCGGTCGTTGGCAGCGAGCGCGGCGCGGACCACCCGCTCGAGCCCGTCGGCGGCCTCCCCGGCGCGCGAGCGGTCCCGCTGCCCCAGCGCGACGAAGGCGTCCACGGCCAGCCCGAACTCGCCCAGATGCAGGGCGGCGGCGCCGGCCTTGGCGTCCAGATCGGCGCTGCCCGGATGCGCGGTGAGGCCGAGCTCGTATTCGGCCAGCGCGTCGCGATAGGCACCCGCGGCGTACTGGCGGTCGCCCAGCTGCTCGTGGTCGGCGGCGCTCGGCTGGCACGCGAGCGCCAGCGCGAGGGCCGCGAGGGTGCGGCGGCTCACGCCTTTTTTTTCCGGCCGCTCCGCCCCGTCCCAGCGGACGGGGGATCACCCGCCGCCGTCGCTACCGGGGGAGGGACTTGCTGGGGGACGTCGTTCCGGGCGAGCATCGCGAGATACGCCTCCACTCGAGGATCTTCCGGGCGCCGCTCGCGGCACGCCTCCCACACGTCCTTCGCCGCGAGCCCGTCGCCGGCGAGGTAGCACGCGAGCCCGAGCATCGCCGCGGCGTCGAGGTAGGCCGGCCGCGCCCGCACGATGATCTCGAAATGGTCCCGCGCGTCGAGCGCGCGCCCCGCCTGCAGCAACATGCGCCCCAGCTTATACCGCAGGTCGTGAAACGCGGGTCCCAGCACGAGCGCCGCCTGATACTGCTCGATGGCCTGCGCCAGGCCCCCCGCCTCGAGATATGCGTCCCCGAGCGCCGCGTGCTGGTTCGCGAGCTTCGCCGCCACGTGGGCCGCAAAGCCCTGCCGCGGCTCACCCCCGACCTGCGCCGCACGCCGGAACGCCGCGTCCGCCTCCGCCTCCCGCCCCAGCTCGTTCAGCACGATCGCCCGGTGCACCAGGGCTTCCACGTACTGCGGGTTCAGCGTCAGCGCGCGATCGAGCTGCGTGAGCGCCTGCTCCGACTGTCCCACCAGCGAATAGGAGAGGCCGAGCAGGTGGTGCGCGTCCGCGAACGCCCGGCCGGTCCCGAGCACCTCCTCGAGGAGATGGATCGCCCCGTAGTAGTCCTGCAGCTGGAACCGCTCGCGGGCCTGCTCGACGAGATGCTCAGGACTCACGTCCATGGGTCGCCTCGTACCAGCGGACGAACTGCCGGATGCCTTCCTCGATGCCGACGGTGGGCCGGTAGCCGAGCTCGCGCTCGGACCGGCGCAAATCGGCGGCCGTGAGATGCACGTCGCCGGGCTCGTCGGGCGCGGGCTCCACGACGGGCTCCCGACCGAGCGCGCGGCCAATCAGGGCGAGCAGCCGGTCGAGTCGCACCCGGTCGCCCCCACCGATGTTGAACGCCTCGCACATCCCTGCCCCGCCCTCGGTCCAGTCCAGCGCCGCCACGGCGCCGTGCACCGCGTCACTAATATAGGTATAGTCGCGCTCGCTCGACCCGTCGCCGTGCCGCCGTACGGGGAGCCCGCGGGCGATCCGGTCGGTGAACCGGTGGATGGCGAGATCGGGACGCTGCCGCGGGCCGTACACCGTGAAGAACCGCAGGCACGCGATGCGCAGGCCGTACAGATGCGCGAAGGCGTGGGCCAGCAGCTCGGCCGCGCGCTTCGACGCCGCGTAGGGCGAGATCGGCGCCGCGGCCGGCGCCGTCTCGGCGAACGGCGCGGGTGTGGTTTCTCCGTACACCGATGAGGACGACCCGAACACGACGCGCGCGACGCGCGCGCGTCGGGCCGCCTCGAGCACGCGGGCCGTGCCCGTCACGTTCACTTCCATGTAGCCCGCCGGATCCTCGAGCGAGGGCCGCACCCCGGGCCGCGCGGCGAGATGCACCACGACCTCCACCCCGTCGAGCGGCAGCGCCTGGCGCACGATGTCCGCCTCGAGGAAGCGGAATCTTCCCGCCCCGCGCAGCGCCTCGAGGTTGCGCTCTTTCGTCGCGCGGGGGTAGAACGGATCGAAGTTGTCGATGCCGATCACCGTGTCGCCGCGGGCGACGAGCGCTTCGCACAGGTGGGACCCGATGAACCCCGCCGCGCCCGTCACGAGGACGCGCCGGCTCACCGCACGATTCCGTGGAAATACTCGATGGTGCGCCGCAGGCCGGCCTCGAGGGGTACCTGCGGTTCCCAGCCCAGCACCTCGCGCGCGCGGGTGATGTCGGGCTGGCGGACCTTGGGGTCGTCCGTCGGCAGCGGGCGCTCGACCACCGGACTGCGGCTCCCCGTCAGCCGCAACACCACCTCGGCGAGCTGGCGCACGGTGAACTCGTTCGGGTTGCCGATGTTGGTCGGCTCCGGGCCGCCCCGCTCGAACAACCGCACGATCCCCTCGATCAGGTCGTCCACGTAGCAGAACGAGCGGGTCTGCGAGCCGTCGCCGTACACGGTGAGCGGCTCGCCCTTCAAGGCCTGGACGATGAAGTTCGACACCACGCGCCCGTCGCGCGGCCGCATCCGCGGGCCGTAGGTGTTGAAGATCCGCACGATCCGGGTGTCGAGCTTGTGATAGCGATGGTACGCCATCGTCATCGCTTCCGCGAAGCGCTTGGCCTCGTCGTACACGCCGCGCGGACCCACCGGGTTCACGTTGCCCCAGTAGCTCTCCGGCTGCGGGTGCACGAGCGGGTCGCCGTACACCTCCGAGGTGGAGGCGAGCAGGAAGCGGGCGCCCTTGGCCTTCGCGAGCCCGAGGGCCTTGTGGGTCCCGAGGGAGCCGACCTTGAGCGTCTGGATCGGGAACTCGAGGTAATCGACGGGACTCGCCGGGCTGGCGAAGTGGAGCACGCCGTCGAGCGGACCCTGCACCTCGATGAAGTTGGTCACGTCGTGCAGCACGTACTGGAACTGGGGGTGGTCTTTCAGGTGGGCGAGGTTCGCGGGGTTGCCCGTGAGGACGTTGTCCATCCCCACCACGCGGTGTCCCTGGGCCAGCAGCCGGTCGCACAGGTGCGAGCCGAGAAACCCCGCCGCCCCGGTTACGAGGACGCGCATGCCAGACGGCGGCCGATGCTGTCGTAGGTGAACCCCAGGCGCGCGAGACGCTCGGGGTCGTAGAGATTGCGTCCGTCCACGATCAGCGGACGGGCCAGCAGCTGTTTGATGCGGTCGAAATCGGGGTTGCGGTACTCGAGCCACTCGGTGACGACCGCGAGCGCGGCGGCGCCGGCGAGCGCGTCATAGGCGTGCGCGGCGTAGGTGACGCGGTCGCCGAGGTGCCGCCGCGCCGTCTCCACGGCGGCCGGGTCGTGCACCTGCACCCGCGCGCCGGCGCGCAGCAGCTCCTCCACCAGCACCAGCGCGGGGCTGTCAGCCCCCAGACGGCCACGGTCGCGCCCCGGAGCCGGTCGTCGAAGTGGCGCGCCAGCTTCTCGAACAGCACGCGCTTCTGTCGCTCGTTCGCGGCCTCGACCGCCTGCAGCACGTCGAGCGGCACCCCTTGCTCGTCACCGGTGCGGATCAGCGCCTTGACGTCCTTGGGAAAGCACGACCCTCCGTACCCCGGCCCCGGAAACAGGAACGCGGACCCGATGCGACGGTCGGTGCCGATGCCCTTGCGCACCAGCGTGACGTCCGCTCCGACCCGCTCGCACAGGCGCGCGATCTGGTTCATGAACGAGATGCGCGTGGCGAGCATCGCGTTGGCCGCGTACTTGGTCATTTCGGCCGACGCGATGTCCATGAAGATGAGCGGATTCCCCGTGCGCACGAACGGCGCGTACAGCTCTTCCAGCACCCGGGCGGCCCGGTCCGAATCCACGCCTACCACCACGCGGTCGGGCTTCATGAAGTCCTCGACCGCCGCGCCCTCCTTCAGGAACTCCGGGTTGGAGCAGACGTCGAAGGCCGTCCGGGTGTGGCGCCCGATTTCCTCACGCACCCGCGCCGCCGTCCCCACCGGCACCGTGCTCTTGGTGATCACAACCTTGGGCTGGTTCATGTGCCGGCCGATGGTCCGCGCCACGTCGAGCACGTGCCGCAGGTCG
>QHTX01000069.1:0-889 GCA_003220975.1 Gemmatimonadota bacterium | reverse complement strand
GGAGCCGGCCCTCGCGCCCGTTCCGCGTCACGAGGGGCTCGAGGCCGGGCTCGTAGATGGGCATCCGCCCGCTGCGCAACCCCTCGCTCTTCGCCGCGTCCACATCCGCGCACATGACGTCGTTGCCCGTCTCCGCAAGGCACGCGCCGACCACGAGGCCGACGTAGCCCGTCCCCACGACCGCGACCTTCACCGATCGTCCCTCCGCTGCGGGATCCGGGCCAGCGCGTTGCGGGTGTCCACGACGGCGCGGGCGTGCCGCGCCACCAGCTCGTAGTCCACGGTCGAGTGGTCGGTCACGATGATCGCGCAGTCCGCGGCCGCGAGCGTGTCCGCGCCGAGCGGCACCGACTTCAGGTCGATGCCGTCCTCCCGTAGCTGACCTGGGCGCCTTCCTTCTGCAGCAGTTCGATGATGGTCAGAGATGGCGACTCACGCAGGTCATCGATGTCTTTCTTGTAAGCGACGCCCAATACCAGCACCTTGGCCCCGTTCAGAGCTTTCTTGTGCTGATTCAGAGCTCTGGTTACCGATTCCAGAACGTGATAGGGCATTCCGATGTTGATCTCGCCCGCCAGTTCGATGAAGCGGGTGCGGTAGTTCAGCGTGCGCATCTTCCACGCGAGGTAGTGGGGATCGAGCGGGATGCAATGGCCACCCACGCCGGGGCCGGGGGTGAACTTCATGAAGCCGAACGGCTTCGTCGCCGCCGCCTCGATCACCTCCCACACGTTCACGCCGAGCTTGTCGCACACGATCGCCATCTCGTTCACGAGCCCGATGTTCACGCTGCGGAACGTGTTCTCGAGAATCTTGACGAGCTCCGCAGCCTCGGTGGACGACACGGGGACCAGTCGCTCGATCGCCGGCTGGTACACCGCCATCGCCA
>QHTX01000068.1:20563-23092 GCA_003220975.1 Gemmatimonadota bacterium | reverse complement strand
TGAGCAGGAGGTACGGTCATGCGTTCAATGACACGTCTCTTTACGGTAGCTGGAATGCTCGCCCTGATGGGCGCACCGGTGGCCCAAGCCCAACACCCGCAGACCCGCCAGGGGTTCTGGGTCGGATTCGGGTTCGGCTACGGCTCGCTCAAGCTGTCGTGTAGCGGGTGCTTGAACGTCCCCAGCGAGGGCGGGATCAGCGGGTTCCTCAAGATGGGCGGCACCGTGAGCGACAAGCTGCTGCTCGGCGGTGAGACCAATGGCTTTACCAAGAAGATCGGGGGCACGACCGTCACCGCCGGCAACGTGTCGTTCACGGCGTATTACTATCCCGCCCCGGCGAACGGCTTCTTCCTCCGCGGGGGCTTGGGGTTCGCCGATTATAAGGAGGAGGGGTCAAGCGGCTCGACGGGCTTCGGCTTCACGCTCGGCCTGGGGTATGACGTCCGCGTCGGCACGAACTTCTCGCTCACCCCGGTCGCCAACTTCAGCTGGGGCAGCGTGGGGGACGTGCAGAGCGGCCCGACGACCGTACCGGGCACCAAGGAGAACGTCTTCCAGATCGGCCTCGGATTCACCTGGCACTGAGCGAGACTCGTCTAGCTTCGCGCCGCCAGCTGCCGCAACACGTACTCGAGGATGCCGCCGTGGCGGTAATACTCGAGCTCCTGCGGCGTATCGATGCGCACGCTCACGCGAAACTCGCGCTTCGCGCCCTCCGCCCGCGTCGCCGTCACGATGAGCTGCTTGCCGCGCGGGAAGCCGGGGGCCAGCACGTCGGCGAGGCGGGGGAGGTCGTAGACCTCCTCGCCGGTGAGCCCCAAGACTTCGACGCTCTCGTCGGCCGCGAGCTGCAGGGGCAGAATCCCCATCCCTACGAGGTTGGAGCGGTGGATGCGCTCGAAGCTCTGGGCGATCACGGCGCGCACGCCCAGGAGCCGCGGCCCTTTCGCCGCCCAGTCGCGCGAGGATCCTGAGCCGTACTCCTTTCCCGCCAGGACGAGCAGGGGGACGTGCTCGGCGGCGTACTTGAGCGACGCGTCGTAGATCGACATCTGCTCGCCGTCCGGCAGGTGGCGCGTGAACCATCCTTCAGTCCCCGGGGCGAGCAGGTTCTTGAGCCGCACGTTGGCGAAGGTGCCGCGCACCATCACCTCGTGGTTGCCGCGACGAGAGCCGTACGAGTTGAAATCCTTGGGCTCGACGCCGTGCGCGATCAGGTACCCGCCCGCGGGACTGGTCTTGCGGATCGATCCCGCCGGAGAGATGTGGTCGGTGGTGATGCTGTCGCCGAGGTGGCAGAGTACGCGGGCGCCGCGGATGTCCGCGATCGGACCGGGGACGGGTGGCATGCCGTCGAAGTACGGCGCGCGGCGGATGTACGTGGACGCCGCCTCCCAGGCGAACAGGTCGGCCGCGGGCACGGGCAGGCCGTTCCAGCGCTCGTCGCCCGCGAACACGTCGGCGTATGACTTCGTGAACATCGCCGACTTGATGTTCTTGCGGACGAGGTCGTCCACTTCCTTCGCTGACGGCCAGACGTCGCGCAGGAACACCGGCTTGCCGTCCGCGCCGGTGCCGAGCGGATCGACGTGGAGGTCGATGTCGATCCGGCCGGCGAGGGCGAACGCCACGACGAGCGGCGGCGACGTGAGATAGTTGGCGCGCACCTCTTGCTGGATGCGGCCCTCGAAGTTGCGGTTCCCCGAGAGCACCGAGCAGACGACGAGCTCCCCTTCGGCGATCGCCGCGGACACGGGCTCGGGCAGCGGCCCCGAGTTGCCGATGCAGGTCGTGCAGCCGTAGCCGACGAGGTGGAAGCGCAGCTCTTCGAGGGCGGGCATCGGGGCGAGGCTCGTCTTCACCCAGGCCTTCGTCTGGAGGCCCTTCTCCACCGCCTTCTTGGCGAGCAACCCCGCCGCGATCATCACTGACGGGTTCGACGTGTTGGTACAGCTGGTGATCGCCGCGATGACCACCGAGCCGTGCCGCAGCTCGCAATCCACGCCTTCGAGCTTCAGGTCGACGTGGGTGCGGCGCGGGGGCGCCGTCACCGCGGCCACGGCCGCCCCCCCGCCGAACGGCTGGCCCCCCTCGGCCTCCCAGTGGTTGCGCACGTCCGGCGGCGGGGCGATGGACGACGTCGGCTTGACGAGCGTCGGCAGCTCCTGGAGGAAATTGCGGCCCACGTCACTCAGGGCGACGCGGTCCTGCGGCCGGCGCGGGCCGGCGAGGCTCGGCTCGACGGTGCCGAGGTCGAGCGCCAGCGTGTCCGAGTAGGCCGGCTCCGGTCCATCGGGCACGTGGAACAGCCCCTGCTCTTTCGCATAGGCCTCGACGAGCGCGACTTGTGCCTTGGGTCGCCCGGTGAACTCCAGGTAGCGCAGCGTTTCCTGGTCCACGGGGAAGATGCCGCAGGTGGCGCCGTACTCGGGCGACATGTTGCCGATCGTGGCGCGGTCGGCGAGCGGGAGCCCAGCGACGCCGGGGCCGAAGAACTCGACGAACTTTCCGACGACGCCTTTCTTG
>QHTX01000068.1:16549-20425 GCA_003220975.1 Gemmatimonadota bacterium | reverse complement strand
TGGCGGCCTCGGCCTCGATCCCGCCCACCCCCCAGCCGAGAACGCCGAGCCCGTTGATCATCGTCGTGTGCGAGTCGGTGCCGACGAGGGTGTCGGGATAGGCCTGGGGGGCGTCGCCCTCGGTGGTGAACACGACCCGCGCCAGGTACTCGAGGTTCACCTGGTGGACGATGCCGGTGTCGGGCGGGACCACCCGAAAGCCGCGGAACGTCTTTTGCGCCCAGCGCAGCAGCGCGTAGCGCTCGCGGTTGCGCTGGAACTCCAGGTCGGCGTTGACCTGGAACGCGGTGGAGGTGCCGAACTCGTCCACGATCACCGAATGGTCGATGACGAGCTCGGCGGGGAGCAGCGGGTTGACCTTCCTGGGGTCGCCGCCCATGCCGCGCATGGCATCGCGCATCGCTGCCAGGTCGACCACGGCGGGGACGCCGGTGAAGTCCTGCATGAGGACGCGCGCCGGCATGAAGGCGATCTCGTCGTCCGGGGTCTTCCTGGGATCCCACTGCGCCAGCTTCTCGATCTCGTCGCCCCTCACCGTGCGCCCGTCCTCGCGCCGCAACAGGTTCTCGAGGAGGATGCGCAGGGAGTACGGGAGCCCGCTCACCGGCAAGCCGCGCTGCTCGAGCGCTGCCAGGCGGAAGATCTCGAAGGTCCGCCGGCCGACCTTGAAGGTGCTGCGGCTGCCGAAGCTGTCCCGGGTCGTCATTCCACGTTCCTCACGTCCACGACGAAGTACTCCGTCTCGCCGAAGCAGGTCGTCGGGATACCCTTGTGCTGGTGGTACGAGAGCGCGACGCGCTTTCCCATGGTCTGGTTCACGCGCGTCGCCAGCGCGTCGTCCCGCACGGTAAAAAAGAACTTCTCCGACATGGTCCCCGGGATCGACACGATCGCCAGCTCCCCCTCCCATGTCTTACAGATCCAGCCCTTCTTGGAGAACTTCTGGACGTACCCGGCGCGCTCTCCCTTCGCGTAGCTCCAGGTCAGGGCGCTCCAGGTGTAGAGCACGAAGAGCAGGATGGGCGTGAATACGGCGGCCGTGATGAGGAGCTTCTGCTTGCGCGACAGGGTGAAGTTCACGCGAGGAAACCTAATGCGGAATGCGGAATGTGGAATGCGGAATAGGCGGGCCCGCTTCGAGACGCTGGCCGTTCAATTCCGCATTCCGAATTCCACATTCCCCATTCACGTCACCTCGTACACTTCCGTCTTGTACGGTACGAACCCCCGCCTCTGGTAGTTCGGCAGCGCATGCGGGTGATCGAGCGTGCAGGTGTGGAGCCAGACGCGCGAGGGTCGGAGCGCCCATGCGTCGCGCACCGCGCAGGAGAGCAGGTGTTTGCCGAGCCCCTGCCCGATGGCGTCGGGCGCGAGCCCGAAGTAGGCGATCTCCACCGAGCCGTCCTCCGGCACCCGCCGCAGCTCGTACCAACCGGCGAGCGCGGCCTGCAGGGTCGCGACGTGCAGCGTGATCTCCGGCAGCGCGAGGTGCGCGCCGATCTCGGCGTCGCTCCAGTCCCAGCGGTCGCGCCAGTGGTACGCCTCGCCGACCGTGCGGTAGCACCGGCGGTACAGCGCGGGTGTGGGGCGCTCCACCCGCTCGACCAGGAGGTCGGGAAAGGCGCCCAACGCCGGACGGAACTGGTCTGGATTCGTCAGCTCGAGATACGTTCGCGTCGCTTGCACGTCACCCCTGGGCGCCTTGGCGCCTGTGCGTCTTGGCGTCTATGTTTGCCCCATGACTTTCAATCGCATGGGCACCGTCCCCCTGCCGCTGGCGCTGCACCTCGCGAGCTACACCGTGCTGGGGCTGTTCTGCTTCTTCGCGGGCGCGCTCAATCTGATCGACCCGGTCAAAATCCCGCACGGCATCATGTTTCTCGCCGTGTGCGGCTTCAGCTGGGGGTACGTCTTCGGGATCCTGATGGCGCGCAAGGAAGTCGTCGTCCTGGGCTTCCTCGCGAGCATCGCCTGGCTCGTGGCCGCGCTGGTCGGCGCCGCACGCTTCGGGCTCGACTGGCGGCTCACGGCGCTGCTCCTCGGGCTCGGCGTCTCCGGCCTGATCACCCTCGCGCTGTACCGGCAGCGCATCCTGGAGCACTGACCGCCGGGGTCATCCGATGAGGTTCGTCTCGATGTCATCGGGGGCCGCCGGCAGCTCCACGACGAACTTCGCTCCTCCCAGCTTGGACTCCTCCAGCCAGATCTTCCCGCCCACCTCGGTGACGACGCGCTGACAGATCGCGAGGCCGAGGCCGGTGCCTTCGTCGGGCCCCTTGGTCGTGAAGAACGGGTCGAAGATGCGGGCCCGGATCTCCCGCGGGACACCCGGGCCCGAGTCCTCCACCACGATCCGCACCCAGCCTTCGCGCGCCTGCGTCACGAGGTGCACGATCGCGGGCTTGCGACCGCGCACCACGTATTCCGCGTTGGTCACCAGGTTGATCACCACCTGCTGCAGCTCCTGGCCGAGGCCGAGGACGGCGGGCGCGGACTGGTCGAGCTCGGTGCGGAGCTCCACGCTCTCGGCGCGCAGCACCCGCTGGCGGATTTCGGCGACATCGCGCACTAGGTCGTTCATCTGCACGCGCGTAGGCGCCGTGTCGGCGCGGCGCGCAAGCCGCAGCAGGCTGCGCACGATGCGCGCGGCGCGGTCCACTTCCCGCGTGATCGTGGCCGCCGTGGTGCTCGTCTCCGGGTCCTTGCTGGCGCGCCCGAGCAGCTCGGCCTCCATGCGGATCGCCGCGAGCGGGTTGTTGACCTCGTGCGCCACGCCGCTCGCGATCTCGCCCACGGTGGCGAGCTTCTCGCGGGCGATCAGCTCGCGCTGGGCGCGCAGCTCGTCGGTACGGTCGTACAGCGCCACCAACAGGCTGTCCGGCCCCACGCCCGACAGCCCCGTCACCGTGCAGTCGCAGATGCGCCGGTCACCGGCCGGCTGCGACACGAGCACGCGGCCGTGCCACGGCTCTCCGTGGCGGGGGCGCGCCAGCACGAGGTGGAGCGAGATCTCGCTGGGCGAGAGTCCGAGCGCTTCCAGGTGCAGCCCCAGGGCCTGCCCTTCGGACGGGATCCCGAAGAGGCGGCACCCCGCCTGGTTGAGCTGCTGGACCCGGCCCTCAAGATCGACCAGGGCCATCGGGAGCGGGCTCCCGTCCACCATCGCGTGCGCCCGCTCCGCCGCGGCGCGCGCGCCGCTCACCGCCTCGGAGAGCTCGAGGCCGCCCGCTATGTGGGCCGCGACGGCCGTGAGGTACTGCAGTTCGACCAGCCCGAAAGGCGGCGGCTCGTCCGCGGCGGGCCGGAGGTAGCGCACGACGCCCACCGCCCCCGCGACGCCGCTCGACGTCTTGAGCGGCACGATCATCGCCGCGCGCGCTGTCCCGGACGGCGAAAGGGACTGCTGCGCGTCCGGCTCGGCGAGGATGTTGTCGGTGAGCAGCGCCTCGCCTGAGCGGACCACACGGCCGGTGGCGCTGGCGTTGAGGGCGATCTCGCACCCCTCGAGCTCCACGCACTGGCCCACCGTCGCGACGACCCGGAGCGCGGTGCCGTCGGGGCGGCGCAGCGCCACATAGGCGCCCTGGGCCTCCACCAGGCTCGTGACGCTCTGGAGCGTGTACTGCAGCAGCAGCTCGCGGTCGGGGGCGGCGAGCAGCCAGCGCGACAGCTCGACCAGGAACGTGCCGAGCCGGCGCTCCCGCTCGAGCCCGCTGCGCCGCGCTACCATCACCGCGAGGTGAGAGGCGATCTCGATGGTCGAGTGCAGCGCTTCGGCCGGGAATCCCTCGGGCAGCCCGCGCAACCGCACGCTCACGTGGCGGCCGTCGGCGTCGTGGAAGTCCGCGAGGAAAGGCTCGCCGCTCTCGGGGAGGG
>QHTX01000068.1:15786-16437 GCA_003220975.1 Gemmatimonadota bacterium | reverse complement strand
CCTTACCGGCTTCCGTCAGAACCCGACGGATCGGGTCGATCACGACTTCGAACTGCGTCGAGGGGTGGCGTCGAGGGAGGGCGTCCAGGGAAGACGTCGCGGGACCGCTCCGGCCCTCAACGTCTCTCCTCGACGCAGTTCGTCCACGTAGTTCCTCGACGGTTCTAGGGGTTAGTCGGCCGAATATCGAGCTCGCTCATCATCGCGCCGTCGGAAACCGTAAGCGCCGCCACGACGGCGTGGGCGACGTCTTCCGGCTTGAGGACCCGGTCGCGGTTGCCGCGCTGCCGGTTCCCGAAGGACGTGTCGACCGACCCGGGACAGACGGCCACCACCCGCACGCCGTGCTTGCGGACTTCGAGCATGAGCGCCTTCGAGAACCCGAGCACCGCGTGCTTCGAGGCACAGTACGCGGTGCCGCCCTCGACACCGTTCTTGCCCGCGAGCGACGCCACGTTCACGACGGTGCCTCCGCCCGCATCCTTCATCCCGCGGAGGAACGCCCGCGTCACGAGATAGAGCGACCGCACGTTCACCCCCATCGTCTCGTCCCACTCCTCCAGCGACAGCTCCTCGAGCGGCTTGAAGCGGCCGATGCCGGCGTTGTTGACGAGGATGTTCGGGGCGCCGCGTTGCCCGGTCACGAAGGCC
>QHTX01000068.1:0-15695 GCA_003220975.1 Gemmatimonadota bacterium | reverse complement strand
AGTCCCCGAGCGTAGCGCGGACGGCGGCGTCGGTACGTGCGCAGATCGCGAGCTTGGCTCCCGCCTGGCCCAGCGCGACGCCGATGGCGCGCCCGATCCCCTGCGTCGCTCCGGTTACAACGGCCAGCGCCCCCGCGAGCTCCATAGGCGAGAATATACGAAAGGCGTCGAGGAAGGGCGTCGAGGGGAGGCGTCAAGGGGAGGCGTAGGGAACCGGCCGGCGTTCTGGGAATGTGAGCCATGATATGGATGTGCTAGACGCCTATTCCCAGGCCGTCACCGGCGCGGCCGAGAGAGTCGGCCCCGCCGTGGTGAGCGTCGACGTGCGGCACCGGGTCGCGCGGCGCGGGCGGCCGGCGCGGGAGGTGGCACCGGGTCCGGCGTCATCGTGGCCCCCGACGGCCTGGTGCTGACCAACAGCCACGTCGTCGGGGGCGTCCAGCAGGTCACCGTTGCCACCGTGGATGGCCGCAGCCTCACCGCGCGGGTGGTCGGGGACGATCCCGACACCGACCTCGCGCTGGTGCGCATCGATGCGCCGGTGACGCTGCCGGCGGCGCCGCTCGGCAATTCCAAGCTGCTCAAGCGCGGTCAGTTGGTGATCGCGATCGGCAACCCGCTCGGCTTCGAGAGCACGGTGACGGCGGGCGTCGTGAGCGCGCTCGGCCGCTCGTTCCGCTCGGTGACGGGCCGGCTGATCGACGACGTGATTCAAACCGACGCGGCGCTCAACCCCGGTAACTCGGGCGGGCCCCTCGTGGACTCGCGCGGACGCGTGATCGGCGTCAACACCGCCGTCATCCTTCCGGCGCAGGGGATCTGCTTCGCGGTAGGGATCAACACGGCGAAGGTGGTGACCGGCCAGCTCATCCGGCACGGCAAGATCCGCCGCGGGCGCATCGGCGTGGCGGGCCAAAACGTGCCGCTGTTGCGGCTCGCCCAGCGGGCCCACGGCCTCGATGCCAAGAGCGGCGTGCTCGTCACCGGCGTGGAGCCGAACAGCCCGGCACAGCGCGCCGGGCTGACCTCCGGGGACATCATAGTAGCTTTCGACGGGAAGCCCGTGGCAGGCATCGACGACCTGCATCGGCTGCTCGTCACGGAGCGGATCGGCGCGCCCACGACCGTCGTCGTGCTACGCAAAGCCGACAAGCTCGAGCTGGCGATCGTCCCCGACGAGTCGGCGACTCGCACTTCTTGAAAGGAACACCCATGGCTGCCCCCACTTGAAAGCGACACCCGACCAGTGGGTGGGACTCGATGATTTCCACGGAAATGCCCTGATCATGGCGTTCTATCCGGCCGACTGGAGCCCGGTATGCGGGGACCAGATGGCGCTGTACAACGAGGTCCTGCCCGAGTTTCAGCGCTACGGGGCGACGCTGCTCGGAGTCTCGGTGGACGGCGTGTGGTGCCACACGGCGTTCGCTCGCGACCGCAAGCTCCACTTCCCCCTGCTTGCGGACTTCGAGCCGAAGGGCGCGGTGGCGCGTCGCTACGGCGTGTACCGGCAGGGCGACGGCTGGACGGAGCGGGCGCTGTTCGTGATCGACGGGGACGGCGTGATCCGCTGGAGCTACGTCTCGCCCATCGGCGTCAATCCCGGCGCGGACGGGATCCTGCGCGCCCTCCAGTCGCTCGCGGGCGAGCGGGCCCCGGCGTGAGCCGGCGTGACACGCAGGCCGCCCCCCAGCTCACGCTCCCGGTCGGCGAGCGGGATCACGCCCGCGGCGCGGCCGGCGCCGCCGTCACCCTCGTCGAGTACGGCGACTACGAGTGCCCGTACTGCGGCCGTGCCTACCCGATCGTGAAGGAGATTCAGAAACGGCTGGGTCGCCGCCTGCGCTTCGTGTTCCGGAACTTCCCGCTGCGCGAGAGTCACCCGCACGCGCAGCACGCCGCTGAGGCGGCGGAAGCGGCCGGCGCGCAGGCGAAGTTCTGGGAGATGCACGACCGCCTGTTCGAGCGGCAATTCGCTCTGGACGATGACAACCTGGTCGAATACGCCGGCGATCTGGGCCTCGACGCCGAGCGTGTCCGCAAGGAGCTGGCCGGGCGGGTCTACGAGCCGCGCGTGCGCGAGGACTTCCGGAGCGGCGTCGCGAGCGGCGTGAACGGCACGCCGACGTTCTTTGTGAACGGCGTCCGCCACGACGAAGCGTGGGAATTGGAGCCCTTGCTCGCCACCCTCGAGCGCGCCGCGAAGGTGAAATAGCTTACCCGCGGATCGCGCCGGGGAACCGCCCCGGATCGGGTGTGAATCCCGGGAAGACGGCCGAGAGATCGCGCGCGCCCAGGTGGCGCGCCAGAATCTCGGCGAACAGATCGCGGAAATCCGTCGTGACTTGGACGTCCCGTCCCTCGAAGCGCTGCGCCGGGTCGAGGCCCGGCCACCTCCCCAGCACCGTGCCGCCGTTCACCGGGCCGCCCAGGACGAGCATCGCGGTCGCGTGCCCGTGGTCGGTGCCGGAATTGCCGTTCTCCCGTACGGTGCGGCCGAACTCGGACATCGTGAGCACCACCACGTCGCGCAGCTTCTCGCCCAGGTCCTGAGCGAACGCCGCGAGCGCCTGCCCGAACTCACCGAGGCGCGTCGCCAGCAGTCCCTCGCTCGCCCCCTGGTTCACGTGCGTGTCCCACCCCGTCACGTCCGCGAACGCCAGCTGCACCCCGACGTCGGCCTTGATGAGTTGGGCGATCTCGAGCATCGCCTTCCCGAACCGGCCGCGCGGGTAGGCGGCGTCGTTGGTGGGTCGGTACTCGGCGAGATCGAGCTGCTGCAACATCTGCACGGCATGAAACGCCTCCTGCGACGAGCTCGAGAGCAGGCCGGTCGCCGAGCCGGCGTACAGCTGTTCGAACGCGCGCGTGAGCCGGTCGCGCGCGGCGGGCTGGAGGCGGGGCGCGCGCAGGCCGAACGCCTGCAGGTCGTCGATCGCGAGACTGGGCGCGCTGCCGGCCAGGATGCGCGGCAACTGCGGGCCGAAGGCGACGGCCCGGAACGGCGTGTCGGCGTGCTGGCGATCGTGCTGGCAGTAGCGGTTGAGCCAGCCGTCGGGCGTGGCCTTCACGCCGGGGGTGCCCGCCTCCATGTAGTCCTGCGCGTCGAAGTGGCTGCGCGAGGCGTCGGGCGAGCCGATGGCGTGGATCGCGGCCAGGCTCTTCGCGTCCCACCACTGCTTCAGCGGCGCGAGCCGGGGATGGAGCCCGAAGTAGCCGTCGAGGTCGATGACGTCCGTTGCCGGCACCGCTATCCGCGGCCGTTCCCGGTAATACAGGGCGTCGCCGTGCGGCACGATCATGTTGAGCCCGTCCACGGCGCCGCGTTGGAAGAGGCAGACGAGAACTGGGCGGTTGGGCGGATAGCCGGATAGGCGGTTAGTTGCGAACGCCGCTCGGGCTAGAAAAAGTGGATCGAGCCCGAAGCTCACCAGCGCCAGGCCTCCCGACTTAACGAACACGCGTCGCGAGATTATCATCGTCCCACGCTCCTCACTAACCGCCTATCCGCCTATCCGCCTAACTACTGCCTCTGAAACTCCGGCCCGCCGATCGCCAATCCGACGGCCAGTGCCCGCGCCTGCAACGGATCGCCCACGTCCGCGAGCTGCTCGCGCAGCACCTTGCGCGTGTTCGGCGACAGGGTGCCACCGAGAATCCGTTCGTCGAGGGCGGCGACCAGCCGGTCGGCGTCCGCGCTCGGTGAAACGATCGAGTCGAGATGCACGACCAGGCCGGGGACGTTGCCGGCGGCGAGCGCGACCGCCGCGTTCATGCGGTCGAGCAGGGCCCCGCTGTTCACCCAGGCGTCCTGCTTCTCCGGGTACCCGTCCGGCGCCACGTGGAGGTATAGCGGCTCGCCCAGCCGCGCCACCAGCTGCGCGAGCCGGGGGTTGGTGTCGGGATCGGCGCCGACGGCGCGCGCGGCGCTCACCACGAACTCGAGCGGCGTCTTGACCTTGCCGCCCAGCGTGCCGGGCGCCCAGAAGTCGGGCGACGTGAAGATCGCCCGCAGCACCTGGCGGAGGTCGCCGTGGGAGCGCCTCCAGGCGGCGACCGCGTCGTCCACGCAGCCGTCCGGCGGGTCGTCGCTCACGAACCGCTCGCACAGCTGCTGGCTCACGTGGTGCATGGTTGCTGGCTGATTGGCGAGCAGCTTGAGCAAGCGAATCCCCTCGTCCATGCCGTGGCTAGCCTGAAACCCGACACCCAACACCTGCTTCTCCCCTTCATCATGCACCGACTCGTGGAACTCGAAGTCGCCGCCCTGCCGGGGCCGCTTGATGCTCCAGCCGGTGAAGATGCGCGCCACGTTGATCACGTCTTGCTGCGTGTAGCCGCCGTCCACGCCGAGGGTGTGCAGCTCGAGCAGCTCGCGGGCGTAGTTCTCGTTGAGCCCCAACGCGACGCTCTCCCAATTATCGAGATAGAACAGCATCGCCGGGCTCTCGGCCGTGGCGATCAAGAGATCCTCGAACCTGCCCAACGCGTGGGGGCGGATCACGTGCTCGACGTAATCGGGCAGCAGGAACCGGTCGGCGCCCTTGCCGAGGAACACGTTGAAATGGTTGGTCCAGAAGTCGACCATCACCTCGTACAGCTGGCGCTCGGAGATGGTGGCGCGCACGACCGCGAGCTCGGCAAGCTGGCCGGCGAGCCGGCGGCCTTGTTGCTCCACCGGGCCGGGCGTCTGATCGGCCGTGGTGTCGGCCTTGCGCTCACGCCGCTCCCGCTGGGCGTCGAGGTACAGCTGGGCCAGGTCGCCGCGGTCGTAGTGAAGGACCCGGAACTCGCGCTCCCGCGCGGCGCGGTCGCCGTCGGCGATCTGGTCGGGCGCGAGCTGCCGGTCGATCCACCGCATCACGCCTTCCTGCGCCACGCGCTCCACTTCGCCGGGGCGCGGCCCGTAGGCGAGGCGGTTCAGCGCGTGGAACGCGGAATCGCGCGGGGTGAGGACGGGGGGCTGTTGCCCCGCTCCCACGCTCGCCGCGAGCAGCAGCGCCGTCACGAGCGGCGGAACGACCAGGGTTTTCATGCGGTTATATTGACGCACGGCCCCGTGGACAAGTTAAGGTTGTGACGAATCCCCCGCCCCGCTTCATCCCGCACGGCATCATGCCGAAGCCCAGGAGCTTGCTCTCCGGGCCCGATGGGAAGCCCCCCACCTGGGGCGAGCGGCTCCAGGCGCTGAAGCACGTCCCCCCGCTGCTGAAGCTCGTGTACGAGACCCACCGCGGCTACACCGTGGCGATTCTCGTGCTGCGGGCGATCCGCTCGTTCGTGCCCCTCGCGGTCGTGTGGATCGGCAAGCTGATCATCGACGGGGTGATCGCCGCGATGCGGGTGCGCTCGGCCGGCGGGGGGGGGCCTCCGGTGGACTGGTGGTACCTGGGCGGGCTCGTGGGGCTCGAGCTGGGCATCGCCGTGGCGGGAGAAGGGCTCGCCCGGCTGTCGTCGCTGCTCGAGAGCCTGCTCGGCGACCTGTTCTCGAACCGCATCAGCGTGCGGCTGATGCAGCATGCGGCCACGCTCGACCTGGCGCAGTACGAGGATGCCGAGACCTACGACCATCTGGAGCGCGCCCGCCGCCAGACGGTGGGCCGGATCGGACTGATCGCCCTGTTGCTCTCCACGGCGCAGGATCTCGTGACGCTGGCGTCGCTCGCGGGCGTGCTGCTCGTCCAGCTCCCGTGGCTGCTGCTGCTGCTCATCGTCGCGGTACTGCCCTCGTTCCTCGGCGAGACGCACTACGCGGCGCTGGGCTATTCGCTGCTATTCAGCTGGACTCCCGAGCGGCGGCTGCTCGACTACCTGCGGTACGCGGGCGCGTCGGACGAGATGGCGAAGGAGGTCAAGCTGTTCAACCTGTCGGACTTCCTCGTGGGACGGTACGCCAAGCTGTCGGACGACTTCTACGAGGAGAACAAACGGCTCGCGATCAGGCGCAACATCGTCTCGACGCTGTTCGTCACCATCGGCACGCTCGGCTACTACGGCGCCTACGCGGTGACGATCTATCTCACGGTGCTGGGGCGCTTCACGATCGGCGCGCTCACGTTCCTCGCGGGCTCGTTCCGCCAGAGCCGCGACCTGATCCAGCGCGTCCTCTTGTCGCTGTCGCAGGTGTTCGAGCAGAGCCTGTATCTGTCGGACCTGTTCACCTTCTTCGACGTGCAGCCGCGGGTTACGTCCCGGCCCGGGGCGCGGGTCGTGCCGCTGCCGATCGTGCGGGGATTCGAGTTCCAGGACGTGGGATTTCGCTACCCGGGCTCGGACCGGTGGGCGGTGCGGCACCTCACCTTCACGTTCCAGCCGGGCGAGCGGATCGCCCTCGTGGGTGAGAACGGGGCGGGCAAGACGACGCTCGTGAAGCTGCTGGCCCGCCTGTACGACCCGGATGAGGGACGCATCCTGCTCGACGGGGTGGACCTGCGGGAGTACGAGCTCGACAGTCTGCGTAAGAACATCGGGGTCATCTTCCAGGACTTCGTGCGCTACGACTTCATCCTCAAGGAGAACATCGGGGTGAGCCAGGTGGAGCAGCTGGGCGACGAGGCGCGGATCCGCGAGGCCGCGCGCCGCAGCCTCGCCGACTCGGTCGCCTCCCGGCTCGGGAAGGGCTACGACCAGATGCTCGGCCGCCGCTTCGACGGCGGCGTAGAGCTGTCGGGGGGCGAGTGGCAGAAGGTGGCGCTGGGCCGGGCCTACATGCGCGACGCCCAGGTCCTGATCCTCGACGAGCCGACCGCGTCGCTCGACGCGCGCGCCGAGTACGAAGTGTTCCTGCGGTTCGCGGAGCTGACGCGCGGCCGGATGGCGGTGCTCATCTCGCACCGCTTCTCGACCGTCCGGATGGCGGATCGCATCCTCGTGCTCCAGGGCGGCGAGCTGGTCGACCAAGGCACGCACGAGGAGCTGCTTGCGAGAGGCGGTCTCTACGCCGAGCTTTTCTCTCTCCAGGCCGCCGGGTACCGGTAGGCGCACGCGTGACCAGGAGGGCAAAATGCGTACGGTAGGACTCGGACTGTCCGTGCTGTCGATCGTGGCGTTCATGGCCGGCGCTCCGCTGCATGCGCAACGCGGGCAGCGGAACCTGCTCACCGCCGAGGAGATCGAGCGCGCGAAGGCCAGCATCGCCACGGCGTTCGACGCCGTCGAGATGCTACGCCCGCGTTGGTTCCAGCGACGCGAGCTCGCCAGGCTCCCGGGGACCCCGACCGAGCCACTCCAGGACATTACGGTTCGCGTGTATCTGAACGACCACGTCGCCGGCGGGGCCGACTACCTAAAGACGATTCCGGTGGAGACCGTACTCGAGATGCGCTGGCTTAGCCAGAACGAGGCGGCGAGCCGCTTCGGGCCCACCGAGGGATATGCCGCGATCGTCGTTACGCTGAGGCGCTAGCTTGCGGGTCCGAGTCAGCCCTCCGGCGCCAGGGCGACCGCCCGAACCGCCGATCGACCCGGGTGAGCACGAGCCGGTCGCGCGCCCGCGTCATCCCGACGTACAAGAGGCGGCGTGCTTCCTGGATCTCATCCACCCGGTTCTCGATCGCCGCGTAGTAACCGGGCAACTGGAAGTCCTCGACGCCCACCACGTAGACGCGTGTGAACTCGAGCCCCTTGGTCGAGTGCAGCGTGAGCAGGTTCACGCGCTGGGGGTCGACCTCGACGCCCGCGGAGGTGGAGAGGGCGACGCGCTCCAGCAGGCGCGCGATGCCGTCCTGCAGCGTGAGGGCGGCGTCGCCGTCCATCAGCGCCCGCAGGCGGGCGAGGGCCGCGGGGTAGCGATGCGCCGGCTCGGGCTCCGCCCGCAGGTGCGCCATGAGGGCCTTCCCGCCCAGCCGCTCGATGACGGCTTCGACGGACGGCGCCTCGGCCCCGGTGCGTTCCCGCTCCGTGGCGTAGAACTCGAGGCAGTCGCTGTAGCGCCCGAGGGCGTAGTACCGGGCCAGACCGAACAGTATCCGACGCTCGTCGCTCGACGGGTCGTCGGGTGCGAGCGCGAGCGCGAGGCCGAGGTAGTCGAGCAGGTTCACCAGGACCGCCTTCCGCGCGCGGGTGATGCGTTGCCGCTCCAGCTCGCGGAACACGCGCGCCAACGTCAGCGCGTCGTCGAGCGCGTGGTGCGAGCGCCCGGGGTCGATGCCGAAACGGGTGGCGAGGTCGACCAGCTTGGCGCTGCCGCGCGCCAACGAGCGGGCCAACGGCAGCGTGTCGAAGAAGACGAGGTGTTCGACTCCGTCCCGCTCGGCGGCGAGGCGTCGCAGCACCGGGACGTCGAACCGCTGGCCGTTGTGGGCGACGAGGATGGCATCGCCGACGAACTCGCGAAAGGCGGGCCAGACCTCGGTGAACGGGCGGGCGTCCCGGACGTCGGCGTCCGTGTAGCCGTGCACCCTTGTCGCGCCGGCCGAGATCGGTCGAGCGGGCCGCACCAGCGCGTGGAAGCGGTCCACGATCTCCCCGTCGACGACTTTGGCGGCGCCGATCTCGACGATGTCGCACGTGGCGGCGTCGTTGTCCGTCGTCTCGAGATCGAAGGTGACGTAGCGCGGGAGCGCGGACCCGAGCTCGCGGGCGTGGAGCAGCTGGAGCGCCTTGAACAGGGCGAGCGCGAGCCCGACGCCACCTCCATCCGCGGCGCGGAGCACCAGGTCGCCCTCGCCGGCCTCGTGTCCGCGCGGCGACGGCACGTGCCGCATGCCGGCGGCGGCGAGCATGCCGCGCAGGGCGATCTCGAGGCCGCGCTGCGGTTCGATCAGGATCGACTG
Organism: Gemmatimonadota bacterium; assembly: GCA_003220975.1. Lineage (GTDB taxonomy): Bacteria > Gemmatimonadota > Gemmatimonadetes > Gemmatimonadales > GWC2-71-9 > AG41. Next base: position 6,921 of record QHTX01000068.1, on the reverse strand, counting down.
CTCGGCGGCGATCGCCCGTTCCAGGCACGCCGCCAGCCGCACGGCCTCGGGCAGGTCGGCGGGGTCGGTGACCTCGTCGTGTCGCTCTTCCAGAGCGTTCCGGTAGGGGCCGATGGTCTGGGATAGGAGCTCCTCTACGAGCGCCTGGAGCGAGTGATGCGCGCGCGCGAGCGCGCCGAGGTTCTCCACCTGATAGACGAAGCGCCAGAGCTTCTTCGTATCGGGGTCGCTCGCAGGACGGGCGCGCGCGAGGTTGCGCACGACGCCGAGGAAGTCTCCGGCGAAAGACGACCCGCGCGAGTCCCTCCAGGGCCACCGGGTCCCCCGGATCCCGCATGACCCGCAGCGCGGCGATCACGTAGCCCACCACGTCGTCTTCCGTGATGGAGTGCCCCCGGGCGAGCCGACAAGGGATCCCGGCTCGCAACAACCGACTTTCGAGATGCTCGCCCACGCGGTGCTTGCGATAGACGATGGCGTAATCCCCCCACGTGAGCCCGGTGGTCGCCTGGTCGGCCTGGAGGTCGTCGAGCAGCCACGCGGCTTCGGCGTCCTCGTCCGGGAAGGCGTAGGCGCGTACCTCGTGCTCGGACGCCCGCTCGGCCACGAGTCGCTTGTCGAACAGGTGCGGATTCTCGGCGAGGACACGGCGCGCGGTCTCGAAGATCTGGTGCGAGCAGCGGCAGTTGCGGTCGAGCACGACGGGCTGCGCGATCCCGAAGTCCTCGCGGAACCGGCCGAGCACTCGAGGATCGGCGCCGGTCCAGGAGAAGATCGACTGCTCGTCATCCCCGACCGCGAAGAAGTTGCGATGGGGCGCCGCGAGCCGCTTCAGGATCTCGTACTGTGCCGGGTTCAAATCCTGGAACTCGTCCACGAGCAGGTAGTCCCACCGCGCGGCGACGGCGTCGGCGACGTCCCCGCGCTCGCGGAACAGCGTCGCAGTCCGCGCGATGAGGTCGTCGAAGTCGAGCATGTTGCGGCGCGCCAGGTAGGCCGCGTACTCCCGGTACACCGACTCGTCCCCGGCCGTCAGGCGGTAGTCCTGCAGCCGCCGCCGGGTGAACAGGGTGAGCAGTCCGCCCCGGCGCTTGGCGTGGACGCCGAGGCGGCCGAGCACGATCCGCTGGTACTCCTCGTCGGCCACCCCAAAGCCGCGGTGGAGTCCGGCGGCGTCGGCATGCTCGCGGAGGATGGCCAGGCACAGGGCGTGGAGCGTCCCCCTCGTGACCTCCTCCGCGCGCTCCCCCAGCGTGCGCTTGAGCCGCACGCCGATCTCCTCTGCCGCCTTGTTGGTGAACGTCACGGCGCAGATGCGGGCGGGGTCGAAGTTGAGGGAGGCGATCAGGCGATGGACACGGCGGATCAGGCAGAAGGTCTTGCCGGCTCCCGGCCCGGCCACGACGAGAGTGGGCCCGAGCGGGGCCTCGATCGCGAGGCGCTGTTGGGGGAGGGGGTCGAAGTCCATCAGACCCGCGGCTCGGAAGGTGCCATCGTGTAGCACCACGCCTCTCCCTCGAGCACCGTCTCTCCCGTTTGTCGCATCACCTTGATCCCGAGCTGGCACACCGGCTTCGAGGCGTGCACGCTCAGCACCTCCGCCTCCGCCGTGATCGTGTCCCCGATGTACACCGGCGCGTTGAACTTCCAATGCTGGCTCAGGAACACCGTCCCCGGTCCCGGGAGGTCCATGGCGACAAGCGCGTGCAGCAGCCCGGTCGTGAGCCCTCCCTGGACGACGAGCCTTCCGAACTTCGTCCGCTCGACGAACGTGGCATCGAAGTGCAGGGGATTGTAGTCGCCGGTGAGCTTCGCGTACGTGGCCACATGGTCCGGCGTCAGGGTGAGGCTGCGGCGCGCCGTCTGACCGACGGTGACCGTCACGCCAGGTAACGCTCCCGCAAGATCGCCACGTGATGTCGCTCGTGCCCGGCGACGATCCACGCGAGCGCGCGCACCGTGACCTCGTTGTTGTTGGCGGTGCCCTTGCGCGCCAGCGCTGCGGCGTCGAACCCCCCAAACAGCGCGATGGTGGCGCGCCGTACGGCGTCGAGCTCGGCCGCGAGGTCGGCGAGCGGGCGGGCGTCGAAGCTGCCGGCCGGCACCCAGGCCTTGTCGTCGAAACCCTGGAGCGGCTTCTCGTCGGCGCGCGCGAACCGCAGCGCGCGGTAGCAGAACACCCGCTCGCTGTCCATCAGGTGGCCGACGACTTCCTTGATGCTCCACTTGCCGGGGGCGTAGCGGTGCAGCGCCTGCGTGTCCGACAGGCCCGCCAGTAAGTTTTGCGTCTCGCGCCGCTGCCGCTCGAGCAGTTCGAGCAGGTCTCCGTCGGGGACCTTCCCCACGTACGTGCCGTAAAACGGCGCGTACTCGGTGGCGTCGGGCCGCGGGATCGTGGCGGTGGTCACGCGGCCTTCCCGGGACGCTTGGGCCGCGCCGGCCTGCCGGCCGGGGCGCTCATCCCGCGCACCCGCGCGAGCCTCGCCTGGGCGTCCGGCATCCGCAGGATCAGTTTCTCCAGGTGGTCCAAGTATCCGGGGTTGTGGAGCGCCGCGCGCAGCTCGCCCAGGAACGGCTGGAGCCGGCCGTACACCATGACGTGCTCCCCGTTCACGTCCGCGAACATCTGCTCCTCGATCGCGCCGTGCAGCACGAGCGCCGCGGCCATGTTCCAGTACGTCGTCACCATGCGATAGGGGGTGCTGTGCTTGCCGCGATACACGGTGAGCACCTCCTGCGCGCTCTGGGGGCGAAACTGCTCGCGGAACCATGCGCGCGCTTTCCGCAGCACCGCTTCGCGACGCAGGTCGTACAACTTGAGCAACAGGTCGGCGCTTTCGTACTTGGTCGTCACGGTCGCTCCCTTGAGCGGTTGTCTCCCGCGAAACTACTGGGCGGTCCGCCGCGGCGCCACGCGAGGCTAGCTTCCCGTGGAGAACCTCACGGCCCCGAGGTCCACCAGTCCCTTCAGGGTCTCCTCGAGCTCGCTCGCCTGCAGCCCCGCGCCCGCCGCCAGCTCGGCGAGCGTCCGTTTCCCGTCCGCGAGTTGGACCACGGCGGCGACGGCGGCGTCGCTGCGCGCCACGGCCACACGTCCCTGGGGCGACCGCGCGACGAGCAGCTTGGTCGGCCGCACGGGCGCCGGTGGCAGCTCGGTCCACGGCTGGAGCAGCTTGGGGAGCACTGCGGGCAGATCGAACGCGAACTCCAGCAGCAGCGTTCCCTCGACCTTCTCCGGAGGGTACCGCTCCCTGCTCCCTGCTCCCCCGGCACCATCAGAGTCTCGCCACTTCCGCGGCCCCGCCTCGACCACCATCATCGCCTCCTCGTAGCGGAGCAGGTCGGCGAGATACGGAATGGGCGCGTCGGCCTCGGAGACGTACTCGACCGCAAGCCGCGCGACGGCCCGCGCCGTCCCCCGGCTGCCGAGCACCGCGGTGGGAAGCAGGGCGTCGAAGCCCGGGCGCCTGAGGATCGCTTCGGGACGCCGGCCCGTCACGCGCGCCAGCGCGCGCGAGTACTTGAAGAAGTGGACGAGGCGCTCGTAGTAGAAGTGGCGCGCCAGGAACCGCCCATAGCGCTCCACCCGCTCGGGGTCGGCGAGCCGGCGGGCCCGCCACTCGGCCGAGCCGCGGTACGGCGCGTCCGCGAGCGCCCGGATCACGTCGTCCTGCAACGCGCGATCGCTTGGTGCGGGCGTCACGGCACCGCCACGGGTGAGGGGCCGCACGGCCGCAGCCGCACCACGGCCGTGCGGCCGTCGGACACGATTTTTTGCCCCGACGTGTTCCGCGCCTGGGTGACGGCGCCGGGCAGGGTGGTGTAGTCGACCAGATCGGCGCAGCCGCTCGCCTCGAGGTCGTGCACGATGCGATCGCGCTCTCGATCGATGTGCGAGTCGATGCGGTGCGTCGCCTGCGGCTCCCAGGGCTTGAAGATGACGCCGATGTCCTTGTTGGCGGCGCCGATCCACACGAGCGACAGACTGTCGAGCAGCCAGATCCGGATGTGGTGCCGGATGCGCGCGTTCGGCCCGGGCAGCACGTACGCGAGATCCTGCGGCCGGCTCTCGAAGTACTGCGTGCTCACGGGGGCGCTGATGGCCGGCCGGCTCGCGATCGCCGCCGTGACTTCCTTCGTGACCGCCAGGACGGACGGCTTCTGCGCACGCACCCAGCCGGCGCGCGCAAACGCGCTGTCGACCGCGCTCGCGGTGCCGAGCAGCAAGACGTTGAACGGGTCGCCGAGCACGGTGCCCGCGCGATTCTCCGTGCGGGGCACGAACTGTGGCAGCGCCGGCAGGTCGGCAAGCTCGCGGTGCGCGCTCACGGGCTCGCACCGGCCGTCGTCGACGAGGTCGAGGGGCTCGGTCAGCCGGATCCCGCCGATCTCGCCCGCGATGATACGAACCGGAGGTCCCCGGCGCACCAGCGCATAGCCGCCGAGCAGCGCGACCGGGGCGGCCGCGAGGTCGACCGCCGCCGCGACGCCCGCCGGCACCAGGCGCTTACCGACGCCGACCACCGAGGTCTTCCCGCTCGAGACGAGCCCCGAGTCCGTGAGGGTCCCCGGCTTGGCGTACTCGAGCGTATCGAGCACGCCGGAGATCGCGGCCCAGCGACCGGGGCGCACCTCGAGCGAGTCGAACCGCAGTCCCAGCCGCCCGTGCCGGCCGAACCGGCCGCCGCCCTTGGAAACGACGATGCGCCCCTTCGCTCGGGTGTACGGCGGGACCACGACGCACGAGTCCCGCACCAGTGCGCCCATCGTCTGCACCAGCACGGGCGTTCCGACCGTGTCCTTGCCGCTCGTGATGCGCTGGACGAACCGGGATGCGCGTGCCCGCGGGGATCACGGTGCTCCCGAGCCACAGCGCGAGCAGCGTCGGCGCGATGACCTTCATAGCGCGCGCCGCATCCGCTCCACGCTCCGGAACAGGACGTCCGCGGCGAGCGAGGGGGAGAACGCGTCGAACGTGACGGCCTTCGCCTGCGGACAGCGGCTCACCGCGTGGGCCATGAAGTCGAGCATCTCGTCGCTCGGCTCGGCGGGCGCGATCCAGGGTCCCTTGAGATCGTCGTCGTGCTCCACTCCCGCCACGTGGAGCTCCACCACCCGCTCGAGGGGGAACTCGGCGAGCCACCGCTCCGGATCGACGTCCCGGTAATGCGCCTGGAGCCACACGTGCGGCAGGTCGAGCAGGAATCCGACGCCCGTCGCCTCGAAGAAGCACCGCAACCACGCGGGCTCGGGCATCTGGCTCGCCTTGACGTCGAAGAAGCCGGGGATGTTCTCCATCACGAGCGGTTGATCGAGCCGGGCCTTGAGTGCCTTGGCGTTGGCCACGAAGCGCGCGAGAAACTCCTCGGTGTAGAGCGGCGGGAAGACGTAGTTGAGGTTGTACGCGCCGTCCACGGTGTGGAGGCACTGGAAGTGCTCGGCCACCCAGGGCGAGCCGTACAGCTCCGCGAGGGCCCGCGCCCGCGCGATCGACCGCTCGTCCAGCGGCTCCGACAGCTGGCCCAGGTAATCGTGGAGCAGCAGGGTGTAGCGCTCGCGGATCGCCGGCCACCACGGGTCCGTCGCCGCCGGCGGATCCGCCATCGCCAGGTGGTCGATCCCGTCCGCGTTGGCCAGCTCCGCGCCCAGGTGGGGGTTATAGAACGCCCCGACCATCAATTCGGTATCACGCATTCCACGCTCCGCACTATTCTAACAACCCCTGCTCCGCGAGTTGGTCACACAGGACCTTGACCTGCGCCGCGATCATGGGCGGCTCCCCGTGGTCCGTCCACTCGGCCGCGATCGCTTCGTAGCTGTTGGAGCCGTCGAGGCGCTCGACGACGAGGCGCTCGCGGACGCCCCAGCTCGCGGCCAGCGTGCGGGCGCGCGCGCTGGCGCGCACCGGACGGAAGGCGGCGTTCACCACCGCGTCGACGGCGGCCACGTCATCGGGCGTGAGCGCGAGGTCGGCCGCCGCGATGTTCTCGTCCACCTGGACCGCCGTCCGCGCCCCCGCCAGCACGATCGAGACCCCGGGGCGCTGCAATACCCACGCCAGAGCAAGAGCGCCGAGCGCCGCGCCGCGCCGGCGCGCCAGGGGCTCGAGCCGCTCGATCGCGCCGCGCCGCCGGGCGAACTCGCGGCCCTTGAACCAGTAGATGCCCGCGCGATGGTCGCCCGCGGGGAACTGCGGCGGCAGAGCGTACTTGCCCGTCAGGAGACCGGCGGCGAGCGGCCGGTAGGCGAGGAACGCGAGCCCGCGCTCGCGGCACAGCGGCAGCTCGCGCTGCTCCACGTCGCGGTCGAACAGGTTGTAGGGTCCCTGGTAGGCGGCGAGCGGTACCAGCTCGAGTGCACGGGCGAGTTGCCGGTGGGTGGCGTTGCACAGCCCGATTGCGCGTGTCTTGCCTTCCCGCTGCAGCCGGTACAGCTCGTCGAGCCGCCATTCCCAGCGCTCGATCGCCTCGTGTAGCTGCACCAGGTCGACGTAGTCCGTTCGCAGCCGGGAGAGCGAGGCCTCGAGCGAGGTGCGGGTATCGTCGCGCGGTCCAACTTTGGTCGCGATGGCCACGCGGTCGCGATCGGCGCGGAGCGCACGCCCGAGCAGAGCTTCCGAGGCCCCCTCGCCATAGGCCGGGGCCGTATCGAAAAAGGTGACGCCGCGCTCGAGGGCTCGGGCCACGGCGGCGAAGCGGGCGCGCTCGTCGGTGGCGGCGCCCCAGCCCGCTCCCCCGACAGCCCAGCCGCCGAACCCGAGGCGCGGCTCGGGGGTCCAGAAACGCGGAGGGGGCCCGACGTCAGGCCGGGCCCCCGGGCGCATCAGAGCCGCTCCCTCAGGAGTGGCAGGTGGGTACCAGCTCAGCCGTCTCGACGATTTCGGGACGATGACAGCTGGGCACGAGTTCCTGCGTTTCGACG